>JBJXFS010000136.1:0-13735 GCA_046155625.1 Verrucomicrobiales bacterium | reverse complement strand
GGAGTGGCGGGCTGGGGCCGCCATGGAAACGAACACGTTTTGACATAGCGAGCGACCAGTCTGAGTCGAATGCTCGAGTCAGTATGGCGGTCTTAGCCCGCCACTCCCAGTCGTCCCCCGATTTTTTCATGCTTTTTTCGCCCGTGCAAAAATCCGCCGTGAGGCAGTCGGATCGACGCGCAATCCGCCGCCGAAGTGGCAATCAAACGTCGGTGTGGTTGACTCGGCGTTCCTGCAGGGCGCCGCAATTCACGACGAAGGAATGATCCTCACCCTCTCCAACTCACCGCACCCGCCTCATCGTCAGGCATCGCGCTCGGCGTGTTGTTTTTGTTTTGCTAAGAACGGATTGTGTTACGCTCTCTTAACTGAGTGCCGTTCGGGACAGACCCATTCCCATCCCCCTCCCGTGACACACGCCTCTGTTCCCAGCGCCAGCCCCCGGAAGCAACCCCCTCCCGGCCGGGGCCAGGGAAAGACATCGAGGAATCCTCCCCGGTCGGTGCGTTTTCATGAGAGAAAGCTCACAAGCGACAAGGTGGAAATGACGCTCAGGCCCGGCGTCGACATCAATGCAGAGGCCACGAAGTGAACGATCAGCCCCGGGCGGCTGGAACCTCATTGCATTCGGTGAGGGACAGCACCGTGAATGGAGCTCTGCGGGCGCTACGGCGTAACATTTGATTCGTTTTTGGTAAGGAAGGGCGGCACACTGCCCCAGTCAATGAACCCGCGATCTTCCACCGCGCAATCGCCTGCGTTTCCCAATACTCGCTGGTCGATCGTGCTCGCCGCCACGCAGACCGAGACGACTGATGCCGCGGCGGCACTGGAGGCGTTGTGTCGGGCCTATTGGTATCCGCTCTACGCTTACGCGCGGCGGAGCGGGCAGTCGCCGCATGATGCCCAGGATCTTGCCCAGGAGTTCTTCGCGCGGCTTCTGGCCCATCGTTGGCTCGCGGATGCCGATCGCGAGAAGGGGAAATTAAGGACGTTCTTGATCACGGCATTCAAAAACTTCATGGCAAAGGAATGGCGGCGCGCGACAGCGGAAAAACGCGGCAGCGCGCAAACCCCGTTACCGCTCGACACCGACATCGCTGAAATCCGCTACCGGGCGGATGCGATGCCGACGCACGCGGCCGACGCGGCCTATGACCGGCAGTGGGCGCTGACTCTGTTGAATGTCACGATCGACCGGCTGCGTACGGAATCTGTGGAGCGTGGCCACCCGGACCATTTCGAAGCCCTGAAGGAATGCCTGATGGCGGAGCGCGGATCACTCGATTACCGCTCGATTGCCGCGCGCCTCGGCGGCGGGGAAGGAGCGGCGCGGGTGGCGGTGCATCGGCTGCGGAAGCGGTTCCGCGATGTATTCCGCGAGGAAGTGGCGAGAACGGTGAGCGAAGACGCGGATCTCGAGGCAGAAATGCGCCATCTGGCCGCATGCCTGTAACAAGCAATAGAGCACCGGTAATGGATGGGGTATGAGCCAATCTTCAACATCGACATGCCCGAGATGTCACGCCGAGTTGCCGACCGATGCGCCCGCAGGCCTGTGCCCGCGCTGCGTCATGGCGCTGAATTTCACGGGCGACACCGTGACCGACAACACGCCCGCGCAACCACCGCCAACGCGTGATGAACTGGCGCCGCATTTTCCCCAGCTCGAAATCCTCGAATACCTCGGCCGCGGCGGTATGGGCGTCCTTTACAAGGCGCGGCAAAAGGCGCTGGGCCGGCTGGTCGCGCTCAAACTCCTTGCCCCCGAGCGCGTGCACGATCCGGCATTTGCAGAGCGGTTCAGCCACGAGGCAAAGGCCCTCGCCACCTTGAGTCATCCAAACATTGTCACGATCTACGACTTCGGACAGGCGGGCGGGTTCTTCTACCTGCTCATGGAGTTTATCGATGGCGTCAATCTGCGCCAGGCGATGAAGGCGGGCCGGTTCACGCCCGAGCAGGCCTTGGCGGTGGTGCCGCCCGTCTGCGAGGCCCTGCAATACGCGCACGAGCACGGGATCGTGCATCGTGACATCAAGCCCGAGAATCTGCTGCTCGACAAAGATGGCCGGGAGAAGATTGCCGACTTCGGCATCGCGAAGATGCTCCACGCCGATGGCGCGGATGCCGGCCTGGCAGAGACCCAGCCCGCCGGAACGCCGCAATACATGGCCCCGGAACAGAAGGCGCATCACCGCACCGATCATCGCGCGGACATCTACTCGCTCGGCGTGGTGCTCTACGAACTGCTCACCGGCGAACTCCCCGCCGACAAACTCCAGCCGCCTTCGAGCAAGGTGCAGATTGACGTGCGGCTCGATGAGATCGTTCTGCGCGCCTTAGAGACGAAGCCGGAGCTGCGTTTCCAGACTGCCGGCGAATTTCGCACGCAGGTCGAGACGGTGGTTTCGACGCCCGGAGGCGGCAAGCATGAGGAGCCGCAAGCGGAAGGCGGGCACTCCGGCGGCCGGCGTCAGGCGGAGTTCAATCTCGGGGCGATGGGCCTGGTTCTGATCATTCTTGCCGGTTTCGCTATCTTCGGTCCCGCGGAGTATCGGGACAGCGCGATCGGCACGTTTGCTTTGATCGCGATAGCCGCATTCTTTCAGTTCGTGATTTGGATGACGGGAAAAAATGGAGGCGCGCCTTCGGTGGGAGAGTCATCGCGGAAAGCACCGAAAACCAGTTGGGGTCACCTCGTCGGGGCCTTCTTCGGCATCACTTTCACCTCACCGCTGGCTTTCAAGCTCGCGAACCTCTCTGCGCTTGGCTTCCTCGGTTTCCTGGGGTTTGTCGGCTTGTCGGGAATCGATGGATTACGCTGGTGTCTCGGGTTCTTCGGATTCTCAGGTTTCTTCGGATTCACTGGCGTGGCGTTCATCGTGGAAATGGTCCATCGGCGAAAAACGAACACGGGCGCGCCGACGGCTGTCATCGGGTCTGACCTTAAACCAGCCCCGCAGCCCCGCTGGCAGGGTTGGGACGTGTGGATCATCGGGCTTTGCCTGGCGACATTTGGCGCCCTGTGGCTGCTGCGATTGTCGGATGAGCATCGGCTCCATCGGCCCCTTTTTGATGGTGCCGGAGTGGGTTCAAACGTCGTGCTCCCCATCGCGCTGGCTACGACCATCCTCCTCGCGGGCGCGGCGTTTCTCTGGATGCTCGCGAAAAACATCGGCGCGCCCGCCTCACGTGCCGCCTCCGGCAAGCGCCTTCTGGGACGCACCATCGTGCCCGCGCTGGCCATTGCGGTGTTGCTCCGCACGTTCGTCCTGCAATCCTTCCAAGTGGCGACCAATGCGGCTACGCCGGAGATCCCGCGAGGCAGCTATGTGCTCACTTGGAAGCTCGCGCGCGCATTCACCCCTGGAGACCTCGTTGTCTATCGGCACGAGAATCGCCCCAACGTCGGCCGGGTCACGCGCAGCGAACGCGGTGTGGTGCTCGTGGGTCGCAACGGCGCGGAGGACTTCCGCGTGCCTCGGCAGAACATATCCGGCAAAGTCATCAGCGTGCTCATGCGCGGGTCAGCTCCTTCCGGCGTCACGCAGTTTGACATTGCACCCGTGGGCGTGAGCCACAACGTCGTCATCGTGGACGTGACCGCAGAGGTCGGTCAGGGCCATGCCGAATTGCGCGCCGTGCTGGACGGCCCCGAGTCGCCCGCCACGAACATGGTCCCGTTGTTTGCCGGCACCTTGGTCAAACCGGCGCAGGACACGGTCAACCATCCCTTCCGCATCCTCTCGCCGGGCCGGCAATTGTGGCGGCTCGGTTTCATGCTCCCGGATGCCGCGCTGGCCCAGGAGGCATTTGAAGACATCCGCCCCATCGGCGCGTTGCCAGCGATTGCTGAACGCACAGTCGCCGGCACTCTCTTCGAGGTGAGCCAACCCGATGGCCAGGCGGTACGCGCTATGCTCCATGTCGCGCTGCCATTCACCTCGACTGACTCAAGCTCGGTTTCTGTCTTTGGCCACTGCCAGCACAACGAGTCGGCCGTGACCCTGACCTGGGAAGTGCTCGCGTCCGGATCCGGCTTGGCCCAGTTCTCCAGCGCCGGCTCCCCCACCCTCGCCCTGCGACACGACCCGCAGACGATGCTCCACGGTGTCTCCGTCCGGCTGGAACTGATCCAAGCCGGCGCGAATCGCGTCCAGTTCATCCGACACATCGGCGGGGATCCCATTCGCGAAGAGCTGGACGGCAACTTTCGCGAACTCGCCGACGAATGGCTGCGCACCGCCAGTTTCGGCGCGAAGGCGCCGAGCGGCACGCGCATCGAACTGTGCCGGTTCCAAGGGGAACCATTCACCGTGCAAGTGGATGTCCCCGTCTCCACCATCACGACCTCAGTCCCCGTGAAGGAGGTTGACTGGTGGATTCCGTTCATTGCTGTGACCGGGCTATGCGTCATCGGCGGCATCGTGCTAGTCATCATGCAGGCACGCAGAGACGGGACGGCGGGCAGAGTGGTGCTGCTGCTCCTGAGCCTGCCGGTCTTGTTCCTGATCGTCGCTTTGGCCTGGTATTCGACCGCGCGAGCCGGGCGCGTGAGGGAAGAATTACTCAAGGCCAAAGTCGCCACGGAGAGGGCCGAGGTTGGACCCAAGGCCGGGCCATAGCGCACACCGACACCCGTGATTCAGCCAGCCGCCGTGCCGCGCATGACTTCTGACGACACTCCGCCCATAAACAGCTTGCTGGTCGCGGGGGACATCAGCCCGGCGCGCCGCCTTAGTCGCCGGGAAGCGGGGCGGGAGCCGGCAGGAGGCCGACGCGGTAGAAGGCCGCGCCCTCGGCCGGGGTATCGACCACCGCGGTTGTCGTCACCGCCGGCTCGGCGGCGGCCGGGATGTTTTCTAACACGGCCACCCATCCGGCGGTGGCCAGGGCGGAGGACTTCTGCACGGTGAAGCGCTGCCCGGGCCGCGACTCCCAGGTCAGCGAGACTGCACGCGAGGCGGGGTCGCGCGCGACCCGCGTTATCTTAAAAAGTGCCGCGCCCGAGCCGGCGGCGAGGGCGGCGATGTCGGCATCCAGCAGCGGCGCGGAGTACAGGCGCAGGTCGTCGATGAGCCCCTCGAACCCCTCGACCGTGTTGTGTCGGGTGCCGATGTTCATGAAGCCCGCGCCGGGCCCGGCGGCGGGCACGCCGACACCGGTGAACACGGGCAAGCCGTTGACGAACAGGCTCATGTCCTGCGGCCCGGTGCCGCCGTTGCGCCAGGCGACGTGCGACCACTCGCCGGCGGGGAGCGCGATGCCGGTGCTGTGCCAGCCGGTGGTCTGGTAGTAGCTCAGCGTCAGCGGGTCGGCCGCGCCGCCGACGGCGTTGCGGTCGCCGATGGCGGTTTCGAAGGCGTCGCCCTCGCGGCTGGTCAGCCGCTCCAGGCCAGCGTTGCCCTGCGCCTCGGCCGGGTTCACCCAGTAGGCGAGCGTGAACACGTTCGAGGCGAGCAGCTCATTCCCCGGGACAGTGACGCCGTTGTTTTCGGTGCCGCCGCCGTTGGCGACGGACAGCGCCAGCCCGCCGCCGAGCACCGCCGGGGTGTCGGCGGTGAAGGTCGGCTCGCCGAGCAGTTCGCCGTTGTTGCCGTTGCCAGAGACGTCGCTGGCGTCGCCGTCGAAGGGCAAGTGCAGCACCAGCGCCGCGTCCGTCGACGGGCCGCTCTTGGGGTCGAGCGGGTCGCTGCCCAGCGCCACTTCGGCCGAGTCGCCGATGCCATCGCCGTCGGTGTCGGCGTCGAGCGGGTTGGTGCGGCGCGCCGCCTCGTCGCCGTCGCTCAGGCCGTCGCGGTCGCTGTCGGGGTTGCGCGGGTTGGTGCCTGCGGCCACCTCGGCACCGTCTGGCACGCCGTCAGAGTCGGTGTCAGCCCCGCGCGGGTCCGTGCCTCTGGCGAACTCTTTAGCGTTGTCCAGGCCGTCGCGGTCCGGGTCGCCGCTGGCGCCGTTCACCGGGTCGGTGCTGCCGTTGTCGCGGGGGTCGAGTTCGTTGGCGGTCTCCCACTTGTCGGGCAGGCCGTCGCCGTCGCTATCGACATCGAGCCCGAGGAAATCCGCGACGCCGCGGGCGGCGATCGCGGCGATGTCCTCGTCGCGCAGCGGCGCCTCGGAGTCGTCCCAGAGGAAGGCGTCGTCTATCAGCCCCTCGAAGCCCTCGACGTTGTTGTGCCGGATGCCGAAGTTCATGAAGCCGGCGGCGCGGCCGGGGCCGGCAGCGGTGCCCGAGTAGGCGAGCGCACCGTCGATGAACAGCTGCATCTCGTCCGCCTTGTTGCGCCAGGCCACGTGCAGCCAGCCGTCGGCCGGCACCTCGACGTGGGTGACTTTCCAGCCGGTGCCTTCGAAATAGGAAAGCGTGACCCCGGTCGGCGAGGACGTGCCGCCGACCGCGTTGGCGTCGCCGACGCCGATCTCGAAGCCGTCCGCGGCCCGGCTGCTGAGCCGCTCCAGCCCGGCACCGCCCTGGGCTGCACCGCCGAGGTTGATGAAGTAGCCGATGGTGAATTCGTCGATGTTCAGCGCCGGGTCTTCGGCGACCTGCACGCCGTCGGCGTTGCCGCTGAGTCGCAGCGATTGGCCGCCGACACCCGGCGGCGTGTCATCGGAAAACTCCGGGGCACCGAGCGCCGTGCCGTGCAGCCCGGCCCTCGAACCGTCGTTGAGGTTGCCATCGAACCCCCACCAGCCCACCAGGCCGGCGTTTGCGACAACAGGAAGGCTGAAAGCGGCCCAAAGGGTGGCGAGTGGACGGCGAAAGCGGGATGGCGAATGTTTCATCGTATCGGAGTTCACCCGCGCCATACCAGGAAGGGACCCACCCAGGCAAGCACCCAAAAAAAAAACTTGTCAACCCGGGCGAAACCTAAAATGATCGGCGCCGCAATGAAAACCGTCCTCTTGACCCGTAATCGACTCCGGATCTCAGCCCTCGCCTTGGCCGCCCTCGCCGTGCCGTTGGCCGCGCAGGCTGCCTTGGTGGTCCACCTCCCTTTCGAAGGCAGCGCCTCGGATATTTCGGGCACGGGGAACAACGGTAGCATCCTCGGTGGCGCCTCCTTCGGCTCGGGCGTGATCGGCCAGGCGCTGTCCGTCGCCAACGGCGGCGGCACGGAGAACCAGGGCGTCAATGTCCCCGCCAGCGCCAGCCTTTCCTCGAACGTGTTCACCCTGGCCTACTGGATCATGCCCACCGCGCTCCAGGGCAACGCCGGCCTGGAGCGGCTGACCAGCCGCGAGGGCGACGCCTTCGAAACCGCCATCGGCGACCGCAACGCCGTCGGCGGCGCGGCCGACCCGCTGACGCTGAGCTACTACCAGACGACCGGCTGGCACAGCACCGGTACGGCCGTTCCGCTCAACGAGTGGACCCACGTCGCCTGGCGCAACAACGGCCCCGGGGGCTCCGACATGAACCTGCTCATCAACGGCGTGTCCGTGTTCTCCGGTCCCGGCGTTCCCGGCGGCGGGCCCAGCTCGGGCTTCATGAATATCGGCACCCGGCACAACAACGTCGAAGGCTTCGAAGGGATGATGGACGATTTCCGCCTCTACGACAGCGCCCTGTCCGACGGCGAGATCGCCGCGCTGGTGCCGGAGCCGTCCGCCGCCACGCTCGCGCTCCTGGCCGTCGGCGCCGTCGGCCTGCGCCGCCGCCGGAAGTGAAGAGCGGCGGTCAGCTTTCGAGTGCGGTGCGTGGCACCGCTTTGGATCGGCGGCAGTGAGTCGGCGCCCGTCACAGCATCGACATCGCCGATGTCGCCAAAAATCCGCTCGTCGCGAGCATTCCCGTCGGGTCACAGTGCTGGTGCTTGGATTCTTCACCGGATGGGGCTCAGATCGCGTCGGGGCACAAGGACTCGACAGCGAGCGGTTGGGATCTCACGCAGCCCGCGTTCGCCGTTGCTGAAGCGAAGGGCATCAATTCCTCAAGCCGTATCCGAAGCTGCATGGCTTGTCGCTCGATATGACAGCGCCGCAGTTCCAGGAGATCGTCAACCAGCACGAGTTGCAGACCCGCAAGACGGTCGATGGCGAGATGGTCACGTATCACATCGGGCTTCGCGAGTTGGGTGAGGCTGAAGGGATTGATTGGCTGCTCACTCACGCTCAACCCAACGATTTTGGGACCGATGGTTCCCTGTGGAAATTCCCTCACATTCGCGATTCGCACGGCTCGTTGCGTGAGAGCAGTCGCTTGGCACTCGCCGATCTGTTTGGACTTACGGCGCATGTCACGGCGACGGAGTTGGCCGATGGGTGGCGCCACAACCGAGCGAAGTTCACCACGCGTCCTGCCATGCTGAAGCGGCGCGACGGAGGCGGGTAAGTCCCCTCCCCCCCTCCCGTGACCCACGCCTCCATTCCCAGCGCCGACCCCGGAAGCAAATTCAGGCGCACCCGTTTCGCTGGCTGGAAGGCCATGGCGGCACTGTACGGTGATGCTGTCGATCAATCAGCCGCCGCAAACAGAAGCTCCAGCACCTCATAGCCGGTCTCGATCAAGCCAATCCGCAGATAACTTTGGCGGGCGGTGTCGTTTTCGCGTTCCATGTAGAGCCGGATTCCGCAGCATTCGGCATCCTGTTCACCCAGTTCCCGGATGTGGGCGAAGAGCGACCGGAAAACTCCCCGACCTCGATAGCGGGGATCCACATAGACGCTCTGTATCCACCAGATTTCGCCATTTCTCCAATCGCTCCATTCGAATGTATGCGCCGTCTGACCCACCACCTCCCCGTCAATCAGCGCCACAAAATACCGGCCCCTCGCTGGTTCGGACACAAATCGCCGTACCCCCTCCGATACCGTCACGCGATCCAGTTCCCGTCCCTCGGTCTCCCGGCACAGAGCGAGGTTGAAATCAACAATCGTCGCAAGATCCGCCGCATCCGCCGCATCCGCCGGTCTGATCGTAATGATTGGCTCCGTCATGGCCCCACGCTACCCATCCGTGAGGATGAAGCAAAGCGCTCACCGGTTCTTGGGGCGCTCCCGAGAAGAAGGCGCGGATGGCTCCCCGCAAACGCGTGCGCAGCCGGTGGATGGCAACTTTCACCGCGGTCTCGGACATCTCCAGAGCGAGCGCGATGCCTGACGATGAGGCGGGTGCGGTGAGTTGGAGTACCGCCGCAAGAGGCGGAATCGACGGGGTATGTCTGGCGAAGCCACGGGTGAAAGATTTGCGTGATCAGCAGTGCGGCCGGGCCGACGATTCCGCCTCTTCCGGGCGGTACTCTCCAACGAAAGCCGCGCTTTAACACTGTTGTAAACTCACGATGGGCCAAGATTGATGGATAAACTGAGTGCCATTCTCGTCAGACGCCTTCCCCCCTCTCCGATGACCCACGCCTTCATTCCCAGCGCTGGACTCCGGAAGGAAAAATCATTGAACAACTTGGAAACTGCACCGAGGCCGATAAATCCGAGACAGTGTATTGATTCGCCCGCTGGGAGATGACCAAGTCCTCAGCCGCGGTGCAACCGGAGGCTCTTCTGGCGTTTCAGCCCAAGCCCGGCTACAAAGTCTACGACAGGCGATTCGGCCCACTGATCCAATATGAGTTTCGTGAGGACATGGTGCAGGCGGAATTTGATGTGCTGGTGAACGAAGTCCGTTTAAAGGAAGCCCAAAACGAAGAAGAATTCGCCACGCTCGTGGCACCGATGGAAAACATGATGGGCCGATCAGCACCGAATCTGTCCAATGCAGCATGGCTGGAACAAAGGCACGAACTTGCCGGGCTATCCTACATTCTACACTTCTGGGCGGATTGATGTGGCCCTTGCCCGAACGATGTTCCCATTCTAAACGACATGGCGAAAAAGCGCTGGGCAGTGGTACCGCTGACAAGTAAGCGCCTGCCTTGCCGGACCCCGGTGAACGCAAGTCGCCTTCGGAATAGGCAATGGCCGCTGGGAATTGAACTCATGAAAGAGATCAACACCAACTCGCTTGAGGAAAACGCATGGGTATCGCCGAAGGGCAAGTTCGGAGGCGCGGGAAACGGAGTGTCGGAGGCCCTTGGACGCGAGCCGCTCTGGACCGATCTGAGGAAGCGGCATCCCTTCGATGTCGAGATCCTGCGCATCCCGCCCGGCAAGAGCACATAGCCGTACCACTCGGATAGTGCGCCACGGGACAGACCCAATCCCCCGCCTCCCTTGACCCAGGTGGGTTTGGGGGACCGGAGGCATCACAAGCCCAATGAGGTCTCCCGTGGCCAACGCCAGCGTCTGACCATCGCACGTCCTCAGCGTGCTGCTGTCCGACATCACCAAGCCCGCCACTTGGAGCTGGGACCCCGCCGAGGGCCGCACCCGCTTCAACCTAAGAACCTGGATGGGAATCACGAAAAACGCGAAACACACGAAAAACCAAGGCGTTGCCCAATGATCACTGTCCATCTGATGGATGAGGAAATCGCTTGTCCTAACCCAATGCATTTTCGTGTGTTACGTGACTTTCGTGGTTGGACTTCATCGGAATTCGCGCGGGTTCCGAACGGCGCGAACTCTCCAATGCGCTTAAAATCCCGAGTATAGATGGCACCCCGAATATCACCAGAAAATGCTCGGTGTTGATCCGCGCTCCAGGCGACTCCCGTGACAGCCATGCTGCACTGCAAGTTTTGGATACAGCTCCTAGCATGGAGATCCCAAAGACGGATTGTTGCGTCATCGCCACCAGAAAGTCCAAGGTTGCCATCGGGGTTAAAGCTTACACACCTGACGCTACCAGTATGACCCTCCAGCACTCTTTCGCACAATACTGTCTTGATATCCCAAATGCGAACAGCCTTGTCGGTGGAGCAACTAAGGACCCGCCGACCATCGGAATTCCATGAAAATCCGGGGATGTTCCAAAGGCGCGGAACGGCGCGGCCGCCAGTTGACGGAAAACCGGTTTTTTGGCCAGCGGCTCGGCCGCGCTGGAAGTCACTGTGCTGTGGGATTTGAAAGACATCTTCCCACCCTCTCCCGTGACCCGCGTCTCCATTCCCAGCCCCGGCCCCCGGAATCAAAATCCTATCAGACGTCCCGCTTCCCGCCATCCGCGTTCCCCTAAGGGCACCCGACCCCGACCTCATTCTCGACTTGGGCGCTGTCTTCGGAGAAACGTTTGGCCGCGGCCGTTACGAACGCAAGCTTCGCTACCACGATCCCTTCCCACCTCCATTGCCTCAGGGCACAACGACGCGATAAAACGCGGCCCTGGTCTGCGGATCGGGGGTGACGTCGATCAGGTGCCCATCGCCAGACGAGGTTGTTGACAACAACGTTGCCCATCCGACTCCGAGATTGGTGGTGCCTTCGAGGCGAAATGGCCGGCCGTTGGGCACGCCGTCCAACCGGAGGCGCAGGGCGCTGCCAGTGCGAGCGATTTGCAGCGCGGGGTTCACGGATGGTGGCGGCGGAGCCAGGTCCACACCCCAGTGGGGATAGGCAGCCGGGCCGGCATGAAACAGTCGCGGGTTGGAGCCGTCGGCGTTCACCATGAACAACTGAGACCGCCCGACGTCACCAATCAGCGCCGGGAGGCCGTTGAGGACGAGTTGCGGGGCGAGGTCGAAGACGAGTTGCGCACCATCGGGAGACCAGGAAACCTTGGTCGCCCACATTCCTTCATTCAAGGCAAGGACCTGCCGCTCGTTTGTCCCGTCGTAGCGGATGATGTGGATCGAGCACAGGCACGGCTGCGGCACCAAACCGGTTTGTGCATCCATGCGCATCGCATGCCGCAGAAACGCCACTCCCTGACCGTTGGGCGAGATGGCCGGCGAATAGTCGTGCATGCCGACCGTGTCCAAAATGCCGCCCAGCCCACCAAACAGGTTCCGTCGACCCACAGGGTTGGTCAGTTTGCGGATGAAGGTGTTGGTTCCGGAGGCCGCGAAAACCGCCAGTAGCGTGCCTTCCATGCTGTTGAGACCGATATTGCTTTCCGCAGGAATATCGGAGGAAATGCAGGCCACGACTTCGTTTCGGGACGGATGCCAATCGACCCCATCTCCGCCCTGGTTGAATCCCGTTCGCGGTTGGGGAGAAAGGTAGACGAACGGACCGGAGGGCAGCGCGTCGGCCACGTTAAACACATCCACCTGCGGAAGCCGGCCACTGCTGATCGTCAATTCGTTCGGATCGAATCCGTCCATTCCAAAACCGCCCTGGTTGACCGCCCCCGAGCGGAACAAATCCATGACCACGACGCGGGTGCCGTCGGGCGAGAGCGCCTTGTGATTCGGGGCATGGATCGTGTATGCGGAAATGGTGGTGTTTCCGATGAGGTTCCCGAGATCACGCTGGAAGCGCAACCCGTCTTGAACGACCTCGTCGAAATACGTCGTGATCCGTCCCGAAGTTCCCGACGTCAGATCGAACAAATACACGTTGCGGGTCAGCATGAACGGACGGATCGGATCGCGGGATGTGGCGAGCAAAAAGCGTCCGCTGCGCGAAAGGGTTGGATGGGTGGGTTCCGGCAGATTCAGCGACACGACCTGATCCCCCACCGCATCGCCACCAATCCTCCGAATGGTCGCCGGCGTGTTAGGCACAAAGCGGTTGTAGTAGATGATCCCATTCGCAGCCTGCGCACCGTGGCTGGCCAGCAAGTAAAGCAATATCGTCCGGAATGGAGTCGTCGAGCCCATCAGTGAAAAGAACTCTCGCGCCGAGATCCACCACGCGCAATCGGCACTTTGCGCTTCTATGGCACGTCTGTGAACCTCAGGCGGTGTCAGTCCCCCTCACCCCCTCTCCCATACCCCACGCCTCCATTCCCAGCGCCGGCCCCCGGAAGCAAATTCCTGCTGTCAGCCTAACAGTGTTGTTCGGCGCTACTTGGCCTTCTTTTCGTCCTTGATGTGCCGGAGCGGTTGCTCGCCGTCGTAGCGCGCGCCCGAGACCAAGAGCACATCCTTCTTCAGGTCGTAGCGCACGGCGCTCCCCTCGGCGAGCCAGTAGTAGTCCTTCCGGCCCTTCTGGTCCTTTAGCCGAAGGATAACCTTGCCTTCCTTCCCAGCGGCGAGTTCCCAACGGCCGGTCACCAGGGGGGTGTTATGGTCGGTCACCAACTTGTAGCTGAAACGCCCGTCCTTAGCGAAGGTGTAGACGTGCTGATCCTGCAGCGGCGGTTTTCCGTGGTCTTTCACCCACTGGCCGGAAACCAGGATGGCGGCCAAGTCCTTAGCCGAGTCTTTCGCGCGGCCCGAACCGGGGGCCAGCGCTCCGAGGGCCAAGTCGAAGACGAAGACACCTATTCCGCCCATGCTTGTCTCCCTTCGCCGAACAGCTTTATCATGCCGCAAGTGGTAATTGTCAGACAATTACCAAGTGCGGTTTTTGTCGGTAAAATCCAGCCCGTAGGGGGGAGGTATGGGGTGGAATTTCATGGTCAGAAACTAGACGCGCCGTTTAGGAGTTCCAGACGGAAGTAGTGAATTTGAAAATTTTGGCTATTGCAAATCAAGTGGACCGGGTGCGCCGGCGCCTGGTCAGTCGAGGATAGGGAAGTAGATCCTGTTAGGGGAAGACGAACTGTCAGGGCCATTCGCGTGGGCCATTGGGGTATTTGCGGGCGCGGGATTTGGGGAGGAGGAAGTTGGCGGAGGTCGGTAGTCGGCGGTCCTCGGTCGATCAGAGAATTTGAGGGATGGGGAGGAAGGCTTGGGTGGCGCAGGTGAGGGGCTGATCGCGGGAGTCGAGGACGAGGACGAGGACGATGGAG
>JBJXFS010000121.1:0-85487 GCA_046155625.1 Verrucomicrobiales bacterium | reverse complement strand
TTTTCACAGGAGCGCTCGATGAATTTCTTGATTCGCTCAATGGCAAGAACCGGGAGCATCTGAAAACACTGGTAACCGAAAATTTTCAGATCCTAGAAAATCCGAAATTTTAATGCAGAGAAGTATACATCCCGGGGAACAACCACGGTACAGGCTGCGTAATTCCTGTCAGCCCCCTCCCGGTCGGGGCCTGAACAAAACATGAATCAAACTTCATTTAGAAAACCATCCATTCAGGAAGTTTCATTAGAGATGCTGATGGCGGCGCCGGAACGGATCGACATCTCGGCCGAGCCGCAACACCTTCGCAAGATGGACGGCATCATCGAGAAATCGGTCCATATCGAGGACTTCAACGCCGCCATCCTGCGCTGTCTCGGTCAGGATCATGAGCGCCTGACACACCGGTTCCAGGACCGGGATTTCAGGCTGACCGACTTGCATCGTCACCTGGTTCATGTCATTCTAACGTGATTCGCAAATGCTGGCCCTCGTCCTGCTTTCTTGAACTTCCGCCTGCCCTTCATGATGTCTTTGATTTCTGCCGCCCACGTCCGCCATCTGTGCGGGGGGAGGCAGACGCTGGTAAAGGAAGCCGCCGCCTCTTTGCTGATTCTGGGTGCGGTCACGGCGCTGTCGTCCGAAGTGGTGTTGCCTGGGCTCACGACCAGCCGGCTGGACCCGCAACTCAAAGGCCAGGTGTTGCTCGAGGAATTGAACTGCGCGGCCTGCCACTCGGGCGATGGCTCGCTGGCGGCCGGATCGAAGAAGTCCCCGCGCCTCGCCGACGTCGGGTCCCGGGTGCGTTCGGAATATCTTCAGGATTTCATTGCTGATCCGCTGCGGACGAAACCGGGCACCACCATGCCCGATATGCTGGCCGGGCGGGGAGAGGAGGAGCGGAGGGATATTGCGCGCTCGATCACCCATTTCCTGTTGTCGCGAAAGCCGAATGATTTTTCGCCGGAACCGCCCGATCCCGTGGCGGCCGGGCACGGCCGACGGCTGTTTCAGGCGCGCGGCTGCGCGGCCTGTCATTCACCGCGCGATGAGCAGGGGTTGGAGGTGGCAGTGGAGGGCTCCACTCCGCTCGGGGCGGTGGAAAAGAAGTACAGCTTCCGGAGCCTGGTTGAGTTTTTGAGCCACCCGCACGCCATCCGGCCGTCCGGCCGCATGCCCGACCTGCGGCTACCCGGGCCGGAGGTCGAGCGCATCGCTCATTTTCTGCTCCAGCGCACGCGGGTGCCGGGGGCGCTGGCCTACACCCTATATCGCGGCAAAGTGTGGGAAGGGCTGGAGAGTGACGAAGTGCGGGCGGAGCGGGGCGGTCAGGTGAAGGATTTTGCGCTCGAAAGCCTGGGTGAGATTCATCATCATACCGCGATCGCCTACGACGGCTGGATCAATCTCGGGGAGGGCGGACGTTACGAATTCTTCCTGGAAATGAACGGTGGCTCGCTGGTGGTGGATGGCAGCGACGTGGTGCGGCAGGCCCCCAGCGATCGCCGCGGCGTCATACGGCTGGAGGGTGGGGTGGACCTGGCCGCGGGCTGGCGGCGGTTGCAGGTAACCTACTTTCACACCGGTCAGGAACCTAAGTTTTCCTTTGAGCTGAAGGGCCCGGGCCTCGAGCGCGGGCCGGTGCCGTCGTCGCGGTTGTCGGTTTCCAACGAGCCGGTGCCGGCATTCACGCCACTGCAGGTCGATGCCGGGCTGGCGGCGCGGGGGCGGGAGCATTTTGCGAGTTTCGGCTGCGCGAACTGCCATGACGATCTGGAAGTGCGATCGACGGCAGGGCCGGCGTGGGCCCGGCTTGATGCCGACCGCGGCTGTCTGAGCGAGGCCGCCGGCGCGTGGCCGCGGTTCGGGCTCGACGCGGAGCAGCGCACGTTGATGGCGGACGCGCTTCCGCACGCGGAATCTCTAAAACTCAGCGACGCCCAGCGCGTCGACAAAACGCTGGTGACCTTCAACTGTCTGGCGTGTCATGAACGCACCGGGTTGGGCGGCCCCGCGCCGGAGCGCGCCGCACTTTTTACCGGGACACAACCGGCGCTGGGAGACCAGGGGCGCCTGCCGCCGCCGCTGTCGCATGTAGGCGCAAAGCTCACGCCGGAGTGGCTGCGGGAGGTGCTGCTGAACGGGAAGCGACAGCGCGACTATGTCGATGCCGCGATGCCGCAGTTCGGCGAGGCGAATGTCGGACACCTGGTGGAGCTTTTTGGGAAGGTGGACACGCTGGAGGAGGCGGCGCTGCCGCGGGTGTCGAGTCTGCGCGAGTCCAAGGATGCCGGCTACCAAATGGTGGGCGCAACCGGGCTCGGGTGCATCGCCTGCCACGAGTTCAACGGCCAGAAGGCGGGCGAGATGAGCGCGCTCGACATCGCCCACGTCCCGGAACGCCTCCAGAAGAACTGGTTCGCCCTCTACATGCGCCAGCCATCGCGTTTCCATCCCACGGTGATCATGCCGAACTACTGGCCGGACGGCCAGAGCATCAGGCCGGCCATCCTCGGGGGCGACACCGCGCAGCAGATCGAGGCGCTGTGGGTGTACCTGCAGGACGGGGAGCGGGCCAAGAAACCGCTGGGATTGTCGCGCCAATCGAACGAACTGCAGGTCGGCGACGTGGCGGAAATCTGCCGTGGTCAGAGCCCGATCGGGTACCGCGGCATCGGAGTCGGGTATCCGGAGCGACTCAATCTGGCCTTCGATTCCGGGGAGATGGCGCTGCGCCAGTTGTGGAAGGGGGAATTTGCCAGCGTGGAGGAGGGATCGTTTCACCCGCGGGGAACGGATCCGATTTTATTCCCGCCGGGCGTCCCGTTCCATCGTCTGAAATCGATGGACGACGACTGGCCCTACAAGGGAAAAACGAACCACTCCTTTCCGCAGGACCACGGTTACCAGTTCCTCGGGTATCGTCTGGATCCCGCGCGCCGGCCGACCTTCCGATACCGATACGGTGAGCTGATGGTCGAGGACTTTTTCGAGGACGTGCGCGGGGCGGACGGTGCCACGTGGTTTAAACGCACGCTGTCCTTGGAGGCCCGCGAGGCGCCGCCGCCGTTTCATTTTCGCGCCGCCGCCGCAGAGGAGATCACCGCCGAGTCGGATCAAGTATTCAAGGCCGGTCCGCTCGAACTGCGCCTCACCAGCGACCACCACGGCATCGTGCGCCAGGGCAGTCGCGGCGAGGTGCTGATTCCTCTGGCTCCGCCTGCGGGCCGGTCCACTCTCACCGTGGAATATCGATGGTAACGCCATGCCGACTCACGGCCGTCCTCGCCACGGTCTTCGCCAGCGCCGCCACGTTCCTGCACGCGGAGGAAGACCTTGGCGCGATGTGGGGCACCGCCGAGGAGGAGGCGAAATATTATCCCATCGTCGACATCCCGATTCCTCCCGGCGTTCCGTTACGGCCCGGCGGGATGGAAATCCTTCCCGACGGACGGCTGGCGGTGGGTACGCGGCGGGGGGACATCTATTTCGTAAAGGGCGCTTTCGATTCCCCGCCCGCTCCGGAATTCCACCTGTTCGCCAGCGGGCAGGATGAAATCTTCGGGCTTTCCTGGCGGGACGGGGCCATGACCGCCACCTCTTGGGGTGAAGTGACCCGTATTTCCGATGTCGATGGCGACGGGGTGGCGGACAATTACGACACACTGACCAACAATTGGGGGTATGCCGAAGGGCATGAATTCGCCTTCGGCTCCAAGCAGGACGCGGACGGCAACATCTGGGTGGCCCTGGGGCTGAGCGGATCCTACGATTCGCACAACCTGTTCCGGGGGTGGGCGGTCAAGGTCACTCCGGACGGCCGAATGCTGCCGGTCTGCAGCGGGCTTCGCAGCCCGGGCGGAGTCGGTCCCAATGCGGAGGGCGCCATGTTCGTGGTCGAGAGCCAGGGCCCGTGGAACGGAAGTTGTTCGCTGAAACCGCTGCAGCAAGGCGCGTTCCTCGGGCATCCGGCGAGCTACAACTGGTATCCCTATGCGCGCGGGGTGAAGGCGCCCGCGTCCGAGCCCAACAGCGATTCCCGCATGGCCGTGGAAAAAAAGCGGGTGAAAGAACTGGTGCCGCCGGCCGTGCGCTTTCCGTACATCAAAATGGGCCGGTCCCTCTCCGGGTTTCGCGTGGACCGGACCGACGGTGCATTCGGCCCATTCCAAAACCAGATCTTCATGGGCGACTACTCCCTGAGCCTCATCGTGCGTGCGACGACCGAGCGGATCAACGGGGTGTGGCAGGGCGCGTGTTATCCGTTTCGCGAAGGACTGGCCACCGGGGTCATGAATGTCGAGTTTTCACCCAAGGGCCAGCTGATCACCGGCGGGTTCACCACCAATGTCCAGTGGCCGGTGCGCGGCACGGAGCCGTTCGCACTCCAGCGCATCGACTGGAGCGGATTGGTTCCCTTCGAAATCAGGGAGATCAACATCACGAAGAACGGCTTCCGGATCCACTTCACCAAACCGGTCAATCCCGATGCCGCCGCGAACCCGGAGTCGTACCGCATCACCACTTACACCCACGTCTATCACGCGGGGTACGGCAGTCCGGAAGTGGATCACACCACCCCGCGCATCACCCGCGCAGTCCCCTCGCCCGACGGACTGTCGGTCTTGGTCGACCTCGACAAGATCACGGAGGACCACATCCACGATTTTGACTTGGCGCCGATTACCTCCCGCGACGGCCAGCGCCTCGTCCATGCCAAGGCGTATTACACGGTGAACGAAATTCCGGAGTTTTGACCCCCGTCCCCATGGAGCCCATGTCCCTTTTGCCCCGCCACTTCGTCCGATTGATTTCGATCGCCCTCGCCTCGGCCCCGCTCGCGGGCCACGCCGAAGACAGTTCTGAGTGGCTGACCTATGCGGGCGTCGAAGGCCCCGGCAAGGGCCGCCGCATCGTGCTGATCGCCGCCGACCAGGAGTATCGCAGCGAACAGGCGATGCCGATGATGGCGAAGATCCTCAGCACGCATCATGGCTTTGACTGCACCGTGCTCTTCGGCGTCAACGAAAAGGGAGAAGTCGATCCGACGCTGCCGGTGTACCCCGAGGAGGGCAAAGAGTTCAAGGAGCACCACATTCCGGGACTGAAGCATCTCGCCACAGCGGACCTCGTCATTTTTTTCCCACGGTTGCTCACGCTGCCCATGGCCGAACGCGAGGCCATCGTGAAGTATGTCGATTCGGGCAAACCGATCATCTCGCTGCGCACGGGCAACCATGGGTTTCACGCAGCGTTGCCATATCACATCGACGGCAAGCAGGTCGACTGGGGCCACGATGTGCTGGGTGGATCATTCCTCGGCCACCATGGCCAGTGGCAGGCGGACTCGACCCGCGGGATCATTGTCGAGGAACAGAAGGATCACCCGATCCTGACCGGCGTGAGCGACATCTGGGGGAAGTCGGATGTCTACCGAACCTACCCGGAAGGGGAGAGCCTCCCGGCGGGATGCACCGCACTTGTCTGGGGTCAGCCGCTGCTCGGTCGCCAGCGCGGTGATCCGCCGAATCCGGAACTGGAACCTCTGCCGATCGCCTGGTTCAAGAACTGGCGAACGAGCGGAGGGAAGGAGGCCAGGGTTTTTCAGTCAACCATGGGCGGCGGCACCGATCTGCTGTGCCCCGGACTGCGCCGGCTCATCGTCAACGCGGTGTACTGGGGACTGGGCCTGGAGTCTGTGATCAGCGCGACCCGCAGCGTTGATGTTGTCGGCACGTACGAACCGCTGGAAAGCGGGTTCCACTACAAGGAGCTGGGCGTCGTTCCGAAACCGCCGGCGGCGTTTCGGTGATGGGCTTATGATGCCGCTGTGCGAATGCACTATTGTCCTAAATTAATGCTTTTTAGTGTGTTCCGTCACTTTCGTGGTTGTTCAATCGTCCTTTTTAAGGTAATGCAACGGAGCATGGGCATCGATCCCGAGCTTGAACGTCGCGTGGAGCTCGGTAAGTTTAATTCCTCCTGAGGTGTCCATCGATCGTTAGGTTCGGACTGCCTCTCCCGCCTGACAAACCCATGTCATCTCTCAGAAAAGAACGAAATCCGCCTCAACACACGCCTTGGACATTCGTACTACAGTTTTAATGAAACATTGCTTAAATAACATCACGCCTTCCCTTTTCGCATCCTCTGTGATGGCGGCCATCCTCATCACCTTCGGGGCGGCGATGGCCGAAAAGCCGGGCAAAATCGGATGGATCGAACCGGTGAAACAGGAAATTCAAGGCTGGACCGTTCATGTCGATCCGCAGTTGCTCGGCGGAGATTACGAGGAAGAAGGCCGGCGCTCGTTGAGCATGCTCGGCAACCACTTGGAACGCATCGCAATCCTCGTGCCCGAAAAACAACTTGCCGACCTCCGGCGCATGGAAATCTGGATCGAACGCGAACATCCCGAACTGACTTCGATGCAGTATCACCCGGGCGCGGATTGGCTGATCGAACGCGGGTATGACCCCCGGCTCACCAAAAAAGTCCATATCACCCGCGCCGCCGAACTGCTCTCCCGCGATCAAATGCTTAAACACCCTGCCGTGATCCTCCACGAACTGGCCCACGCTTACCACGACCAGGTGCTGGGTTTTGACGAACCGGGGATACTGGCGGCTTTCAACGAGGCGATGAAGGCGGGCACCTACGAGAAAGTCCTGCTCTTCAACGGCGAGATCGTGAAACACTACGCCACCACCGACCACAAAGAGTATTTCGCGGAAGCCACCGAAGCCTTTTTTTACCGCAATGATTTCTATCCCTTCGTGCGCGCGGAACTCCTGAACCACGATCCGACCGGTCACGCCGAAATGGTGAGAATCTGGCAAAAATAAGCGGAAGCCCCCTCCCCTCCCCCCTCCCAGCATTGCGCCCGAGGTGACATTCTCGACTTCCTGGTCATGTCTGGCCACGACTCATGCGAACGCAGCTTCCGGATCCCTTGAGACGCACCTGGGGATTACGACTTTGTTGGTACAGATGTCTTCCTGCATCGGAGCATAATCGCTCCCGTTCAATGCAGATACCAAACAGTTCGGCCCAATATGATTGGTGTTTGGTTCTTCCTAATTCATCCGGGGCGGGATACTGAAAAGATTAAGGGCAGATAGCTACTCAAGTCCCGCCGAACATTAAAACCTTCTTTTGCGCCTATTACGTCTACAAGGGAGACGCGCTGATTGTTCTTGTCCCGCTCCCGTCTGGCACTCGACTTTCGATTTAACGCTTGACAACGACCCAAGCGTTCCAAAGACTCGAAGCGTTGTCGTCAAACTTCATTTCCTTCGCAGGACGATTTATTTTATGACGGAGGGCCGCAATGGTGAATCTGCTTGAATCGCTCGGCAAGCGGCTGAGTACGGGATGGAAGCAGCGGAGGGCAGCCGAGCGGCTTTCGCAAAGTTACGAATGCCGCTGCGGCGCGCCTATCTTCTTTCCCAATACCGAGTGTCTCAGCTGCAAGTCCCTGCTGGGCTACCTGCCCGACAGCTTGTCCCTGATCGCGTTGGATCCCGGCCCTGAGCCCGGCTCGGTCCGTATCGAGGGCCGCGACCACCTGGACAGGTTTTGCGGCAATCGCAAAACGCCGGCCCTGTGCAACTGGTTGGTCGAAGCCGGGGATTCAAACGCGCTTTGTGTCGCCTGTCGGCTCAATAGAACGATTCCGGATCAAACCGACACTGACAATGCACGCTACTGGACCGCGATCGAGGCGGCCAAGCGGCGCCTCGTCGCGCAATTGCTGGCGCTCGGCCTGCCGGTGCGGTCCAAACTCGGCGAAGACCCTGACCACGGCCTGATGTTCGACTTTCTGCGCTCACCGGCCGCTGGACTGCGGGTGCTGACCGGCCATGACAACGGCCTCATCACGATCAACGTCGAAGAAGCTGACGATGCCAAGCGTGCAAAGATCAAGCAGGACCTGCGTGAGCCGTATCGCACGCTGCTCGGCCACTTTCGTCACGAAGTCGGTCACTACTACTGGGACCACCTGGTTCGGGACACCAGGTGGCTGGAGCCGTTCCGCGGACTTTTCGGCGATGAACGCGCGAGCTACGCCGAAGCGCTCAAGCGCAACTACGAACAGGGACCGTCGGCAGACTGGGTGAACTCGTACATCTCGTCCTACGCAACGACACACCCCTGGGAAGACTGGGCCGAAACCTGGGCGCATTACCTGCACGTGAGTGACAGCATGGGGACGGCGCTCGGTTTCGGCCTGGAAGCCGCACACCTCGAGACCAAGAGCACTCCTTTCACGCCCGATGACCTCTATGCGCCAGACCATCCGGGCGCTGCGAGGTTTCTGTTGCTGCTGAACTCCTGGATCGAAATGATCATGGTCCTCAACGAGCTGGCGCGCAGCATGGGGCAGCCGGATTTCTATCCCTTTGTCATGTCCAAGCCCGTGGTGGCAAAGATGCAGTTCGTGCAAATCATCACGCTGGATACCAGCACCTTCTCGCAGTAGCGGCGGCTGCTAGATGGCCGATATGATGAAGCCCTAAACTGCCCGTCCCTTTGTGGTTGCATGGACCGACTGCGTGCCGCCGGACATGGCGGGAGGTTGTTCGCGACTTCGTATGAAGGCCAACGCGGAGACGACGTCTACCATGGACGCTTGTGCGGGAGCCGTGTAAAGCACGAGTCCCGACGGGGCCCACATGATTTTCCCGTCGGGACTCGTTGCCGCCGCACACGCGGCGGACGGAGATCTTTTGGTTTTGGCCGAGGCTTTGAACTCGTGGGTGGCCGAGGCCTGGGAGCGCCAGGTCAAGGCGCTGCGGCCATTCGTTCATTGCGATGACTGAAGGCCGGGGACAAAACATTAATCGAAAGCGCTCAACCATTTCCCGCGCGGCTGCGGATCTTGATACTCGACAGAAAATAGTTCCTCGGCCAAGGTGTAGAGAGTCCGAAGGCATGAAACTCAATCTCCCAGCTCTGCTCACCTTTCTGATCCTCACCGCCAGCGCAGCGTGGACGGAAGACGAATTCAAACCGCTGTTCAATGGGAAGGATCTCGCCGGCTGGGAAGGCGATCCGGCGCTGTGGAAGGTGGAGAACGGGGTGGTCATCGGAACGTGCAGCGGCCCGGAGAGCCCCAAACAGAACTCCTTCCTCATCTGGCGCGGCGGCGTGGTGAAGGACTTTGAACTGCGCGCGATCGTGCGCATCACCGGTGACAACAACTCCGGCATCCAGTACCGCAGCCGTGCGCTCCCGGAGATCAGCAAGTGGGCGATTGCCGGTTACCAGTGCGACATCCACCCGGCCATCGAGCACACCGGCATGACCTACGAGGAAAGAGGGCGCGGCATCTTCGGACTCAACGGCAAAGACGTCGCGCTCGATCCCGATGGCAGCCGCTGGCTCCTGGCGGAGCGCGAACCAGTGAAGGTGGATGTGGCCGAGTGGAACGAATACACTGTCATCGCCCGGGGCAATCACCTCATTCACAAAATCAACGGCAGGGTCGTCTCCGAGTTGTTCGACTACCATAAAAAGGGACGGGCACTGGAGGGATTGCTCGCCATCCAACTGCATCACGGAAACGCCAATACCGTGGAGGTGAAACAAATCCAGATCCGTCCACTCACCGATGGCAAGGTCGTGGAATTCGATCAGTCCAAACTTCCCGCCGGCGCGGTCCGGATCGCCGCGCCGGGAACTGACAAGCCGCAGGGCATCGGGCCGGCGACGCCGCAGAAGAAATGAGGCCAGCGAACTGATGAGATTTCGTGCGACGCCCCGCGCGCATTGGCAGCCCGGCGCAACACGGACCACTCACACAGTTGCCCCATCAGCACCCATCGCGGATCCGAAGGTAAACAGCGGCGGCCTGTCATTAAACTCGTTGGCATAAATCAAAAACTTTACCAGCGGTGCGGCTGGAAATGTCGCGCCACCCATTCCCAGTATGTGCCACGGCAAAATAAAATGACACTTCTGGACTCGTCACAGGAAACGTCTTGTTGGGCCCCGCATAACACGTGGCCGTGTATGTCACCTCATAGAGCCCAAGGTCAGAAAACCCCATTGCCGCATGCGCATGACCTGCACTCGAGACATAAAACCTGTCCTCCCCCGTCCGCGGTGGACATCCACACCGTGGAGTCACCAAATGTGCCGGTGCTCCACAACGCATACTTCCCCTTCCCTCGTCCCCGGTACGGCACCCGCTTAAATCCAATGTTTTCCAGCTCATGGTGGCCATCACCCGCGCGTCATCCTCAAAATAGGGGTCACAATCACCACACACTGCAAACCCTGGCAAGTTCAACCAGATGCGGGTGGTTTGGGACGCCTTCGCCGCCTGCGAGAACGACTGCTGGAATCACACATAAGTCGTTGGATAGGCGCTCACAACGAACGACGGCGACGAATCGCAGCCTTGAACATCGGAAAGTTGAATCTACAGACTAAACCGTGACGAGAATCCTGCTCCTTCCATCCATTCTCTTGCTGCTCCGCGCACACAGTTTCGGCGACGACTGGCCGCAATTCCGCGGTCCGCTGCGTGATGGAGTCTCGCGCGAGACAGGGCTCTTAAAATCGTGGCCGGCAGGCGGTCCGAAAGAACTTTGGCGCGTGAGCACCCTCGGCGCGGGATACTCGGCCCCGGCGATTGTCGGCGGCAAGGTGTTCATCATGGGCCAGCGGGATGACGCGCAATGGCTCCTTTGTCTGAGTGGGGAAGACGGAAAGGACCAGTGGCGGGTGACAATGGCAGACTTCGGCGGAATAGTCCCTGGCTGGGGCTACAGTGAATCTCCGCTGGTGGATGGTGATCACGTGGCGGTCACGCCCGGCGGCGAAAAGTGTGGCGTCGTGGCCCTTGAAGCGAAGACCGGCAAGCTGATCTGGCAAAGCAACTACCCTATTGAGGAAACACAATTCACCTCGCTGCTCGCGCACACCAAAGACGGCGTGAAACAATACATCTGCGTGGACCGCGAGAAGCTGACCGGCCTTGCCGCGACGGACGGCAAGGTGGCTATGAGGAGTATCTCCGTCATCTGCAGCAGGGTCACTCCGGCATTCCGACCGGCTCTCACGGATTCTGCTGCACGCGGAGGCGGACGAAGGTGCGGTTTTTGTAGTCCATCGGTTCGGCGGGGCGGACGGTGAGGGTTTCCATGTTCTGCGCGTCGGGCGGGCTGGCTTCCACGACGAGGGCGGCGGAGGTCCAGCCGCCGAGAGTGTCGGTGCGCTCAGCGATGTATTGCACGTCCGTGGGCCGGAGGGCGGCGGCGGGGCGTTTGAATTGCGCGGCGAAGAAGATGTCGCCGCCGCTGTCCTTGCGCAGCGCGGTCATGTCCGGGACGGAGCTGTGGTTTTTTGGATCGGTGCCGAGCGCGCATTCCACGCCGTTGGTGAAGCCGTCGCCGTCGTGGTCTGTGCCAAAGGCGCCGGCGGCGGGTGTGGGGAAGTTCTGCGCGGCAGCCCAGGTGTTGTAGTTCACCGGCGCAGGCGCGGCATTGAGGCCGACGCGGATGCCGCCGGGCAGTTTCTCATACACGGGGGTGAAGCCGGCGGGCACGCTGGTGAATTCCACGCCGGTGAAGTCGCCGCCGTTGGGGGTGGGTGGGAAGCCGTTTTTGTTTTCAATGACGAGCCAGCGGTCGCCATCGACCGGCGTGAAGTTGCCGAAGTTGATGCGCAGTTTGCCGTCGTAGGTGATGTTGGTTTGCCCGCCGTGGAGCAGACGTGCCCAGTTTCCGAAATCGCTGGGGCGGCCCGCGATGTCGAAGGCGAACACGCTCGTCGGCGTGCAGGGAAGGCGGACGAGGGCGTGCATGGTGATGGAGTATGAACCCTCGCCGCCGGCGGAGGTGGCCAGACATCGGATGGTGCCGGCGTTGGTGATGGGATTGTCGCCGATGAAGGAGCGGTCGAACGATGACGGCGCGCTGACGGTGATCTCGCCGGTGTTGGTGACGGGGCCGTCGAGCCGTCCGCCGCGGCAGTCGAAGACACCGGGCGCGCTGTTGAAGGTGCGCGGCACTGCCGGCGTGGTAGTGCTGAGGAAGGCGCCGGCGTTGAGGTAATACTTGCCGCTGCCCGTGAAGCTGAGCGTGCCGCCCTGCTGGTAGTTGCGGTAGTTGAACTGGACCTCCGCGCCGTTGGCCACGCGGATGTTGCTGCCGTTTTCAAAATAGACCTCGCTGCCGGTGAAGAGCGTGCCGCCGGTGACTTCGATGTTCAGGTTTCCGCCGCCGCCATAGTGCGTGGTATTGCTGGTGATGTTCATGGTACCGGTGCCGGTTTTTCGCAGCAGGCCGTAGTTGTTGAGAAACGAGCCGGTGTAGAGATCGCTGGCACCCTCGACCTCCAGCACGGCACTGCGCTCCGCAGGGGTGCCGTTGCTGCTTTGCTCAAAAGTCAGTCCTGTCAGGCTGCGGATGTGCCCCTTGTTCGTCATACGGAACAGCCGGGACGGCGCGGTGACGGTGAGACTGCCGGCATTCACCATGTCGCGCAGTTCCGCGCCGGCGCATTCCAGCGTGCCGGGCGAAGCGTTGAGGATGGCGTTGGTCACCCCGGACAGGGCACCGAAGTAGTTTCCGGCACTGCCTTCCATGCGCAGAACGCCGCCGCCGGTTACAGTGGTGGTGCCGGATTCGTAATGATGTGTGCCGCGCATGATGATCTGTGCCCCCGGGGCGATCTCCGCCTTCATGCCGCGCCAGATGGATGGAGAGAAATCGCCGATGTCGAACACCAGGGTGCCGCGGTCCACCTGCACGGTGCCGGCGCGGTTGCGCGGGGAGTCGGCGTGGTTCTCCACCGCAATGGCGATGGTGGAAGTGCCCGCCGCGGTGTTGAGATCATTATTGCTGCGGCGCAGCACGCCGTAGTTGCGAAGGACGGGATAACCGCCGCCGCCGCCGGGAGCATTGACGATGCTGGTGCCGCCGCCGCGCAGTTCGATCACCGCTTCGGAAGCGTCCGGCAGCAGGCCGGATTCATTGATCAGCCCATAGTGCCCCGACTCGATGCCCAGCGAGGCCCCCGGATTTCCCGCGATGCTGTCCACGATAATGCGGTTCGTGTTACAAAGCTCGCCGGTGCGACCCACCGTGGTGGGTGCCGTGACGGTGACGGTGCCCTTGTTCCGCAGCCGTCCCCGGCCGCTTATTGTGCCATCGTTGTTTGACCATGCACCGGCACGCACTAGGCCGCCGCTCCAGGTGGACGCGCCGTCGAAAGAGAGGATCTCAAGGCTTGACTGCAGGTAAGCACCCGGCTGCAGATTCAGCCCATTGAGTTCCAGATACCCGCCCTGTGTGGCGGGAAACGGAATGATGCCGGGATCCTGTGGTCCCCCGATGCGGTAGTAACGCCCGTTGTGGAGCTGGACGTGATGCCGGATGGTCACGACCGCCCCCTGATCCGGCCAGGCATTGGGCGTGCGCCAGACGCCTTTGTAGGCCGAGTGTCCCGGCTGGCCGTAGTGGGGATTGTAGTACACCCACGGATAGGGTTCTGACTGAAAGAACAGGGATTCCGGATTCTGCTCGTCAGGGTGGGTGAGAGCGGCAAATCCCGCGCATGGCAGGACGGCGGTCGCGGCCAGAACGGTCAGCAGGGAATGGAACGGAGGAGTGGTCATGGGCGGAGGCAGAGGATGAAGTGAAACAGCCCCTCCGCGGCATGACGGCAGGAGCACGCCTGTCACTGCGCAATCCGCAGCCCCGCGTTTCGAACGAATTCCAGAAAAAGTGCGCACCTGTTTTCTGTGCGACTTGTCACCCCGGTTCAAGGCGCGCGCAGCAGGCGGCCGTGCGCGTAGAGGGCGGCCCCGTCAGGGGTGAAGGTCAGCAGTTCCACCGTCTGCTGCGGCGGGCCGAGGGCGATGAGGCCCGTTTCCAAGCCGTTCTCCGTATTCCACAGGATGACGCTGCTTTCGCCCGTGCCGGCGGCGAGGCGGCGGCCATCCGGCGAGAGCGCAACGCTCCAGAGCGTGTCAAAGCTGGAAACAAAGTCCCGCACCAAACGACCGCCCGGCATTTCCCAGAGGCGCGCGTGGCCGTCGAATCCGACCGTCGCCAGCAGCCGTCCATCGGGCGAAAAGCCGCGCCCGTAGGCCCAGCGGCGGTGCGCGCGAAAGCGGCACACTTCCGCGCCCGTGGATGTGGCGAGCACACGTACCTCGCCGTTGCGAAAGCCCAGCGCGCAAAGGCTGCCATCGGCGGAGAAGGCGGGCGTTGCCGGACGCGGCTCATCGCCGGAAATCATGTCAGGGCGCACGCCGGTGCGATCATGGAGCACGGGCAATCCGGATGCGGGCGCGGTGCAGACGAGCCACCGGTCATCCGGCGCCACGGCGGCCAGAGATCCTGGCAAGTTGAAGGATTCGCCTGAGCCGTCCGACGCCACGCGCAGCACCGCCGGCTCATCGTCCCTGCTGGAGGGAAACCACGCTGCCTCGCGCGACAGCAGGGGCCACTTTGTGTTGTCAGGCTTCGACATCACACGCGGCGCAGCGCCCGCTGGTGCGAGCACCATACGCGGCCCTGCCGCCCATGCGAGCATACCTCCATCCTGCGAAGCCAGGATGCCGCCACCTGAAGGAATGTCCTCCGGTTTTCCCGCGCCCGGCACCTTCCACCATTTCACTGCGCCGCTTTCGTCGCCGGTGAGGATGTGACAGTTGTCAGGAGAAAACGCCGCTGCATTGACCATGCTGCGATGCCCGCGGAGCCAACCGGCCTCTCCGCGTCCTGTCGCCGACAACAGCAGCACGGACTGCCCTCCGCTCGCGGCGATGAAACGGCCATCCGTGGCAAAGGCGACTTCATCCACCATGCCGCGGTGCGCCGCCACGTTCCACTTTTCCGCGGCAAACGGCCTCTCCCACACCGCCACACGTCCGCTGTAATCCCCCGTCGCCAGGGTGCGCCCGTCCGGTGAAAAAGTGTAGCCACGCACAATGCGGTCAATCGGCAGCGGGACCGTTTGCAGACTGCGGCCCGCCGCCGCATCCCACACGGTGAATCGAACCGCCTCCTCCGGCCCTGCCGCTTCGTGCATGAACGCGGCCAGTGTCGCATCGCGGCTGAAACACGGCTGCCGCGCCGTGCCGGGCAGCTCAGCCGCCACTGCGGGATCGCCCGCTCCGGGGGACCAGCGCCACTGTTGCTTCCCGGCAATCAGTTCCAGCGCGCTACCATCCGCGCGCCATGCCAGCGCCGCCACATCCTCCGGCAGCGCCGCGGTGTGCTGAGTCGTCAGGTTTTCTAGCGCCAGCACCCGCAGGCCGCCGCCCGGCAGGCTCACCGCCAGTCGGCGGCTGTCCGGCGCCAGCGCCAGCGCGCGTGTGTTTTCCGACATGGTGCGGCGCAGCAACGGCGCGCCGTCCTGCGCTTCCCACACGCGGAGATTCTCCGCCGCTGCCACGAGCCACCTGCCGTCCGGGGAAACCGCCACTGCGCGTACCGTGCCTGACATGTGTTCCAGCGCCGCAACCTCGCCGCTGCGGCAGAATTCCCGGGCCAGCCGCCACTCGAATCCGCGTAAATCTTCGCCACTGGCGTCCGGCTCATGCCGCTCCACCAGCGCCGCCGCCGCGCCGTATTTTCCCTCCGCGATGTATTGCAGCGCCAGACGCATGTCCGACGCATAGAGCCGCTCCACGGCCTCGCGACGCAGCGTCTCGATGCGCCGGTTTGACCGGAGCGTCGTCTCCACGATGCCTGCGCCAAGTAGAGCAATCGCCACCAGACTGGCCGCCAGGGCCGGCTTGCGGCGACACCAGCGCCACGCGCGGGCGGCACCGCTGACAGGACACGCGCGCACCGGCTCACCATGCAGGAAACGATCCAGATCATGCGCCATTTCCTGCGCGCCGGGATAACGGCAGGCGGGTTCGCGCTCCAGTGCCTTCAGGCAAATCGTTTCCAGGTCGCGCGGCACGGAAGGATTCAGCAGCCGCGGCGAGACCGGCTCGGCTTCCATCACCTGACGCAACACAGTCGCGTGGCTTTCGCCGATGAATGGCGCGCGTCCCGTCAGCAGATGGAACAGCAGCGCGCCGAGACCGTAAACATCCGCCGCCGTGCCCGCCGTCCGCGCCTGTCCCGCCGCGATTTCCGGCGCCATATAGCCGGGCGTGCCCAGCATTTGGCCTGACAGAGTGAGACCGCCGGCAGTGTCGGCCCGCTGAGCCATGCCGAAGTCCGTCACCCGCGTACGGCCTTCCGGATCAAGGAGCACATTCGCCGGCTTCAGATCGCGGTGAATGACGCCGCGGGCATGCGCATGGGCGATGGCCTCGGCCACTTCCCGCAGCCATGACGCCGCCTGTCGCGCTGTCGCTGGATTGGCCCGCGTCACCTCCGCAAGGTTCGGACCATCGATCCATTCCATCGCATAATAAAACCGCCCGCCCTGCGTGCCGGATTCATACACCGGCACGATGCCCGGATGCCGCAGCGCGGCCGCGGCCTCCGCCTCCTGACGAAATCGTGAGATTTCCCTGCCGTCGGCAAAGCCTCCCTCTCGCATCACCTTGACGGCCACCGGCCGCGTCAGGGAAACCTGCCATGCCCGATAGACGATGCCCATGCCGCCGCGGGCAATCTCCTCCTCCAGTTGATAGTCACCAAAGACGGTGGCGTCCGCGGGTGCCGCCTCGTCATCGTGCCGCAGCGCCTGCGCGAGGCCGCGCAGGGCAGCGGAGGAAGGGCTGGAGGTGGATTCCGGCACGGCGGGAATGAAGGTGCTCAGGCGGCCAGTAGGTCCAACAGGTAGCGCATTTCGTCATCCACCTCATCCGGCGTCACCACGGTCTCCGCCACTTCTGCACGGAGTGCCTCCCGCAGTTTTTGTCTGAGGCGATGCATGGCCGAACGGGCGCCGCCAGCGGAGACACCCATGCGTTCGCCGAGGGCAGCGAAGTCCTCACTGCGGTTCATCAGCGCCGGCAGCAGCACCTCGCACGCCGCTTCGCTGCCCGCCCGCCGGTAGTCGCCTTCCACCCGCGCCAGCGCCTGACGCATGGCCTCCTCCGCCCAACGGCGGTCGTAGGCTTCTCGGGGATCAATGCCGGCCGCGGCATGATCGCGCCACAATTCCTCGCTGCGGACCTCATCCAGCGACAGAAACGTCAGGCCGCCGCCACGCTTCTCCGCCTGTTCCCGGCGCTTTTCACTGACGAGATAATTCTGAAACGCCGCCAGCAGATAGGCTCTGAAGCGGCCTTTCTCCGGCGAGGGACGGATCAGATCACCCCGCGAAACAAAGGCCGCGAGGAAGCCCTGCACCAGATCCGGCGACTCCTGCTGCGGCGCTCCCCACCAGCGCGCATAAGCGTAGAGCGGCCGCCAGTAGGTCCGGCACAGTTCATCCAGCGCTCTGCCAGATTTCTCCGCTCCATCCGCCCCGGCATGGAGAATCAAGCTCCAGCGGGTGGCAGGAAAGGATTGATCATGGTTGGCGGGCATGAAGCGGTGTATCGCGCGCGACCATAGTGCCGGCAGAAGGTAGAGGCAATTCCGCGGCTCAGAGATTTTAGCGGAGCGCCCTCACCGGATTCCATGCCACGGGCAGCAGTGGAACGCCTCGCTCGCGAGCGATCCACGCGCGGCCGCACGCTAAGATTTTGAATCTGATGCCAACACACGGCGCGAATCCGGAAGCGCCCTCGCGCACGCCCTCATCATCGGCTGTGAGCGCAGGAATGGACGCTGGGCCGGGAAAGGGGCGCTGGAGTTCAAACGCGCCCGTGAGAAACTTCATTGGCCGTATGGACGAGCTCACGCAGTGGAATGTCGCGCTCACCTCGTCCGAGATTGCGGCCAGGCATGGGGAGTCTCATCCATGAGATCGTCAGGGTCATCTCGGGCAAGTCCCAGCCAGCGGACACCTGCATCCACCGGACAAAAAATGGAGCCCCCGTCTTCCTCTGGTAATTTCTGTGTTCTGGTAATTATTGTATTCCCACTCTCCAAGTCCTCATTGCCATGCGTCACGAAAAACTACGCTCACCGCTCTATCGCCTCATTATCGGCCTCTCAACCTTCATTGCGCCCTTCGCCCCTGGTCAGATCGTCTATGAAGACGGTGCCGGACTCAAAGCGGCGATCAAGCCCAACCTCGCGATCAACCTCGTCGGCCCTGACACGCCGAATACTTTCTCGAACGGCAGTCAAGTTGCCGGCGTGAAGCCCGCGGCATACGCGGGTTTTGAAAGCCCCGTCCCGGCCGGAAAAGCAGAGCCCAGGACCAAAGGAAAACGGAAGGCCGAAGCCACAGCAAAGCCGGAAGCGAAACCCGCAGCCGAGGAGACACCCGCGGACTCCAGAGCCGAAGCCCGCAAGCGTCCGCAGGCAGCGAAAGACGCTCCGACTGGCACCTCCGACGCCGCGCACGCGCTCACCGCTGAGCCCGTCCCCTCGACCACGAAGCGGCCGCAAATCGTCGCGCCACCGGAGAAGGGCGAACGTATCGTGCTCCTCGGCAATGGCCTCGCCTAGCGCGATGTCTATTACAGCCGCATCGAGACGGAACTCGCGCTGCGCTTTCCTGAGCATGCGCTCATCCTCCGCAACATGGGCCGCGTCGGCGACACGCCCGGCTTTCGCCCACATCCGTCGCGCGCCTCGCAGTGGGCGTTTCCCGGCGCGGACACGTTCCACCCCGACAAACAGGTCCACAAAGGCAAAGGATTTTACGGCACGCCCGACCAGTGGCTCACGCATTTGAAGGCCGACACCATCGTCGCCTTTTTCGGCTACAACGAGTCATTCGATGGCGCGGCGAAAGTCGCGAACTTCGAGGCCGAGCTCGACGCCTTGGTGCAGCACTCGCTGGGCAACCCCTACAATGGAGAGGCCGCGCCCCGCATCGTCCTCGTGTCGCCCATCGCGTTTGAAGATCAATCCACCCAACGTGACTTGCCCAACGGCCAAAAGGAAAACGCCAACCTCACCCTCTATGCTGCCGCCATCGCCACGGTCGCGCAAAAGCACGGCCTCACATTCATCGACCTCTTCAAGCCCACGCTCGACCTTTACGCCAAAGCCGCGAAGCCGCTCACCCCCGGCGGATTCGTGCCGAATGATGAAGGCTACAAGCTGGTGGCGGAGCTACTCGCCACCGGCATCTACGGCCACCAGTCCCGCATTTCCAGTGGCGATCCAGAGCTCGTCCACGCCGCGGTGAAGGCGAAGGATTATTTTTGGAATGCCGACTACAACCTCGTGAATGGCGTCCACGCCTACGGCGACCGCTACAAGCCCTACGGCTCGCAAAATTATCCCGAGGAAGTCGCCAAGACGCGCGAGATGACTGCGCTGCGCGACGCGCTCATTCACGATGTCGCCGCTGGCAAAAAGCGCGACCTCGCCGTGGACGACAACCGCACCCGCACGCTGCCGCCCGTGCCTTCGAACTACGCGCCGAGCGCCAAGAACGGCAGCGAGCAATATCTCTACGGCGACGACGCCGTGAAGTCGCTCGCCTTGCCCGAGGGCTACAAGGTGCAGCTTTTCGCCAGCGAGAAGGAGTTCCCGAATCTCGCGAATCCGATGCAGCTGAGCTTCGACAACAATGGCCGCCTCTGGGTCGCCGTGATGCCAACATACCCGCACTACCGCCCCGGGGATGCGCTGCCGAACGACAAAATCCTCATCTACGAAGACACCAATGGTGACGGCAAAGCGGACAAGGAAACCGTTTTCGCCGACCAACTCCATCTGCCCATCGGCTTCGAGTTCGCGCCCGAAGGCGTCTATGTCTCGCAAGAGCCAAATCTCGTCCTGCTCCGCGACACGAACGGCGACGACAAAGCCGAAGGCATGGAGATCGTGCTCGGCGGTTTCGACACGCACGACACGCACCATTCCGTCAGTGCCTTTACCGCCGATCCGAGCGGCGCGTTCATGCTGTGCGAAGGCGTGTTCCTTCACAGCAATGTGGAGACGTCCTACGGCCCGGTGCGCAACGTGGATGGCGGCTTCTACCGCTACAGCCCGCAGCGGGGTCACCTCGAACGCACGATCCAAATGAGCATCCCGAATCCGTGGGGCTACGTCTTCGATCGGTGGGGTCAGGATTTCTTGCTCCATACGTCGGGGCTCGCGCTGAACTGGGCGCTGCCCCTGCAGATCAAGCCAACCTTCGGCAGCAAAGCCCCGGCTACCGTGGACCTCGCGCCCAAAGGCAACGCCGTGCGCCCCACGTCCGGCATCGAGATTATTTCGTCGCGTCACTTCCCGGACGAGGTAGAGGGCGACATCATCCTCTGCAACAGCATCGGCTTTCTTGGCATCAAACAGCACAAGATCGAGGAGGACGGCACCGGCTGGAAAACCACGCACCGCCAGGATCTGCTGAAAAGCTCCGACGGTAACTTCCGCCCCGTCGATCTCGAGTTCGCGCCCGACGGATCGCTCTACGTCATTGACTGGCACAATGTCCTCATCGGCCACATGCAGCACAATGCCCGCGACCCGCTGCGCGACCACGTGCATGGCCGCATCTACCGCATCACCTATCCCAGTCGCCCGCTCGTGAAGCCCGCACAAGTCGCCGGAGCGCCCATCGCCACGCTGCTTGAAAATCTCAAAGCGCCAGAGTCCCGCACCCGCTATCGCACGCGCCGCGAACTGCGTGGCCGCCCCGCCGGCGAAGTGCTGCCCGCTGTGAAAGCTTGGGCCGCCCAGCAAACCGACCCGCACACGAAACTCGAAGCACTCTGGACCACATGGGGTCTGAATGCCACCGACGAACCGCTCCTCCGCGAACTCCTCGCCGACAATGACCACCGTGCCCGCGCTGCGGCCGTCCGCGTGCTCCGCTACAACACGCACCGTATCGCCGACAGCGCCGCCCTTTTGGAAAAAGCCGCCGCTGACGAACACGGACGCGTCCGACTCGGAGCCACGATCGCCGCGTCATGGTTCCCGGATATCGCAGCCGCGACAAAGATCGCGACCGTGGCGTCCACGCATCCGGGCGATGTTTGGAGAGAAAAAGTGGTCAAGACCACGCTCGACCGGCTCAACAGTATCGCCGAGACCGAGCGCCCCGAATTCACCGCCACGCCCGTCCCCGCCCATCTCAGCGGCGAGGCCGCGAAGCAATTCAGCCTCGGCCAGGAAGTCTATCACCGCGACGCCCATTGCGCGACCTGCCACCTGCCCGACGGCAAAGGCCTCGACCCCGCATTCCCCTCGCTCGAAAGCAGCCCGTGGGTTTCCGGAGATCCCGAGCGCCTCATCAAGCTCACGCTCTACGGCCTCATGGGCCCCATTGAGGTGAACGATAAAAAATACGACGGACAAGTTCCCATGACTCCGTTCGGCGGATTGCTCAACGACAGCGAGCTCGCCGCCGTGCTGACTTATGTCCGGAACAGCTTCGGCAACAACGCCGACACGGTTACGTCTGCCGACATCAAGAAAGTCCGCGACGCCCACCCCGGCCGCCTGATGCTCTACAACTCCGCCGAATTGCTCAAGGAACACCCGCTCAAGTAGGGCCGCCCGACCGGAACCAGGCAAGAAACTCCGCGTTCTTCTACTCGCCCTCTTTTCGGCGCGACTACACCGAACGAATGACGGCAGCGTGGGCCCTCGACCGCGATAAACTTAGAAATCCGGATGGGAACCACGAAAAGCACGAAACACATGAAAAACCACGGCGTTGCCCAATTCTCACCGTCCACGTGATCGATAAGGAGGTCGCTTGTCCCAACTAATGACTTTCCGTGTGTTCCGTGACTTTCGTGGTTCCAATGTCCCTTTTTTCCGATAAGGGGTTCTACGGCGGGTGCCTCCCGCTGGCGGTGACAAAGCAGGCGATGAAGACCTCCGCCTTGGTGCAGCACTTCATCCACTACCTCGATTGCGGCTCCGGCGGCAATTGAGCCTGCCAGCAGGCTGTTCCATTCAGGCTCACTTGAAATCGTCGACGTTTACCAGTATCCGATTTCTCCAAAGCCAAGCACGTATTTTGTCAGACTGTGAAGGTGGGACGATATCCCTCCAGTGCGTTGTGATTTCATCGTAAGTCATATGTGCTGGCAATGCCGTGAGAAGTGTGATCAACCTCACTCCTTCTAGAAACGCAACTGCACCTTCAATGCCAGGGTGCCTGACGCACATTTGTTCTTCAACGAAACTCCCATCGATTACCGGCTCCTTTGTAAATTCCACTTCGGGAGCGATCCTGACCAACGCACCCGCCGTCACAGCCGCGGGCTCAGTGTTCGCAGCCATAACCCGCGTAACGGCGTCAGTCCGACCATAGGCACGTTCGTGCCAAAACGGCTCGGGGCACACTGCTGAAACACGCGCATATTCCGCCTTCGTCCTGTTGTTGTAGAGCGCTACTCTCTCGGCGATACGACGGCTATAGAACTTCTTCGAGAATTCAATGTTTTCAGGCTTCTTGAGGATCGTGTTGATGATGACCGCCGCCTGAATGCCAGAGAGAAGCGCCAAATGCACCCCCTGAGAAGACAGCGGATCCACACTCACACAAGCGTCTCCAACACGAATATGAAAATCGCTTACGGGGTTCGTTGAGTGCCGGCTGGTGGCATCGCAAGCCCGAGGCGGTGAACATTGCCGCGCAAAATTGCAGGACGCCACCATTCGAAATTGGCGGAGAATATGGAGATAGTGAGCCTGAATGTCTTCTTCATTTCGCGTTCGAATGGACTGCGGCGCGCAGAAAACAGACACAGCGGCCCGACGACAACCTGTTTGAGCATACCAAAGCCACGCATCCTCTCCCGCTTCAATAAGTCCGTCGAAATCCAGCGGTTTGGCCAGTTCCCAATTGGCGTGCAGAGCGATCAGCAGAGGGCCGTCCTTAAGCCGGTTGTCTGGCAGGACCGCACTTCTTCCGGTGGCATCCACGAGAAAGGAACTTCTCAATTCCCTGCGCTTCTCAGCGACGGCAATTGCGATTCGCCAGCCTCCCTCATCCATTGAACATGTGTCAATGATGCTAGCAGGCTGGTAGGCTGAGACTCCATCAACGCAGGCTTTGCGTAGCAACGCCTGATCAAGTGCTCCCCGATCCACGTGAATTCCGGACTGCTTGACGAAATTTGGCTCGGGTGTTCCCCACTTGACCGCGGTGACGCGTCTGGGCCAGTAATGTGCTCCGGTCAAATCACTATGTGGAGCGATGTAATCGAGGAGTGCGAGGGTTGGGTCGGAAAGGCATATGCCAACGTGTGCTCGGGGGAACTGCAGATGCTCGATGATGCCAACGTTGAATCCGAGAGCGGCAAGACGGATAGCGGTGGAGGTTCCCGCAGGACCCGCCCCCATGATGATGACATCATGATCCAACTGTCGTTTCGTATTCGGCATCCGGCCCTCGAGATTGATTCAAGCAGAACTGACAATTTTTTCCAATGCTTCGGAGTGATGTCTCGCCAGATGCGCGTAGAGGGATAGACAATAGTCGAGCCACCCACGAATATAGTCACAGGCAGGCCGTCCGCGATTGATGACTTCGTAGTGACAACTGCCACTGCACAGATGGCGCGCCCAGCACGTGGAGCAGGGAAGCTGATTCTGAAGGTGACGTTCGCTGAGCCATTCAGCTTGTCTTTCGAAATCGACGCCTTGGCTCACGCTCCCCATTCGTCCTCGCTCGTCGTTAACAAAGCGGTGGCACGCATAGAGGTCGCCATCGGCGGAAGCAGCCATGTATGCGCCACCAGCTCCACACGGATACTGGTCCCTGGTGCGACGGTGGATTCGTTGCAGGGTCTCAATAACATTTGAGAAGGGCATAATGCTTCCCTCACGCAATTCACAGCGAAATCGCTCGCCACACTCAATCAGTTGCTTTAAAAACCGATCCAGGTCCGCCGACTTCATTTCCTCCATGCCGCTTGGTGCGCTGAGCATTGGAGAAAACATTATCCCATCAAACCCCAACTCCAGGAGGCCAGCCATGATTTCGGGTAAATCAAGGTTCTCAGGGGTAACGGTCACCCGCGCAAGCACTCGAAAGGAACGATCTGGTGTGGCGAGGAGTCGGCCCACATTCTCCCTCACACGCTCGAAGCTGCCTTTGCCAGAGGCGAAAGGCCTCAGCCGATCGTGCGATGCCTGGAGCCCGTCGATACTCACTGTAATGGTAAAGTGATACTCCTGAAACAAATCGATATCCTCCTGATGGAGGAGCGTGGCATTGGTGGTCAATGTGAACCCGGCTTTCACCCTGCGGCTGGTGGCTAGCTGGGCCGCGTGACGGGTCGCCGCGTGAAGAGTAGTTCGATTGACAAGCGGCTCGCCACCCATGAACGCCAAAGTAACTTTATCGCCGTGATCAATTCCCTCGAAGAGACGATCAACTGAGGCTTCAGCAATTTCCATTCGCATGTTTGTCGCCTTTCCGCCAAACGAACCCTGCTGGGCATAGCAATAAGTGCAGCCCAGGTTGCATTTCTGTGCGACAGCCAGGGACAGGGCCCTCAGTGGGACGGTTTTCGGCGGCGCGACGTCTCCTGATGAGGTTGTGGCTAGCCCGAAGGCCACAGCCATGAGATCAACCCGCCCGGCATCACCGAGGCGAAGTATTTCTCTCAAGCTATCAGCCTTGGATCCGGGCAAAGAGCGAATCTTGCCGGTTTCAACATCCAGCACGAAATTCTCGGGCCCATCGCGAAATAGATGAATTCTCGAAGGCCCAAGCCGGGTATCGTGGTTACGGTCGGATAGACAGACAGGCAGCGTCACGGCGTTGGAGTCAGTGGGAAGGGAGCCTGGGGAGTGGCACCAGGGATGTCGGCGCTGGTGCGCTCTTTTTCGTGGAGATCATCAATGTCGTCCACAACATTGCGGCCGACGCCCATCATGTCGATGTAAGCGTTGAGATCTTCGGGATCACCCATTCTCGGACCAGCAGCTCCGTAATTCTTTCGGGAAAGCTCTCGGGCCGTTGGAGCGGTCGCGTGAGTGAGCTCAGCGGGAAATTCTGCCGTCCAATAGTCCAGACAGGCATTTAAGTCCGTCTGCCAAGTCGAACAAAGACCAGCGGTTAGCGCACCATGAACCGCGTGCCCAGCCTCGTAGCTTGGTCGGATCTCGGCTGGGGCAATGTGTTGCTGGCCCCGGGGGTAAAATGCACCAGCGGGATTCGGCAGGGAGTTTCCAGGGTTGAGGCATATTTCCATCCCCGGGCTATACTCGGCATTCATGGTTCGCATCATATCGAGGTCCATCTGATAACCGACTCCTGTTAACACTGCGTTCTGAGCGATGTTTAGCAGTGTCCTGGTATTCTTGACGAAATCCGTGTTGCGACCGTCTTCAATGTCGGCGGCGTAGACGTCCGGGGAATGATCCTGGGGTGCCACCACGACACTTGCGGGCACAACGGGCAGGCTGCCCGATCCCTCCAGGTTCACGCTGATGGAACCGTCCGATGTGGTGTCCAATACATCATTATCCCTCTGGTGGCTGCCATAGGGAGGAATTTTCGTGTTCGCCGTCTTTCTGTAAGCACCGCCCTTTGGCGGGATGAACAAACCTTCGCCCGTGATGTTTCCCAACCAGACCATTTCCGTCGGCCGCCAAGGATTAGAGCCTTCCAATCGCTTGTCTTCCGCACCTTCGGCTGTGGCTTGCGCCTCGACGACCGGGGTGCTTGAACGCCAGTTGTGGAGCTTCCGATTGGCAACTTTGGCGGTCCACTTTGCCAACAATCCCAGGCGAATCATGATGTCGCTTGTGAGTTCACCGAGTTCTTGTCCCCCATCCGCGTAAGCGAAGATTTTGAATTGGACAGCTTGGCGTTTCATCCAGTGCTTGCCGTTTTGCACAGACATGTATTCCAATGTTTGCGCCTGCCCAGCTTTGCGCTTCTCCTCGTAGTCGAAGAATTCGTAATAATCGTCGTTGTTTGCGATTCGAGCGACACCAATTGCCGGGTGAATTTTGAGCGCTGCGACATCCGTCAAGTCATCAGGAAATGCCATGGTGATATGTGAGTTATGGGTTATTATACTGCAGCTTTTGGAGCTGCTAAAACGTGAGGGTTACGCCAAGGGTGGGTCGACGGGCTTATACTGAAAGGGTAAACCTGCCTTGATGTTGGCTTCCTTGGCTTTGCGGATGATGGCCCCAGCGATGCCGGGCATGTCTCGCATGGCGGAAATTGCCTCGTCGTAGGCTGCCGTGGCCACTGGTTCCTGCTCCGGACTAGGACAATTGAAAGCAGCTTGGAGCCCGTCAATCATCGCGGTATATTTTTCGTTGAAGCGCTTCATGTGTCGTTCGACCTGCGGCGATGCGGCATAGTGTTCCACCTTGGCATTTGGGTCGAATTCGTGGACTTCATCAGGTGAAAATGGGAGGCCGCCGCCGGAATAGGAGTATTTAAGTTCCACGTTTTCATCCCTGATCAAATAGCGTGATTCAAGAATTGACTCGAAGCGATAGTAGTGTCCGGGAATGCCCTCCGGTCCCAGGGGATTGAACTTTTCGGCTCCCTCTCCTTCAGAAACAATCCATTCTAAATGATGCACAGCCGACTCTTTGTCGCGGATCAAGAAGTTTATGTCTGCCTTAAGAGGGTATATGCCATTTTCCTGATCACTCAGGTAGTTGATTTTGTCCCTTTCCTGGTCAAATCGAAGCGCAACCTGCCTCTGTTTGTAGACATCTCTCTCTGCATTGACAAAGAGATCAGGGATGGTGTCGTTCCCGATGAGTTCAATGATTCCAGCGTAGAACTCTCCGATGGTCTTCGGTCGTTCGAATGCGAGACCTCCAAAAGAGGGCAGCGTAGGAAATTCGACTGGATCCTCTGGTGCTTCGATCTTCATGAAAAGATTCTCGACTAACTCGAAGGAAAACGATTTTAGCTCCAAGAGCAAAGTTCCATCGATGACGACCAGATCAAATGGGTATTCAGAAATTACCTCCAGAATTCTCGGCGGAATGCCTATGGCGTTCATGAGGTTCGCCACAGCGGTCATATGTAGCATTTCCTCCTTGGCGACCCGAAGTATCAGGCGGCGTATGGCATTGTCTTCGGTTATGCTATAAGCGGCTGAAAGATATGGCGCGATTGTCGAAAACTCCAGATGGAGTGCTGCCTGCAGCAATTCGCCTAGCTTCTCGCGAGCGTCCTCCCCCTCAATTCGCTTCTCCAAAAGATCGTCAAGCCCCCTGGCGAGAGTTTTGGATACGGTCAGAGGGGATGGATAAGCGCGATCCATAAAAAAATATCTTTGAAGTAGAACAGTCAATACCAATGGAACGGTTGTAGCAACAAAAACTTTTGTGACGATTTTTTTGAAGTCCGAGACCCAGAAAGGCGACACGATGCCCGAGCTGGGCGCGTGGTAGAACATCATCGTTATCGCGGATGAGGCGCCCCGCAGCCAGTTTGCCTTGGGCGGCAACGTAAATGAAAAGACTGGCGAGATGGCTTTCCGGATTTGCCCGCCGGGGATGGTGCGCTAGCATCGTCCGAATCAAACGCCCGCCCATCTTTCTCGTTCTGCTGCTCGGCGCCTTGGCGTTTATCCCTCGTTCCTCGGGCTCTGCAGTTTGGCTTCGCTTTCTATAAAACCGATCCGAGACACCCACTTTCCTTCGCCCGCTTCCATTCCCAGCGCCGGCCCCCGGAAGCAAATTCCTATCAGCCGAGCCCTCGACGGCTGACGGGCGCGGGATGTTCTGGCCGGCGGCCTGAGCGGAGACGGCTCCAAGCGTTACTTGCATTTCCAAAGTGTTGTTACTTGCATTCCGCAAGTGTCATAGGCATCGTCTCCTCCATGACCGCGAACCGTGAACCAGAACTCGCCCCGCCCGGTGCTGGGCTTCCGGCCGTCGAACTCTTCATCGGGCGAATCCTCTTCGGCCTGCGCCGATGGACTGCGACGCGCGATTCGGTGAATGCCCAGTTCGAAAAAGAGCGCGAGGCCATCCGCGCGCTGGTGGCCGGCTGCGATCCGGAATCCGCCGCCCGCCGAGTCCTCATTGACCGCGCGCGTGGTCTGGAGGACAGCAGCCGGCATTGGTCGGTGTGGATGACGCTCGACCATCTGCGGATCGTGAATCGGGCGATGACCGGCATCATTCAGGATCTCACGCAGGGGCGGATTCCCGAGGGCGCAGCGAGCACGGCCGATGTGAAGCCGAGCCCGGATGTGAACGTCTCCGTGGTTGCCGACTACGAGCAGTCCTGCGATGCCCTGCTGGCCGCAGTCGCCGCGGCTCCGAATTTGATGACGACTCTCCGCTTTGCCCATCCATGGTTCGGCCCGCTGAATGCCGCGGGCTGGCACGCGCTGGCCAGCGCGCACATGGGCATCCACCTCGAACAGCTCGTGCGGATCCTCGAGGGACTTCGGGCTGCGCGCCACTGACCTCGTGAGCCTCGCCCTCTCGCTCACCTGAGATGCCATTCCGCAGCTCACCTGGTGCATCGCGATCCTGGCGAACCTCGGGATCATTTTCAACACGATGCAGGGATTGAAACGCGCGACCTACGGCCTGTGGATGGGGCTCTACCGTCAGGTCGCCGCGCCGGTCGTCGTCTTTCACGTGCTCGCATCCACGCTTGGCCTCGGCCTGTGGGGCGTGTGGTGGGGTTGGCGGCAGTCCGACTTCCGGCCTCACCAGAACTGCGCTGCGCTTGCCGCGCCTGAACCTTAAGATTTGGAGGCCGCGGCCGATGCGTCGATCAGGAATTCGAAAGCATGGTCATCACCGGCGGGAAAGGTACGGCGCGGGTCGCGACCAGCGAATCGATCAGCGCTCGCAAGCGCTCCGTGCCGTGGATTCCCTTGACAAATCTCGAAGGCATCCGAGCCATCCCGGACGCGGCTCCAAGGAGCGCGCCGACGACGGCGCCCCGGTGGCAGTTGTCGCCGCCGACGTTTGCGTTGGCGATGACGCCCGCTTCGAAATCGCCGGCGTATTTCCAAGCGAGGTAGAGCGACGCGGGGAAGGCGTCGGCGATATAGCAGGCGGAGCTCACGCGATGGCCGATGACGACTTCATCCGGCTCGCGCCACCATTCATCGGCTTTGCGCCGGGAAAACCAATCGGTGCCGTGCCGGAGTATCGAGTCGCGAAGCTCGGCACCGGCGATGGTGTCGCAGAGGATCTTTGCGAGGGCGTCGCCTGCAGCGACCACATCATCGCTGCGGTGGGTGAGGCCGATGTGTTCCCGCACTGCGGCGCGGGCGGCATTCACATCCGAAGCGAGGAATGCGCACAGGACGCCCACATGCGCGAGGCCGCCGATGTGGATATCGCTGCCAGCGCACTTTCGTGGAGCGGTGCCGCGCGCGTAGGCACTGAAGAATTTCCGGTGACACTCCTCCACGTAGGTATCGCGATGCTGACCGGGCGTGAGCATGAAGGCGATGTAGCGCGCGAGGTAATCATCGGCGTGGTAACGTCCGTTCGCGATGAGCGAATCCGCCAGCACTTTGGCAAGCTGAAGATTGAGCGTGTTTTCGCCGGCGCGCAGGAACTGATGATAGTGGACACCGCGCTGGCCCCGGTATTGCGCCTGCTCCCGGAGGATGTCGCCGCGCTCGTTGAGCGGCGTGTATTCGGATCGCCAGAGGATGCTCCCGGGATGCGGGTTTCGAGGCGCGACATATTCGCGGACGACGCCATAGTCGCGCTTCAGCGCCGCGCGGTCGTAATACCAGTGGACCGGCATTGCGAGCGCGTCACCGATGAAGGAACCCGATGCGGCTCCGGCGCGCCGGTCAACGGTAGAGGGGCTCATGGCCGTGATGCGCCGGGACTCGAAAGCAATGGGGATGGAAGCGCCGAGGCAGGACGGGCGGCACGGGCTTTGAAGCCCGACGTCGAGAGGTCCAACACTCTCAAGCCGCGATTCGTGTCGAGGCCTATCATTTTCCAGTGATGCGCGTGCAGATCTAACGGCACGCGGATTCGCTCGTCGAAATCGGTCGGCCAGAGCACGCCGTCGATCTTTCGAAAGTCGCGGAACGTCACATCCACCTCCGCGCCGCGCGTGCTTTCGAGGCCATTCAAGGTCATGCGAACCCGCCGGAGTTGTTTCGTCGAGCGGTCGAGGAAAAGAATCACGCGGTCTTCCTCCGCAATTCCAAATCCGGGGCGCAGCACGGCGAGCACCTGATCGCACACTGCCCTGTCCACGACCGACTCACCATTCAGTGCCAGCGTGACGCCCGCTCGGTTGAAGTAGAACGGCCCGAGCAGAAACAACGTGTAGGCATCGGCCACGAGCGCGGCGGCGCGCTTGGCTTCGTCGTCGGTGGACGGCGTTCCGTTGTAGCCGACGGTGACCTTTCCGGCCGTGCGGACGACGACTTTCTTTCCCTCCGGCCCAGCGTGCTCCTGCGCGATGATGCGCGGTCCGACAAGCAGCCGCTCCTCCGAGCTACGGCGAAACTTTGTGTCAGCCAGCACCGGCTGAAAACGCGGCCCGATCGACGCCCATTGCCCGTCGTATCGAACGCTCACGTCGCGGACCTTTGCAAACGCACTCACCCCGTGCGCGCGTTGCGATTCAGAGAGCAGTGCCGCGGCCTTCGGGTCGGACTTCGGAATCTCCCGCGTGCCAATCTTTGGCGATGCGCAGGCGCTCAACAATAATGCGACAGCGGCGAGCAAGCTGTGAGTAGCGGGCGTGTTCATACGTTTTGCGGCCTGGTGGAAAAATCCGAGCGTGCACCGAATGGCTCCCACGCGGCGCGCTCGCGCTCGGCGTCGGCGAGTTTCTTGCGTGTCTTGTCGTTTGCGTACTTGCCGAGAATCAGACGCAGCGGTGGCGTGTCGGATTCCACGGCAGCGATGATGGCCTCCGCGGCCTTCACTGTGTCGCCGGGATGTTTGCTGGACATCGACTCGATGCGGCGCGCAACCAAGCGCTTCACCTGCGTCGCATCCGTGGCGTCCAGCGTGAGTGCGCAGAACGTATCGGGAAATGGCTCGGCCGGTCCGCCCAGCGCATTGACATTTCGCGCCGTGGCCACATCGCGATGTCCGCGAGCCACCACCGCAGCGGCAAGCGCGGCGCCGAAACCGCTTGAACAGCCGGTCATCAGCCAGACGCGGGGAGATGTTGTTGATTCATTCATGAGTGTTCATGCGCACGTCTCAGTGATACGCATCCGTCCCCGCCGCGGACGCCCCAAAGCATGGCGCGCGGCGCCTCAACAGACGCCATAGAGCACGCACGCCCCACGGATGCTCCACGCCGCGGTGCGCCACCAATTGCTCGCCACGAGACGGCGATGCGTATCCGCGTCGAAGCCCCCGGAGAGCCGCTTGTGGAGCGGAATCTGCACGCGCCAGGTCGCGAGCCAGATGAACGCCAGCGGGGCCAGACTCGCCAGCAGCCACAACTCGCGTGCGCCACGGGCGAAGAGTAGCGCTGCCGTTCCAAGCTCGACCGCCATGAGCGGCGCGACGATCCATGTGATCTTCCGCGTATGCCGCGCGTGGTAACTGCGGAAAGTATCGGCCCCGACTTGTGCGAACAGCGGGTAGTGAACGAGCTGCACCGTCCAGATTAGACCGACGAGCGCCCACGTCGCTGCAGCATGCGCGGCGAGCACCACGGTCATGACGCGACGGGGATGCGGCAAAGCTCCGTGTGGTCGGGTCGATCCGCCGCGGTGGCGTGGTGGTAGCGGCGCACGACCCGTCCATCGCGGATGAGAAAGACACCCGGCAACTGGGTGCCGTCACCTTGCAACATTCCCATGCGATGCCCGGCGAAAAACGCGCGCGCTCCGCGCCACCACACGCTCCAGCCGAGCAATTGCGAAAGCGTCCCGCGCCGGAGCCCGATTCCGCGGTAGAGCCGGCGCGCCGGGTCGGCAATCGCGGGCACATCGCCGAGACCGTACCCTTCCGCGAACGCCGCAAATGACTCTGCTGTGCCCATGTGAACAAGCGCCATTTTTGCCCCACGGCTCTCGATGTCCGCGCGCTGCCCCGCGAGGTTCGCGAGGGTTTCACGGCAAAAGGTGCAGCCCGCGTGCCGCAGGAAGACGAGCAGCACCGGCTGCTCGCGCGACATTTCCGCGAGGCTGCTCCCTGCGCTGGTGCGCGCCTCGGCGAGCAGGGTGGATTCATCGGGCAGTTCGTCCGCGGCGGGCGAGGCCCGATGCTGCTCCCACGCATATTTCAAAATGAGCGCAAACGGCACCCACCAGATGAGATCGTTCGTCACGCAGTTCAACGCGAACCCCCGCGGCAGCGCGCCCGCCCACACCTCCTGCACCATGCCAAGCGGCCCGAAGACCTTGCCCAAAGATCCAACCAGCACGATGGGCCAATGCCGTGCGGGATTGAACGCCGCAATCGCGTAGCCAATCCCGTAAACGCCCACGATCATCCCGATGCATTGCCAGAGCTGCGGGTAATTCGGCAGCGGCATGTCGAGCCAGCGAAACATCGCCGCCGGAAAGAGCACGACAAACGCGCCCCAGAGCACATTGTAAGCGCCCGCGGCGAGGAGAACATGGCGCATCCAGCGTGGTGCGGAAGCGGTCGTGGTCATGGCAGCCATACAGAAACAACGCATCCTGCCCGAGCGACGGACGCGGAAAAGTGGATTCACCCATGAAAGAACAGAGGACGGCCCGTGAAAGGCACAAAAACTCGCGAGATCAAACAAACGCTGCAATGGTCGCAATGCGTGGATTTTCCCGCCTTTCCCGCCTTTCGCGGACCATCCACTTCCATCCTTTCAATGGCAGCCCGCCGTGATATGGAACGCTCCGAAAGCAGCCATTTCTCGCCGCGCGGCGTAAAGCGTATAACGACCGTGAAGAAACGGGTGCTCATCGTCGGCGGCGGATTGGCCGGCCTCGCCTGCGCGGTGCGGCTGCACGAAGCCGGAGCGCAGCCGTTGATCCTCGAAGCCAGCGACGATGCGGGCGGGCGCGTGCGGACCGATGTTGTCGATGGCTTCCGGCTGGATCGCGGGTTCCAGGTCTATCTCGACGCGTATCCGGAGGCCGGAAAGCTCCTCAACCTCCCGCGCCTCGATCTGCGACCGTTTAAGCCGGGAGCCCTCGTCTTTCTGGATGGCCGTCTGCAACGGGTGATGGACGTTTTCCGCGACCCACGCCACGTGCTCACCAGCGCGCTCGCGCCCGTCGGTTCGCTCGCCGACAAGCTGCGAGTCGCCGCGCTGAAGTGGCGCATTAGCCGCTCGACCCTCGCTGACATCCGGCCACAATGCCTCCAGGGCGATGCCGTCGTTGTCGCCGCGGATGCGACGACCGCCGCCCGATTCATCCCCGGCCTCGTCACCAAAGAACCCGAATGGCGCGCCGTCACCGGGCTCTATTTCGCCGCGGAAAAATCACCTCTCCGCGAAGCCATCATCGCCCTTAATGGCACCGGCCGCGGCTTGGTCAACAACGTCTGCGTGCTCTCCGACGTCCCGCCCGGCTACGCACCGCCAGACCGCGCGCTCATCTCGATCTCCGTCCTCGGCGTGCCCGCGATTCCGGATCTTGAAACACAAATCCTCGCTGAACTCGAGCCCTGGTTCGGTCCCGAAGTCCGCCACTGGCGGCACCTCCGCACCGACCGCATCGAGCGCGCCCTGCCCGAGCAACCACCCATCGAGGGAGCGCTCGGCCCATGCTTTCGGGAAGTCGACGGCCTCTTCGCGTGCGGAGACCACCTCACCAGCGCATCCATCGAAGGCGCCATCATCTCCGGCCTCCTCACCGCCAACGCCCTCCTCGGCTAGCGGACAGGATTCAGAATCGCCTCGGCCGCCGCCCAGCCCGAGAGCGCAGCGCCTTCGACGCGGGGACCGGCGAAGGCGTCGCCCGCAAGCACGAGCGGCGGTGACTGGCTCACGAGCACGCAGCGCTCATCATCGAGGCGCATCGGTTTGCTGAAGCGCCAGCCGTGGACTTGGAACGTCCTGGTCCCCGCGCCGAGCCATGGTGCGGCGGCGTCGAGCAGAGCGCGGCCGCTCTCCTGCCGGTCGCGATCCCAGTGTTCCAGGCTGAAGGCATGCGTGGCGTGGATGGTCACGGCTGGCTCCACGGAGATTCCTTTCAACTGATTGTCCGCGATCCACGCGATCGGTCCGTCGGCGGGCGCGAGGCCACCAGGTGGCGGGACGCGCGACGGACCATCGAGCACGGCCATGACGGCCAGACAACGCTTGTATTCGATGGCGTTAAGACGCGTCCGCATCTCTGGCTGGAGGACGAAGCCGCCCGCATCGAGCAGCGCAATCGACTGCGGCACGGGGGGCGTGAGCACCACGGTTCCGGCCGTGAAAGTGCGGCCCGTCGTGGTTTCCGCGCGCCAGTGATTTTCGGTGCGGCGCAGTGCGAGCACCGGGATTTCCAAATGGAGATCGAGTCCGAGCGCGAGATGCTTGGCCACAGCGGACATCGCGGGTTTTCCGAGCCAGCGCGCGTGAGCGTCCGTGCTGCCCGCAAAGCCACGGCACCATTCCTCCATCGCCCCGTCCTGACGTCCCTGCTCGAGCACGGCGGCAAAGCGCGGGTCGCGCGTGGTGATGAATTGCGCCCCGTGGTCGAACGTCGCGCCATCGATCCGGCGGCTCGCAAGCCTCCCGCCGACGCCGCGGCCTTTGTCGAGCACGAGCACGCGGCGTCCCGCGCGCTGCAACTGCACCGCTGCCATCAGCCCCGCCATCCCGGCGCCGATGACCATCACATCCGTGGTTTGTTCTGTGGTGTGCACTCCGTGCTTTATGCTTCAGGCTGTACGCCCGGGAAGCAATGCGAAGCGCACAGTTTTCACGCGGCGCGCCATGCGCAGGAGAACGGGGGTATGCAACGAAGCGATGACACCCTATGGTTGCGACTTGCACGTAGTCATTATTATTTTTTCCGCGCTCTCTTTTCTCGCATACGGGACGGCGTGCTTTTGTTCAGGCTACATGAAGCGCGAGTTCGACCGTTACCGGCTCGCCGGGCAACGCAAGCTGGTCGGGGGACTGCAATTGTGTGCGGCGTTTGGTCTGTTGGCTGGCCTGAGCCAGCCCTGGATGGGTCGCGTGGCGGCCGGCGGGCTCGCATTGATGATGCTGATCGCAGTCGGCGTCCGCATCAGCATCAAAGACACGCTGCGGCAGACGCTCCCCGCGGTCATGTATCTGGCGCTGAATGCCTACCTGATTCTGGCGGCGTTCTGATTGGAACCCGGCAGCTACAGCAGCGCGATGGCGGCGCACATCGCGAGTACGGCGACGGACGGCAGGGCTTTCTGGACCGGGTCTTTCACTTTAAGGTGCATCACGAATGCCCCCAGCATCAGAACGCCCAAACCAATCGCTGCCGGCTGGGCCAGACTGTGGACCCAAATCGCGGCGATGAGTGCAAGCGCGAGGCCCACCTTCAGCACTCCGATGACACACATGAACCAGAACGGCAGCCCGTAGGCGGCGAATTCCTCGCGAAGGCTTTTCGAGTCGCGACCGCGATAGGGCGTCGCCTTCCTCGCTCGGAACAACCAGACGTTCAGGATCCCGAGGCCGACGATCAACTGAAGCGCGATGAGAAAATATGGCACGTCGTGAAAGAAAAAATGTCCGCCCCTGCCGGATCGAACGAATGACAAGTTGGGCCCCGTCCTTACAACCCGCAAGCGAATCTCACCATCCGCTCGAGCGGGACAGCATCAGGAGTTGATTTGTCGTGACTCTTCGGCCACGCGAAGCGTATCGCTCCTGATGAAAGTTTCACCGCTTCTATGACGCTCCGCACCAGCCACCGATCCATCCCAGTCCCGCGAGAATGACCACGGCAACCTCGGCGCCGCGCGCTCCCGACGAGTCGCAGCGCCTCGCGGCGCGAGCGCGGCCGGCGGGCGCTTCGGTGATGTATCAGCAGTGGCGCCACCTGCTGTTCCTGCACTGGGAATATTCGGCGGCATCAATTCAAGCGACGCTGCCGGACGGGCTGTTTGTGGATACTTTTGGCGGCAAGGCGTATCTCGGCGTTGTGCCGTTCTTCATGCGGAATATCCGTCCGCGTTTTCTGCCCGCGGTGGCGGGTATTTCGAATTTCCTGGAGATGAATCTGCGGACGTATGTGCATGACCGCGCGGGTGTGCCGGGGGTGTGGTTTTATTCGCTCGATGCGAATCAGTGGCTTGCGGTGAAAATCGCGCGGCGTTTTTTCCATCTGCCTTACGAGCACGCGGAGATGACATCGAGCCGCACGGCGGAAGGTCGCATCCGCTACGAATCGCTGCGCACCGGTGCGCGGGCGAATGGCGCCCGCTGCGTGTTTGATTACGCGCCCGGCGCGGAGGTGCCGCAACCGGAGCCGGGCTCGCTGGAGTTTTTTCTCGTCGAGCGTTACCGGCTCTATTCCAGCGCGCCCGATGGGCTGCGGCGCGGCGCGGTTTTCCACGAGCCCTATCCACTGTGCCACGCGGCCGTGACGGCGTGGGATGAAAATTTGCTTCCGCTCGATGGCTTCGCTCCGACCGGGCGTCCTCCCGACCACGTCATCATGTCGCGCGGAGTGGATGTCAGCATTTACCCGCTGGAGCGAGTGGGAGCCGTGTAGCCTTCAGGCGGCGTCAGGGAACTGCAGCAGGAACTCGGGCACCCACAGAGTACCTGTCCCTCTATGACCCCAAATCCATTGACGCCGCGGGGTGTGAGGGGAGACTTCGGCGATTTCTCACACCCATGCCCTTCCCCCGTTTGTTAGCCATTGCCCTTGGTGGCGGGATCCTGGTGGGCGCCGGGGCGCGGGTCTGGCAGGACGGACGCGAGCGATCGCGGGGCACCGTCGCCCGGGGAGCCGTCTCTTCGGGGGAAGCGTCGGACCGAACCGCGGCGCGGAATGCGGGCATGGACATTCCGATGGCCCCACCTCCGGGAGCAGAAAAACCCGTGCCCGAAACCGTGGAGAGCATCCTCGCCGCCGAAGGACTGGAGCAATCGGAGCGACTCGCCCTTTTTCTCCCCACAGCCCGACCGGCTGACTTGAAACGATTGTATCTGGGGCTGGAGGAGCAGAGAAACGGGTTCCTTGATGAGACCACATTCAAAGCCCTGTTTCTCCGCTGGATGAGGGTGGATCCGAAGGGAGGGAGGGAATATGCCGCGAAGCGCCACCGCGACCACATGGCATGGTGGGCCTGGGGCAAAGTCGATCCCGTGGCGGCGGTGGCGGCCGCACTGGCGACGAAGGAGAAACGTGCGGGGGCGGCCGTAGTGCGGGCGATCGGGCAGGGCGATCCGGCCCGCGCCCAGGCACTCCTCGACCAGCATCCGCAGTGGCGCGCCGACGAGGCCCTGATCGGACTGGCCGCGGGATTGATGCGGACTGATCCGGCCGCCGGCGCTTTGCTCGTCGCCGCCTCGGACGAGTCGAGGGATCAGGACAAGCTGGTCAGCACCTGGGCGTGGCGCGATCCGGAGGCGGCGCTGGCCTGGGCGAAGGCGCTTCCGGATCAGGTGCTTCGAGTCGCGGCGCTCGGCGTGTTGATCGACCAGTGGGCGAAAACCGATCCGGATCGGATTGCGGCGGCCCTGACCGCCCTGCCGGACGGGCGGACCAAATGGCAGTTTTACGCGTCACACGCCGCGCGACTGGCGGCGACTGATCCGGAGGCGGCCCTCGCCTGGGCCCAGGCCGCACCCACGGAAGGGCTGAGGCGGCACGCGAGCCTGGCAGCAGCTCGGGAACTGGCCGGGAGCGACCCGGCGGCCGGGCTCGACATCCTTCGCGGCCTCGACCTTTCCTTGACGGATGAAATGTCCTCGCTGCAGGTGAAACGCCCCGATGGGACCGACGACGACGACTCCCAGGATAATTCGGCCACCTGGACGGTAAGCGAGATCGCGGACGCGGCCCCCGAAGCCACCATGGCGTTTCTCACCGGCTTGCCGACGGGTCCTGCCACTGGACCTTTGACCGATGCGGCGTTTAGTGCCTGGATGCGGCGCGATTCGATGGCGGCGTCCGCATGGCTGGCCGGCCAGCCGGCAGGGGAGGTCAAGGAATACGCCACCGGGGTGCTGGTCGATCAGTTGAGCCGGGGGGCGGAACCGGATTTCGATGCCGCCCTGCGATGGGCTCTCACTCTTCCCTCTGGAAATCAGCAGGATAAGATTCGCTCACTATTCCTCATGTGGCGGCAACGCGACGCCCCCGCGGCCCGGGCGGCCTTGGATCATCCCGGAGTGCCGGCTGGTCTGCGGGAATCGTTGAGCCGTGCGTTTTCGCAACCATGAGACCGTCCTCGATCCGAATTTGGACGATGACCGTGGTCACTACCGCGGCCGGCCTGGCGTTGGGGTGGTGGGGAACCGGTCCCTTCGTGCGCCACGGAGCCGCGCCGCCCGGACCGACGGCCGGGCCAGTCAAACCGGCGCGCCCGGTCGGACAAGGCACTGACTCGCTGGCCGCCGGCATTGCCGGCATCTGGGCGTCCGGGGACGCCAGCGCCCAGACCGCCGCCGCGGTCGTCTGGGCCAGGGCTCTTGCGCCGGCTGACTTCGGGCGGGCGCTGGAGGCGCTCGACCGGCTGCCGGCGCACGCCGCCCAGGGGATGGCCAAACGCGCCATCCTCAAAAGGTGGGCCGCTCAGGACCCTGCGGCTGCGCTGCGATGGGCCCTCGGTCATGACCCCGATCTGGTTGGCACCGTGGCCGCCGAAGGCATCCGGAATAACCCCGCGTTCGTCGAATCGGTGTTCGCCGTGCTCTCGGCCTTTAACCCCGGCGCCCAGCACTCCGAGCAAAATGCCAACCTCACCCATGATGCCTTCTCCCAGATGTTCAAAGTGCTGGCGACCCGCGACCGGGAGGCCGCCATGATCCTTCTGACGCGTCGCGAGCATTTACTGTGGGAAGGACGCTTGTATGGCATCGGGCCATCCCTCAGGGCGATGGCCCGCCAGGACCCGGCATGGATGCTGGAACGCGCCGAGTCGCTGCCGGCCGGCGACCGCGCCTCGATACGCGCCTCGGTGGCCCGGGCGCTGGCCGATGCCGATCCGGTCCAGGCCATCGAATGGGCTCGCAGCCAGCCCGACAGCCCCGAGTTGCTGAAGGCGCTCTTGGATCAGACGAAAGACGTCCCGGCGTTGATCGCCGGTCTGGCCACCCTCTCCGCCGAGGAACAGGCCTCCATGCGCCTGGGCGGTCTTCCCTGGGGAAACAGCGATCCCGAAGCGGTGGTCGACACCCTTGAAGCGCGGGGTAACCACCTTTCCCCGGAACTCTTCCAGAGCTTTCTGCGCGGGTCCGCCGTCAGCCTCCCTGAGGCCGACAATCCGGGGGCTCTGGCCAATCGACTGCTGGCGCTGAGCGCCGACCCCAATGCCTTTCCACTGATCGGATTTACCGACTCGTGGGCACGCCGAGCGCCTGATGCCGCCCGAACCTGGGTGTCCGCGCTCACGGACGAAACGCAGCGCGCCAACGCCCTCGAGGCGATCGAAAACGCCACCCGACCGCCGGAAGAGGAACCGGTCCTCTCGCCAGTCCAACAGGCCCTCGCGCGGGCTGACGTCGGCGATCTGGAAGAACCGCATGCACTGCTGGCGTTGGATCCCGCCGACCGGCGACGCGTGCTGGATGCCGCCTGGGCCAGGGAGCCGCCTGAGAAAAACCAGCCCGATGAGGACACACACGTGTTCGCCTCCGCTGAGCCGGTGCTGCGCCAAATCAGCCAGCACTACCCGGCGGAAACCGCCCGCTGGCTCAGCGACACGTTGACTGCCGAATCCACTCCCGCCTTGATTCCAGTACTCACCTCCACCGCCGCCCATTGGGCCTCCGAAGACCCGCGCGCCGCTGCGGCCTGGGCGAACGCGCTGCCGCCGGGTGACGCCCGCGCCTGGGCCGCCATCAATGTGTTCGATCAATGGCGACATTTCGACGAATCGGGCGCCCGCGTATGGTGGGAGTCCCTGCCCGCCGAGGAAAGAGCCAGGACTTCGAGACAGAAGGCGCCGGAAAACCCGTAAGCCCAAATAGGGACATTGGAACCACGAAAGTCACGAAACACACGAAAGTTCATCGGGTTAGGAAATGCGACCTCCTCATCCAGCAGGTAGACAAGGGAGAGTCACAGGCGTGGGTGGCAGGGCGGTGAGGGGAGCGGCCACTTCGAGGACGAGGACGATTCCAAGCATCGTGAACAGGCCTTTCCCGCCCACGCGATGGTTCGTCAGCTTCAGCCATCCCTCCTTTGCGCCACTCGTCCTCGTCCTCGTCCTCGTCCTCGTCTTCACGTGTGCGATCCTCGCGCACCAGCGACTCAAAAAATCGGCCCTTACTCACCATTGTTGGGAGGCTACAGGTACGGCCGCCCGAGCGGGGCCGAAGGCCCGTTGAATAAACTCGCGGTCCTCCCACGGCATATGGGTCAACGGGCTCAGGTTGAGCGCGGGATGGGGCGGGCTTTCAGCCCTTCATTGTTTTTGCGTCTCTTTCCTGGGCCGCTGGCCCAGGCTGGTATGGGGCGGGGCATTGCCCCTTTGGTGGTGAAAGCGACTGTCTCGACAGATGACATTGGGCAACGCCTTGGTTTTTGGTGTGTTTCGTGCTTTTCGTGGTTCCCATCTGCGTCGCGCCATTTTGTCTGGCACTCTGTCTTCCTTCCGAATACGGTGACCGCATGACTACGCTGACCACGTACCAGGCGAACAGCAACGAGCTGAGAATAAGAGCTGCCAAAGTACGGACGGATGCTCGGAAAAACCGGTGGATCGCCGTCCTGGCCATGGCGATGCTGTGTCTCGGCGCTCATCACAGCACGGGTGAGACTGAAGGTGACACCGGCAACGCGTCCCCAGACCTCGCGCGCGGACTTGTCGGCCGCTGGATGTTCGATGAAGGCAATGGATCGCTCGCGCGCGATGTCTCGGGTCGGGACAACCACGGCACGATCATGGGCGGCGCGAAGTGGATCGAGGGCAAGATCGGTGGTGCGCTGCAGTTCGACGGAACGGATGACTTCGTGTCGATTCCGAACGAGAGCGACTTCGACATCACGGGCGGGGTCACGATATCGGCCTGGATCCGAGTCGAGTCCTTCACGAATCCGTGGCAGGCCATCGTAACCAAGGGGGATCGCGCTTGGAGACTGCACCGGGCCAACGAAACGAAGAGTGTGGGATTTGCCTGCTCGGATCTCTCGCGTGAACAGGTAGGCGATCTAGACGGCAATCAAGACGTCGCCGACGGCCAGTGGCACCACGTCGCTGGAGTTCTCGACGGGACCAAGACATCGATCTTCGTGGATGGTGCTCTGGACGCTTCGGCGGACTCTTCACCGTCCATCAGCGTCAACGATTACTCCGTGCTCATCGGCGCGAACGCGCAGGTCACCGGAAGGCTCTTTCACGGCCTCATCGACGACGTCCGCATCTACGACCGGGCACTCTCCGTCGATGAACTGCGTGCGCTCGGCAAAGAAGGCGGAGGGGCGGTGTCCCCGCCGGGCAAGCCCGTTGCCCAAACACCGGCAACCGCTCCGGCATCGCCCCCACTCAGCTTCAATGCGGGTGAGTTTCAGAAGATCTTCGACGGCAATACGCTCGAGGGCTGGAACGCTCTCAACATGAGCTACTGGTCGATCAGGGACGGCGCCATCACCGGCCAATCAACCAAGGAGAACCCCTGCACCTCAAATCAGTTCATGATCTGGCAGGGCGGCGAGGTTGCCGACTTCGAACTCAAGCTCCAGTTTCGGGTCAACGGCAACGGCTGCAACTCCGGAGTGCAGTTTCGCAGCAAGATGCGCGAGGACGGATTGGCGATCGGATACCAAGCTGACATCTACCAGAGCGGCGGCTATCTGGGTGGCGTGTGCGACGAGCTCCACTCCCGCAACGGACCGGAACTCCTCAGTGCCAACGGAACCAAGACAGTGATCGATAAGTCCGGCCAGCGTACGCGAACCAAGATCGATACCGAGGCGACGCTCAAGAAGTGGCCCGAGTGGAACGACTATCACATCATCGCCAAGGGGCACCAAATGATCTTACGGATCAATGGCGTGACGGCGTCGGAACTCATCGACAACGAGGAGGCCCACTTCGATCTGAAGGGAATCCTTGGAGTGCAGCTGCGCTCCGGCGAGCCGATGACAGTGCAGTTCAAGGACATCTACCTGAAACAGCTGGAGTTGGAGGAAGGCTTCACGCCGCTTTTCGATGGCAAGACCCTTGACGGCTGGCATCTCATGAACGGTGCCAAGTTTGTCGTGGCGGACGGCGTAATGCAGCACCAGGGCGGCCTTGGATGGCTGCGGAGTGAGAAACAGTATTCCGACTTCGTCCTTCGCCTCGAATTCCGCTTTCTGAAGTCCAAACAGGACGGCGGGGTTTTCGTGCGATCCAACACGCAAGGCGACAACTGGCCTGATCGCAAATACGAGGTGCAGATTGAGAATACCGAGCGCATGGCGAAGATCTTCGGCGCCGACTATGACTTGGATGTCGAACTGGCACAGAAAGCACTCAAGCCCACGGGCGAGTGGAACGCATACGAAATTGTGCTCATTGGGTCGACGATCGAAGTTCGCTTGAACGGCGAACTCGTCAGCAAGTCCGGCAAGATGGACGGGCTCAAGCGCGGTTACATCGGCCTGCAGGGCGAGAACGGCGCCCACGAGTATCGGAATTTCCGGATCAAAGATCTCGGGAAGTAGCGGCCCCGGGCGATTCAGCGGCGCGTTCTTCTCAGCTCGCGGGGTTCCCTCAAATTGTCGCCCACCACCCCCCCCAATACCAAGGCGGGGGATTCCTCCCCCGCCCGCACTTCACTGCTTCCTGGATTTGGCCAGGGAATGAGTCCGTGTGACTACTTCGTCAAACGCTTGCGAAATGCCCCCAAACCAATCAGTCCCAGACTGAACAACGCGAGGGCGGCGCCGCCTTCCGGCACACGATCTGACTCACAAGCCGTCAGTGAAGCCAAGTAGAACTGATCGGGATCGACCCTGTCGTCGCCGCCAAATTCGAAAATAAACTCAGTCCCTGTCATGGCGACATCGATCGATCCGATCCCTTCAGGCAGCAGCATCACCACCCCGTTGAGCTTGAAACTCGCCGGCTCAAAGTCCCAACTGTCATCATGACCTTCGGCACGAAGCCCGATGTTCTTGAGATCAACTTCACGATCGAAGGTGATAATCAACGATTCACCGCGCGTGATGTTGTCGTCACTGGTGTCCAGTATCCTTGCTGGCTTGTAGACCCCGAGGCCGGCGCCTTTCCTCGTGGCGGTATTCCAAGCGTTCTCGTGGTCCTGTACCACCGAGGCATCGACCACCGTTATACCGTCAGAAAATTCCGCAGTCGCCGTCAAGGAGATCCCGTTGTTGGTATAGTTCAGATCGCCCCCAACCGAACCCGGGAAAGCCGAGCTCACGAAGTCGCCGCTTACATTGAAGTAGTCGGTGCCCAGGACCCCGTCGGGTATGAAATCACCCGCTTGGCCACCGCTCTTCAACTTGTAAAAGTCAAAGGTGGCAATCGCCGCGGAGGCGGAGAGCGAGGATGCGGCGATTACAGCGGTTGTAACGACCGTTAGGATAATAGGTTTTGTTTTCATTTGATTGGGGTAATGATATTGCGTTTTCAGTTTTGAGTCACTTTTGTGCGTATTTTCGCAGAAGTACTAATACCCATAAGCAAGGGTCGTGCCAAAAATGCCATTAATAAGGCTAACTCTCACACAATGAACGTACTACACGCCAATACGACACATTCTCAGACGTGAGAAAAGCGTTGGAAGTGTAAAGAAATCCGACACATTGAGATATTTATGATTGCATTACGGGTCTATAACAAATTATTATATAATTGCCAATGAACGCCTTAGACACGCTCAACCGTCATTTCCGTCTCGTGTAAGAGGATCCGACAGTCGGGGTTGGCGAATCTCCTGTAAGGATTGGTGATTCCGGGTTTCCAGTGGTATGACCCGAGAAACCATCGGAACAACAGGAACACCTTGAGTACTGGATGCGCGAGTACGGAGCGGTTCTCCATCCTGTGGCGAACGGTTTTGCCGAGGGCGACGACGGCAAGGACTTGATGAGGCTGAACGCCTCTCCGAAATCCAGCCGAACCGTTTTCATTTAAACGGCCACCGTGGCCCGCTCACTGTTTCGGACGGCCGAAGTCTTCGAGGTCGAGGCCCTGTTCTTTGATCCATGCGTCAGCGGCGGCTTGGTCCGTTGTCTGCCATTGGGAGAGTGTCTGGCTGAGTGCGGCACTGCGGAGTTCTTCATTTTCGATCTGGGCGGCCCAGATGGCGGCGGCGCTGGCGTCGATTGGTGACACTGTCTGGGCAAAGTCGTGAATGGCCCGGTCGCGGGCAGGTCCTGGCTCCTGTTTACCCAGCCACTCGCCGGCAGCATTGAAGTCTTGATAGGCCCACTGCCGCACCATGTGGCCCACGGATCCGGCAAAATCCTCGGGGCTTTCCAATTCCGCCAACCAGTCGAGGATCGCGCCCGGATTGCCGCCCGCTCCCGGCGAGGAATTCTTCAGAGCCTGGGCCACGGCGGCGGTGTCGAGGTTGGAATGGGCCACGACTTCCCGCGCTTTGTCCGTGCCACCATCAAAGAGCGCCGTGTTGACGATCATTGTGTCGATGGTGCCGCGCAACTTCTCGTTCTCGGAGGCGTTGCGTGCGGCGATCAGGCCGGGCAGGGATTCGATGGGAAGCGGCACTCCACCGTGAAACATTTCATTGCGCGACCCGTTTCCGTTTTCTGCCATCTGTTCCATCATGCGCAGGCCGGCATTCACATCACGGCGCAGCGCCTGCATCAGCATTCCCCGCTCCAGCATGGTTTTTTGATGCTGGGGAATCTCAGCCGTTTTCAGATAATCCATGGCAGCAGCGGGATCGCGGCGGGCAAGGGAGCCGATGACCCCGGCGCTCATCTCGCCGTTTGCCATGAATTCCTTGTTTTGCATGACGCGACGGGGATCTGACTCAGCCGCCAGCAGAAAGAGGATCATTTTCACCGCGGCCCTGCCGTCACTCGGAGTCGATGCGGGGAACGACCCGGGCACTTTTTCCGCCACCGCGAGCATTTCATCGAGACTGAGTGGTTCGACGACGCGGAGGACGTCGGGCAGGAGTTTAAAAAAGGCGGCGGGAGATCTACCGAACTCGCCAATGTCGGCCACGAGGGCATCGAGCGATGCAGCCGTGCTCACGATCTTCTCCTCCGAGGTTTCACCGGTGGCTGTCGCGCTGCCGACCTGCGCTGGCGCGGAGTCGCCAGTGAGCGCGGCCGTTGAGGTCCTGGGTGCACCGATCCCGGCGACGATTTCGGGTCCCAGTTCGGTTTCGAGTCGGGAAATTGAGGCCCGTTCGGCGGTGATTTGCGAGGCCAGCTTTGAGTTGCGCCACGCTTGAAACAGGAGGGTGCTGCCGCAGACCAGTGCGGAGACGAGAAGAGTATTGAGAGTCGTGCGGTTCATGGAAGCGCGATGAAGTCAGGGTGCTAAAACGTGGTGGTGGCGCTGGCCCGCAGGCGGCTGGCGAGTGCTCGGTGGGCGGCCAATGCAATGGTCATTCAATAGAGAGAGCCTCGGTTTTCTGAGGCAAATTCGGTGCCCTGGCCGCGTTGTGGCTTTCCACCCATTCAGGGGCGAGAGCCTTCGAGGCGGCGGAGTAGTCGAATTGGAGCCACCTTTCCGCGACAGCCGCGAGCGCCTGTTCCTGGCGCTGCGGATCCTGCACTTTTCTGGCGATCTCCATGGCCTGCGCACCATTGCCCGTGCGATTGATCGCTGTCTGCGCGAGCTTGGCATATGCCATGTCCCGGATTTCGGGTTCTTCCGTGGCGATCCATTGTTCGATCGACTCGGTGCCAGCGCCGTAGGTGCGGTCTATATACGACCCGAGCGCCGTGTCGCGCTGTTCCGGCGGCACATTGTCCATCAACCATCCCGCGGCCTCCTTGACGGCCGCAACATCCCGTGCACCTGCTGCCGAAGCCATTCCGGCCAGAGTTTGCGCCTGCACCCTTGCGTCGGAAACGTTGCGTTCGATGAATGCCTTGCCGTCATTGAACTGGTCGGGGCTGCTCCAGGCGTTGGCGGCATGTTGCACCGCCGTCAGCAACTCGTTGTCCTCAAAGTTCTCCAACACACCCTCCAGAGCCGAGAAATCGCCCGTGCTTTTTCCATACGCGGCCAGCGAGGTTGCGAGCTGCGCCAGGATGCGCACATTGCCATTCGTGTCGTCTGCGATGCGAAATTCGTTGAAAAGTTCCAATGCCTTCGCCGGGGCAGTTTTGCCGATGCTGCCGATGAGTTCGGCCAGCAATGCCGACTCTGGCCGGTCATGAACCCCCTTACCCACGAGTTCGCCAGCCGCCAATTTCTCACGATACCACGCCATGGCAGCCTCCGGCTCCTTCGTCGCCCACTTGGACATCAAATTTGAGTAGCTGTAGTGGCGCAGGCCCAGTTTCATCATGCGCTCCATGGTTTCTTTCGGACTGCCCACCGGGGTCAATGAGCCAATCATTTCCAGCGCCATCTGCTTCATTTGCTGATTGCCCGGATGGGCCGAAATCTCGTCGAGGAGCGCTTGGTAATCCTCCGGCGAGAGATTTGAGATCGGCAAAAGGAGCCGCACCATGCCGACCATGTCCTGGGTCATCATGACCTCCATGAGCGCATCCATGAGCTGGCGGGCATCCACCTTTTGATCAGCGAATGCCAGAATGTCCTTAATCGTGCGTGGCGGCGGGGCCTGAAATGCAGGGCGCAAACCTGCGCCCAGACGGCTCGCGTCGGTGACGCGGGCGACCTCGAGGGCCTCGCGCTGGGACGTGAGATCAGCGAGCGCTCTGGCCCGTTGCCCGGCAGTGCTCTGCTGCCAGAGAAATGGTCCGGTGGCCATGGCAATCACAGCGGCGGCGGAAATGGTGGATGATTTGATGGTGCTCATGGTGTAAATGGAGTTGGCGGCGATGGTGGAAACCCCGACAGAGCCTGACGCGGCCAGCGCCTGTGGGGCCATGGCCGAGGCCAGCGCGGCTGAGGCGGGAGATGTGAGTGCGCCAGCCAGACCCGCTGACAGGGCCGAGGCGGAGAGCGTGACGCCCCGCGAGCGCAGCAGGCCCGACAGCTTTTCCAGCGCCCGCTTCAGCCGCATCTTGCACGCGGCCTCCGTGCTGCCTGTGCGCCGGGCGATTTCGCTATAGGGCCGTTCCTCGAAGAAGCGCTCGAGCACCAGACGGCGGTCCTTTTCCGGCAGGCGATCGAGGGATTCATCAAGCACCGGCAGCGCTTCGCGCCAGGCCTCCGCGTCCTCTCCGGCGTGGGTCGTGGTGGCTTCGTGGGCAGCCTGCTCAGCGAGGGATGCGTGCTTGCGTTGGCGTCGGTGTTCGGCTCGCATGGCTTTGGCGGCTTCGTATTGCGTGGTCTGGAAAATCCAGGCGGACAGGGACGGATGCCCCCGCAGGGAGCCCGCCTTTCGCGCCAATATCGCAAGGACATTCTGCGCGACCTCCTCCGCGATCTGCGGCTGCCCCGTCCGCCGCAGGGCACTCCCATACGCCAGTCCACCCAGGGCGGTGGCCAGATCACGAAATGCCCCCTCTGAGCGCCCGGAGGCAAAAAATCGCTCCAGCAGAGTGGCGGCATCAGGGTTGGAGGGCGGATGGGACACGGTGGCTTCCGACAGGCTCCATCGCCCGTCTCCCTACTCTCCCCCGGCTCGCGGGAAAAAGTAACATTTTTCCGAATGGGAGATGGCCAATCAGTGAGATGGGCTCCATTGGGCCAGCCGGGCGTCGAGTGCAGAGACACGCTCGCACCAACGGAGACACCATGCACGATCCGTCAGCGACCCCGGCAAACTTCGAAGACTACGATCGCTCGATTGCGTCCCTGGTTGCCGCATTCATTTGCGATCCGTTTATTCGATGGATGTTTCCGGACTCCAGGCAGTACTTCCACTATTTTCCACTCGTGCTGAAGTACTTCGCCGGCGGAGCGTTCGATCACGCTTCTGCCTATCGTTCGACCGACTTCAAAGCGGCGGCATTTTGGCTTCCGCCAGGACTGAGTCCTGACGAGGAGGCGCTCGGCACGGTCTTGGGCGAAGGGGTGGCTCCGGAGCTCCGGGAGGAAGTGTTTGCCGTGCTGGACCAAGTTGGCGCATGGCATCCGCAGGAAGCTCACTGGTACTCGCCTGCTACTCGCCGCAGACGGGGTGACGAGGGTAGCGGCCGGCCTCCTGGACGTGCAAAGGCACCCCCCGCTGCCGGAGTGCCACCGCAGCGCCAGGCCCGCCAGACTGCCTCCAGCCACCGTGACTTCTTTCATGCAACGCGGCGGGCGATGATCCTTCGCGCGCCGCAGCAGGTCGACGATTCCTCCACCTGCCATCCCGCGTTAGACAGCTTCAAAAGCGCGGGCAATTCCCCGGACGAAAATCCCGCCCGAATACTGACCGGCATGTCGTGGCGGGTGACTCGGCCGATCCACGGCCAGAGCAACCACGAAAGGGCCAGGGCCAGCCGACTCCGATCCGGTTCGCAGAAGACCAGTGTGTCAAACCCCAGGCAACTCGCGCCCAGCAGGCCCAGCGCGTCAGAATCAAAATGATGCAGGAACAAGTTCGCCACCAAGATGCCGCCCTCGGCCACGGGCGCTTCCTCCAGCACGTCCGCCTGCCGCCACCCCACCCGTGAGCTGAGCCCAACCGGCCTGGGAGCGAGGTCACACGCGGACACAGGTGCCCCGGGCCATCGTCCGGCCAGCTTCGCCGCGAGGGACCCGTCCCCGGCGCCCCATTCCACGATCCCGCGTCCGGCGGCCTGCGACTGGCGCGCCACCGCACGAAAGATCCAACGCTCGTTCCCCATGATCCAATTGATGACCCGCAAATCCCTGCGCGCCCGGACGGCTTCCGGATCGTCCCACGCGAGCCGATCAAGGATTTCCGGTTCCACGAGGCGATGAGTCATGGTCCCCATCCAACACGCGAAGGCGCCTGAACTCACGCCTGATTCTCCCGAGTGTGTCATCCCGCCGCGCACGACGGATTTTTGCACGATTGTAAGGTAGTGTTTCACTGGGAGTGGCGGGCTGGGGCCGCCATGGAAACGAACACGTTTTGACATCGCGAGCGACCGGTCTGAGTCGAATGCTCGAGTCAGTATGGCGGTTTTAGCCCGCCACTCCCAGTCGTCCCCCGATTTTTTCATGCTTTTTCGCCCGTGCAAAAATCCGCCGTGGCCGACCGCCGACCGCTGCACATTTCCATTGCCAGAGGCGGCGGGCTTGGAAATCATCCGCCTTCGAATTGCCTCGGGACTTTAGTCCTGACAAAATCGTCTCACTGTCCAACCCACCACCACCATGCCTCGTCCTGTCACATTATTCACTGGCCAATGGGCCGACCTTCCATTTACGACCATCCTGGAAAAAGCCAAGTCGTTCGGATACGACGGTGTCGAACTCGCGTGTTGGGGCGACCATTTTGAGGTTACCAAGGCGGATCAGGCGTATTGCGACGCCAAGCGCAAGGCGCTGAGCGATGCCGGGCTGAAGTGTTTCGCGATTTCGACGCATCTGGTTGGCCAGGCTGTTTGCGACAACATCGATGAGCGCCACAAGACGATCCTGCCCGATTATGTCTATGGCGACGGCCAGCCTGAAGGCGTGCGCCAGCGCGCCGCCGAAGAACTCATCAAGACGGCGCAGGCGGCGGCCCGTTTTGGCGTCAAGGTGGTCAACGGCTTTACCGGATCCAGTATTTGGCATTTGGTTTATTCGTTTCCGCCAGTGCTGCCCGGGCAGATCGACGCCGGCTACACAGATTTTGCCAAGAGGTTCAAGCCGATCCTCGACGAGTTTCAAAAGCTCGGTCTCAAATACGCCCTCGAAGTCCACCCGACCGAAATCGCCTTCGATATCGCCTCCGCCGAACGCGCCCTCCAGGCGCTCGATTACCATCCGGCATTCGGCTTCAACTACGACCCGTCCCACTTCGGGTACCAAGGCGTCGATTATGTCGGGTTCATCCGGAAATTCCATGACCGCATTTTCCACGTCCACATGAAGGACGTCTCATGGAGCGACCGTCCTACCGAAGCCGGTGTCTTCGGCGGCCATGTCGACTTCCACAAACCCAACCGCTTTTGGGACTTCAAGTCGGTCGGCCGCGGCAATATCAATTTCGAAAAGATCATTCGCGCCCTCAACGACATCGGCTATGCCGGCCCGCTCAGCGTGGAATGGGAGGACGGCGGCATGGACCGCGAATTCGGCGCCACGGAGAGTTGTGCCTTCTGCAAACGCATCGACTTCCCGTCGAGCCAGATCGTCTTTGACGCCCAGTTCGACAAATCGCGGCAGACGTGATCGGGAGTAGCCCGCCGGACTCCGGGATTTGGAAGTTGTTTCGAGTGACGGTATGATGGCACTCTACCCACCATGTCTGCCGACCGTCCTTTCCGTCAAAATCGCTCCGTCCGCCACCAAAGCCCCACCAGGATTCTTCGGGTGGCGGGCCTCGTCATGGCGTGGACTGCGTGGCCCGCCGCCGCCCAAGAGGCCATCGTGATCTCCGAATTCATGGCCGTGAACAACGCGTCCAAGAAGCCGAGTGGTCAGGCGATGATCGACGAAGAAAAGAGTTACGAAGACTGGGTGGAGTTGCACAACCAGGGGACGACCGCGGTCAATCTCGGCGGGTGGTCGCTGACCGACACGCCGGAAACCCTGCGCAAATGGACAATTCCGCCGGTGGAACTCGGCGCGGGCCAGTACTTGGTGGTGTGGTGTTCGGAAAAGAACCGCATCGATCCGGCGGCGCCTCTGCACACGAATTTCAAGTTATCCGGCACCGGCGAGTATCTGGCGTTAGTCAAGCGGGACGGGACGACGGTGGCGCACGAGTATGCACCGGTGTATCCCCCCCAAAGTCCCGATGTGAGCTATGGGTTGAATGGAGAGATCATCGAAGAAAAGCTGGTCGGGCCGGGCAGCACGGTCAGGTTTCTGGCGCCCGCCGACGCGAGTGCCGAGGCCACGTGGTTTCTGGCCGGCTCGCAACCGGACGGGTCATGGGGATCGGCCGCGCTGCAGACCAAGGACACGGCGGCCCCGAACTCGGCGCCCCGGATCCAGACCGTAGGGATCGGTTATGCCACAAGCACCTCCTCATCGCTCAATCGCCACATCGCCGAGGGCGGCAATGTCCGAGCCCTGCTTCATGAGGCGGGACGCACTTCGCTGTGGATGCGGACCACGTTCACCGTGACCGACCCCGCGGCTCGCACCAACCTGCGGTTGCGCATGAAATTCGACGACGGCTTCGTGTCCTACCTGAACGGCGTGGAAATCGCGTCCGCCAATGCCCCGGAAGCCCGCCCGCTCCCGTGGAATACCGTGGCGACCGCAGTCAACTCCGATACTTCGGCCATCGTCTTTCGTGAATTCCCGCTCGGCGCCGCCGCCCAACTCGCCGCCGGCGACAATGTGCTCGCCATCCATGGCCTGAACACGACGCTGGCCGCCACCAGCGACACCCTTTGGGTACCCGAATTGGTCGCCGATACCGCCCTCCCGCCGGGCTCGCAGCCGGTGTATTTCATCGCCCCCACGCCCGGTCAGGCCAACGGCCCGGGCGCCGCGACCGTGCCGCCGATCGTGCTCGACCTCACGGAAAATCCCCCCCCGCCCCTCGCCGGTCCGTTCACCCTCCCAGTGACCGCGCGCGTCCTGGCCACCAAAAACCCAGTGGCCGGGGCCACGCTGTACTGGCGCCGGATGTTCGACGCCGAACAGTCGGCCCCCATGCGCGACGACGGCCAGGGCGGCGACGCCGCGGCAGGCGATGGCGTATTCACCGGACTGGTCACCGGTGTCACCCTGGGTGCCGGCGAAATGGTCCGCTGGCGCGTCACGGCGCACGACTCCGCCAATCAAGTCGGACGCGCCCCGGCTAACAACGTCCCGAATGACTCTCAAGTTTACCACGGGGTAGTCGCCCAGAATCCGGCGCTCGCCAGCACTCGCCTGCCCGTCCTCCATTGGTTCATGGCGTCCGGCGTCAATCCGGACACGTCCACCCGCGTCCGCATCAGCTTGTCCTACGGGGGCGAATTTTACGACAACGTCGGCGCCGATGTGCATGGCCAAAGCACCAGCGGCTTCTCCAAAAAAAGCTATAACCTCGATTTCCCGGCCGATCGATTTTTTCGCTACGACCCGGCCGAGGGACGCGTCGCCGACATCAAGTTGTTAACGAACTACGCCGACAAAACGAAAGTCCATAACACCGTCGCCTACCAGTTGCTTCGCGACGCCGGCGTGGCCACCCACTTTGCCTTTCCTGTCCGGATCCAACGAAATGGCCAATTCTTTGCCGTGGCCGAGTTCGTCGAGGATGCCGATGATCTCTATCTCGAGCGCGCCGGGCTCAATCCTAGGGGCGCCCTGTATAAAATGTACAGCCATCTTCTGCCGAACCTCTCGCCCGGCGGCAGCGGCTATGAAAAGAAAACGCGTCGCACCGAAAACGCCGCCGACCTTAACGCCCTCGCCACCGGCCTCGCCCAGAGCGGCGAAGCGCTCCTGCGTTACGGATTCGACAACGTGAACCTGCCCGCCACCGTCAATCACCTCGCCGCCTACACCATGACCAGCGCCACCGACGTGGCTCACAAAAATTACTACTGCTATCGCGACACCGCCGGAACCGGCGAATGGCAACTGCTCCCCTGGGATCTCGACCTCAGCTTTGGCCGCGTCTGGACGGGGGACTTCAACTACTTCAACGACCGCGTCCACGCCACCAACCCCGTCAGCCCGTCCAGCGCCGCCGGCAACGGCAACAGGTTTTGGGACTTCGGCTTCCGCGGGTCGCCGGCCATCACCCAAATGTATCTGCGGCGACTGCGCACACTGCGTGACAAGTTCCTCTCGCCCCCGGGAGGACCGGACGACTGGCATGTCGTCAATTTCAGCCGCTGGCTGCCGATCATCGACCCCCCTGATGTGTCACCCACGGACGCCGCGCTCGATTTGGCCAAATGGCGGCCGGCCGCATGGCGGCTGTCCGGGCAACCGGGCAACGTCTCCCCGTTCGCCGGGTACACCATGGCTCAGGAAATCAATCGGCGACTCACCGAGTACGTGCCGCAGCGCCGGACATTTCTGTACACGACGTACGGCCCGTCGCTCCCGCCCGCTCAACCGGCCGTTCCGTCGCTGACGTTTGGCACCGTGGAATTTAATCCCGGCCTGCCGAACAGCCAGCAGCAGGAGTATTTCACAATCGTCAATCCCAACAACTACGCGGTCGAGTTGAGCGACTGGACCATCAGCGGCGGCGTCGATTTCACCCTTCCGCCCGGCACGGTCATCCCGTCTGCCGCTCTGGCGACCGCCGCCGATCCCGATCGCAACAAACTTTTTGTCGCCCGCAACGCCGTCGGATTCCGCGCGCGCACGACCAGCCCGAAGGCCGGCGAAAAACGCTTTGTCGTCTCAGGCTACCAAGGCCAGTTGTCCGCCCGCGGCGAATCGCTGGAATTGCGCACCACCGCTGGTGCCCTCGTCGCCTCCACCTCGTGGCCACCCGCCCCCACCCCGGCCCAACAGTGGCTTCGCGTCTCGGAAATCCACTACGCTCCCGCCGATCCGACCGCCACCGAATCCGCCGCCCTGCCCGGCGTGGCCGCCGCAGATTTCGAATTCCTCGAACTCATCAACATAGGGCCAGTCGAACTCGATCTCAGCGGAGCCCGCTTCGTCGAAGGCGTGCAATTCACCATGCCCGAGAATACCAGGCTGGCCGCCGGAGCCCGCTTGGTCGTAGCCGCCCGCACCGCGGCCCTCGTCTTGCGCCACCCCACCGCCATGGCCGTCATCGGTGATTGGTGGGGCCGGCTCGACAACAACGGCGAACGCCTCCAACTCGTCGATGGCGCGGGCGAAACCGTGCTCGATTTCGAATACAATGACGCGTGGTACCCGTACACCGAAGCCCACGGGCATTCGCTCGTCCTGCTCGACCCCGCCGGCACACCGCACACCGACTGGGACGAGCGTGCCCGCTGGGGCGTCAGCCAACATCCCGAAGGCTCACCCGCCGCGACGGGCGCCACCGGCATGGTGTATGCGGTTTGGCAAAACCACTTCACCGACGCTGAACGCGACGATCCAGCCGTCAGCGGACCATCCGCCAACCGGGACGGCGATGACCTCATCCACCTCGCCGAATATGCCCTCGGCCAAAATCCCCGATCCAGCCAACGACCAGCCGATTGGCTCCTCCCCAGCCTCATCACAGTCGCCGGCCGACCTCACCTCGCCGTGACTTACCGCCGCGCGAAAAACTTGCTCGACGTCGACATCACCGTCGAAGCCAGCCCCGATGGGCAAACGTGGCAGCCGGCCGCACTCACTGAACTTGCCCCCGTCGACGATCACGCCGATGGCACCGAGTCAGTGCATCTCCGCCTGTCAGATCCCATCACCGCCACCACCCCCGTCGGCCTGCTCCGACTGCGCGTCACCCAGCGGCCGTGATGATCGCTATTGGCCACCCGCGACCAGACACTCGTTCCCCGCGATTTGAAGTGGGCGAGAAAATAGCAGGAGTACGAAATACCTGAGCTCTCGCTTGCTCTTGAAGGAAACGAATAATATAGATATAATATGTATCTATGAAGACCGCGAAACTATTCAAGCACGGCGGCAGCCAGGCAGTGCGGCTTCCCAAGGCCTTCCGGTTCCCGGGTTCGGAAGTATTTATCGAAAAACAGGGGGACGAGGTGGTTCTTCGACCTGTCACTCGCCTCAAATTCAAATCCTTCACCGAGATCGCCCGGCACCTCGATGAGGCCTATCCCGACGCGCAGGATTTCCCGGAACCCCCGCCCCGACCACTCCTCCACGACCGTCCTATTTTAGATTTCTGATCCATGCCCACAAATCCCGCCTATCTGCTTGATTCCAGTGCGTGCATCCCCATTCTGCGTCGCGAGGCGGGCTTGGGCGGACTGCCGGCGCCTGCCAAAACTGGCCTTCCTATCATCGTCGCGGCCGAGTTGTGGACAGGCGTGATGAAGAATGCGTCGAGCCATCCGCAGCAGGCGGCCAAGCTCCAGGCATTCTTGTACCTTTTTGCCATTCCCGAGTTCGACATGAAAGCCGCCCTCCATTACGCGGAGATACGCGCCGACCTGGAAGCGGCCGGCCAGACGATCGGTCCACTGGATCTCCTCATCGCCGCCCAAGTGCGCAGCCTGGGGGCCACCCTCGTCACCGGCAATGCCGCGGAATTCAGGCGCGTCAAAGGCCTCAAAGTTCAAGAGTGGCACCCCGGTTGACGGTGCGTCAAGACACCGTGGTTTCGTGTGCTTCGTGTTTTTCGTGGTTGTTCAAACCTAAGGACCGGGATGGGAACCACGAAAAACACCAAACACACGAAAAACCAAGGCGTTGGCCAACAATTGCCGTCCACCTGACGGATGACAAGGTCGCTTAGTATAACTCAGTGATGTTTAGTGTGTTTAGTGATTTTCGTGGTTGTAGTGTCCCTTTTCGGGTTCCCTGGCAAGGACGCCTGCCGCTCACTCGGAACGAGGCCGACCGGCGGCAGCCGCGTGCATTTCCTCGATCATGCTGTTGACCGGAACGCCGTTGATCCGGTACCCCGCGTCCTCGGTCATCAGGTCGCAGGAAATCGCAATACCGCGCCGGGAGGCAATGGAAATAACGCGCCGACCGGCGACGACCTGCCCCACTTTCAGCTCCTGCATCCGAAGGCCGGCAACCCGGTGCATCCCACAGGCCTCCACCGAGGCCCCATCCTCGAAGCTCGCGCGAAGGAATTCCGTCTCCGCCCGCTCGCGGTAAATGTGCTTCTGCTGAACCACCACCGGCTTCCCTTCGTATCCGGTCACGACATCGCCAGCCGTAATCTCCCGGACACTCCGCGGCCCGCTCGGCGTGTCGATCATCGCGTCCTCGGGCAGGCACGAGAACGCCAACTTGATCCCGGCGAGTGGCGCGGCCGTCCGCAGCAGCGGACCGATCAAGCCGCAACTCGTCAGCGAACCAGCCAGGAAAACCGCCAGCGCGAAAACCATCAAGCAGCGTCTTGGAATCATGAGGGCAATGACCGACCGGATTGGAACTTCATAAACCATATTGCTCGTCGCATTCATCGCGCCCCGCAATCGGAGAAATGAATCGACCTCCTGTCCAGACACCAGCACCGTGAGGGATTTGGGTTGGGATGGGCTCCGATGGTAGTCCCAACTCGCCCATCCTGTGGTTTAATTTCCACCATGGATCGTCGGAGCCTCTCTGCTTGTCTCCTGGCCGCGGTGCGGAAAACCCCGGTGGCGTTCCTGCAAGGGCCGCGGCAGTCGGGCAAATCCACGTTGGTCCAAGCACGGGGAGACGAAGATTAGGACGCGGCGTAACTGACATTGGATGAGGCGCCGACGCTGGCTGCGGCGCAGACCGATCCGGATGGATTCATCGGCGGCCTGCCGGAGCGGGTTATTCTGGATGAAGTGCAGCGGGTACCAGAGTTGTTTCGCGCGATCAAGCGCGGCGTGGATATCGATCATCGTCCTGGACGCTTGCTTCTCACAGGATCGGCTCAAGCGCTGGTGTTGCCCAGACTTCTCGGAGTCGCTGGTCGGGAGAATGAAAGTTTTGACGCTCTGGCCCTCCAGCCAGGTCGAAATCGCCGGACGCCGCGAAGGTTTTATCGACGCGTGCTTCGCGGATGAGTGGCGCCCGGGCATGCCAATCTCGGTTTGCGCTTGGTCAAAGCCTCCAAGTGCTGCTCGGCGACACAGGTCTGCTGTGTCACAAGCTCGGCCTGGATTCGGCAAGGCTGCAATCCGATGACCTGATGACCGGTGCCGCACTGGAATCTTTGATGGCGAGCGAGATAACGAAACAGATTTCGTGGAGCCAAACAGCCCCGCGCCTGTGTCATTACCCTTGAAAACGATGAAACCACTAATGGCACGAATGGGCACGAATCATGAGGTAGTTATGCAAAACGATCCCGTCACCCGCCGGGTGCAGAATGCGCATGTAGCAACTCCTTGGCTCTTCGTGGAATTCGTGCCATTCGTGGTTTCCATCCCGCTTTTTAGGATTACCGGACCCAATCGCAACAGGAGGTGGATCTTGTTCTGAAGGATGCCCGGGGGCGGTTGGTCGGGATCGAGGTCAAAAAAACTGCCAGCCCCCAAAGCGCCAACTTCAAAGGGTTGCGGCATCTGCGCGATCAGACCGGGGAAAAATTCCTGCGCGGCATTCTGCTCTACACTGGTGCGACCGGAGTGGCCTTCGGTCCCAATCTCCAGGCCTTGCCCGTCAGCGCACTCTGGCAGCTTCACGCTAATACGGCGGATTGAGTGGCCCCCGCACCGGAAGCTAGCGGCCGATTCTCAGGAAGTAGCCTTTAGGGTCTTTCCCAGTGACGTCGACGACCGCTTGATAGCTCCCAAAGGAGAGTTCGGAAATGACGCTGGCGGGTGTCAGATCGTCCGGCCATCCTTGAAGGTGGGCGGAGCCGGAGACAATCCAATCGGTCAGTCCGGCGGTTGCCGTGAAGCTGACGGTCATGCTGTTGTCGAACTTCGCCACTCGCTCGATCCGAATGGGCGAGGCCGATACCGTCGCGAGGCCACGGAACGCGTAAACCGCTCCCGAACCGACCGCCGAATCGTCGTCAGCGTCGCCATTGATGGTAGTCGTCGAACTGCTCTCATACGCGGATGAAACCAGCGCCACTTCTCCCGAAATGGCCACGGGCAGTCCAAAATTGTCGCCGCTTCCGGTATTGCTCGCCTTCAGATAGGCATCCGCCACCCAGGTGCTTCCGCTGCGCCTGAAAAGGTAGGCTGCGCCTGCGGCGCCCATGGGATCGATCGTTCCATTTCCATTCACTCCGGTGGCGCTGGACGCTTCATACGGCGCGCCGACGAGTGCCGTTTCGCCCGAGAGTCCTACCGAGTAACCGAACCTGTCATAGGCCCCGGCATTGTCCGCCTTCAGATAGGCTTGCTGCGTCCAGTCCGACGCATTGCGGACAAAAACATAGGCGGCGCCTGCGTTAGCGAGATCGTCGTTGGAAATTCCGTTGATGGAGGTAGCTCCGCCATCCTCGAATGGAGCCCCCACGACTACCGTTGCATTCTCGATGGCGACAGCGGCGCCAAACAGATCACCGCTGCCAGCATTGGCGGGCTTGAGATACGCCTGCTGGCTCCAACTCGTTCCGTCGTGGAAAAAAACATAGGCGGCCCCGGCTCCGGTGGCTGAATTGTCCGTCTCGTCGCCATTGATGACGGTTGCGCTCCCATCTTCCTCGGGAGCGCCGACGACGATGTAGGAGCCAGAAATTCCGACCGCCTCTCCAAAGCGATCGCCAAAGCGATCGCCCGTGCCCGTGTCCTTCGGTTTGAGATAGGCTTCCTGGGTCCAGTTGGCGTCAGTCCTACTAAACACATACGCCGCTCCGGCGGCCCAGAGGGAATCGTCCGCCTGACTGCCGTTCGCGCTGGCTTCCCACGGGGAACCAACCACGATCCGATTTCCGAAGATCGCCACACTGTGACCAAAATTGTCGTTCCGGCCAGTGTTGCTCGCTTTCAAATAAGCCTGCTGGCTCCAGCTTGTCCCACTTCGGACAAAAACGTAGGCAGCACCTGCGGCCCGACAGTTATCGATTGATTCATCGCCGTCGACCCCTTCGGCACAGCTAGACTCTCCTCGCGCGCCGACCACGATGGTTTCTCCTGAAATGGCCACCGAGCAGCCGAACGAATCGAGGTTTGCGGCATGGCTCGCTTTCAGATACGCCTGTTGAGTCCAGGTCGTCCCGCTCCGCACAAAAACATACGCCGCGCCCGCCGCGTTTGCGCCGTTGTCCGCCTGGTCGCCATTCACACCGGCGGAAACGCTGTCTTCCTGATAGGCTCCGACAACCGCCGTATTCCCGGATATGGCCACGGAATATCCGAACGTGTCCCCGGCTCCGGCATTGCTCGCTTTCAGATACGCCTCTTGAACCGGTGCAGCCAGAAGCGTGGTGGAAAACGTCATCAACCAACACGGCAAAACCAACGCCCCAAAAAGGCCGGCTCTCGTTCGGAGGCTGCCGATGCACTGCAAGTGTGCTCGAATCGCTTGGTTGGAACGTCTTGGGAATGAATTCATCCGATCAATTCCAATATTGCGGCCGCTTCATGAACGACGCAACTTGCGTTAAAGCCAAGGTGTAAGCGAACACTATTAATTCAGGGCCACCCCAATGCCCCTTGACAACCCCCGCAATTGTGGGAATTTCCCACCATGAAAGTGCAGACCATTGACGCCAAGCGCCGGCTTGTGCTTCCTGGCGCGCAGCCCGGCGAGTGTTATGCCGTGCGGGGGGACGGGCACGGGCATTACGAGCTGACGAAGGTGATTCCCGCGCCCAAAGCGCCCAAACCCAACCCCGCCGAAATTGACGCCCTGTTCGCCTCCGCGGCCCTCACCCCCGCCATGAACTCCGAGCAGCTGCGAGCCCTCACGCGCGAGCCGTGATTCTTCTCGACTCCAATGTTCTGATCGACGCCTTCGATTCCACAGCACCCGCCCACGGCTGGGCGGTCGGCCTTGTCCGTGATGGCTTGCTGGGAAACGGCGTCGCCATCAATCCTGTGATCCTCGCGGAACTTTGTGTCGGGGACCGCTATCCTGACACTGTGGCATCGCGCCTGGACACGCTCGGCGTCCGTTTCCTCGACCTCCCAGCCGGCACCGCGCTCCGATGCGCCCAGGCCTATGCCGCCTACCTCGAAAACCGGCGTCATCAGCCCGCGCCCCCGCCACCCAAGACCCCACTTCCGGATTTTTTCATCGGCGCGCACGCCTCCACCCTGGGACTCCCCCTGGCCACCGCCGACGTGAGCCGCTACCAGATCTATTTTCCCGAAGTCGAGCTTCGCACCCCTTCCGGCGGGGGCGTGGATTGATTCGCGAAAGTCGGCTCCAAATACGCGATGGCCCACACTTTTCTAGTCATGGCGGTTTGGAAGTCGCGGCGGGTCGGTCGATCGGAGGGACGCCATCATGGCTACCGCTGTGCAGGAGTCCGCCGGTCTAGGCGCATCGTTTCGGGAGGAACCATGCGCGGCATCGATACGTGCCCACGGCCTAGCCATCATTTCCTCCATCCGTCGCCCTTTCACGTCGTGCCCAATACCGTCGAAATACGTGCCAAAGCACAACTACGATAATCGCTCCTGCCCAAGAAAGCATCTCACTCAAGACGGTAGGGAGCCAAGTATACTCAGGTTCCGGGAATCCCGCCCCGATGATCAGCGCTCGACCCACAGACTCATCGCACCTAAGCCACAGAAACAAGATACCTATTGGGACTATAGCTATTGTGGCGTACGTGGCGGGCAAATCTCGAATAACATCCGACCAATGAAAGTACACCCAAAGCGGCAGCCAGATGCAGAGAACCATCGCTCCGCAGAAAATGCCCGTAATCGGCGATTGGAGCGCGGGAACTTTCATAATCGAGGCGATTAGCGCTATCCACAAAACATAGACCAGTACCAATACCGAGAACCTTGGCCGAGAGGTTTGGCCTTGGCTAAGGATTATGCTTTTCGGTGCCTTCATTTTGCTGGCGCGAAGAGTATAGTTGAACCACCAGCGGCAATTGTCCGACAATTATCGCTTGCGGTTTTTGTCCGTGAAATCCGAGCTGCAGCGAGGTGGTTTGGGATCGCAAGACATTGGACGAGAATAAGCGTGGTTTTGAGAAGTTCCAGCGGGGGATTCTACAACGGGGGAAGTTTGGTAATTGCCGATCCAGTGAACCAGTGGCGCCGACGCCGGTCGGTCGAGGAGGGGGAGGTAGACCTTGGTGAACGGATGGCGGCCGTGCCGGCCATGGGAACTGGTGTCGCCATCCACCCTGTGATCTTCGCGAAACTTTGTGTTGGGGACGGTTCCCCCGACTCTTCAGTGCCCGTTCACCGTTGAACGGCAATTCGAACGAATAACGGCAAGCCCGGTTCGGGAGTGGGACGGAGCGTCAGGATCTCGACTCCCGGAGTGGCCGGATCCGGTTTCACGTCGATCAGTTGGAGGCGGCCGACGCTCCAGGTGGTCAAGTCGAGTGATGACTGCGCCATGATCTGCACGTTGTCCACGCCAGCCCGCCGCCGGATGGTCACGCTGATGATGCCCGCTTGGTCGCGCACGAGGGCCACGGGCGGAATGCTTTCCGGCTGGTGGGGATTGCCGCCGAGCGCGTACTCGAGGAGGTGTCCAAGGCCGTCGGCGTCGGGGTCTGCGGTCAGGTCACCGGTGATTCCATGGGCAGCCATCCATGACTCGAGGGTGAGACCGTCGGGGCGCGCGGGACTGCCGCCGACGGACCCGCTGGCTCGCCAATTACCAGCGAGATTCGGGTCGGGGTGGGAGCGCGGGCTGATCAGCACGAGCGAGAACCCGCCGCCATCGGCGGCCGGCGGCCAAGGAGGTGCATCGTCATAGGAAAACTCCGAGACCGTCGACCAAGGCCGCCACCAGGAGCATGTCGGACCCGGTTGGGCCATCGTTGAGGGCGTGAATGGAGAGAACATTCCCCCCGACCCGCAGACGATCGCGAAAGCCCGAGACGCCAATGCTTTCAAAAACGAGCGCCTGGCTGTCGGCATGACTTCCGGTGGCCGAGGCATTCCAACCGGCCCCCACGGGAGCATTGCGGCGCGCTATCTCGGTGCCGTTGAGGTAGGCGATGAACCCGTCGTCGTATTTGACTTTCAGTTGCATCGACGAAATCGCGGCGGGGTCCGGCAGTAGGAATGGCAGCCGGACATAGACCGAGCTGTTTTCATTGATGTTGTCCCCGTCGGTGTCGATCCGATGGGAGGCAGGCACAGCGGAATCGAGCAGGTCAATGGCGAGGAGCGGGTCGTAATCGCCACCGATGCCGCGTTCGTATCCGACCCCATTGAGCCCGTGAATCCATGCCGTGTCATCGAACGCGGGATCCGTCCAGCCAAGACCAAGCGACCCGTCTCGGGGCACGAGGGCGGAAGCGGCGGCGGTGGCCTCGTGGACGAGCACGGTACCGCCACCCGACACCCCCTGGGTCAAGGTGAGATATCCCAAGCGTGGGTCCAGGTACTCGCGTTTGATCCTCTCGGCGGCTTCAACCAAGGTGTAATCACGTGTGCCGAAGTGCGCATCGGCGCCCCAGCGCGCCTTGTCGAGGACGACATCCGGCGCGATTTCGGTGACCAGCGCATCGATGCGCTCGTGGAAGTATGGAGGGGCCAGGAATTCGTCGGCGAGCGTGCGGATGCGGCGGTTGAGCATGGCGCGGGTTCGCGGGTTGGCGACGATCACTTCGAGAAAGTGGTTGTATTTGCCACCGGCGAGCACCCACGGCCGAGCTCCGATGTAAGGATGGCTCGGCGCCGCGCCTGGCGAGTCGCGGTTGAAAACGATGGTATCGGTGTTGAGCGCGTCGGGCCCGAAGGTCAAATCCAGATCCCAAGGGAGCATGAACCACTCGCCGGATCCCTGGGTGTCCCGGTAGAGGAAATGGTTTTTGTCGCTGCCATCGATGTTCTGGGTCGTGGCGGTAGTCGCCATGTAATTGATCTGTCTGGGCAGGTCGATCTGGTCGAAGAGGAAAGTTTCCAGTGCGGCGCCGGTCTGGGCGAGCCCGGCGAGCAGCGCGGAGAGATCCTGCGTTCCTTCCTCGCGGCGGGTTCGCTTTTCCCAGTACGAGAGCGGAGTACTCGGCTCGTAATGGGTGGGTGCGGTGGCCCCTTTGTAGAGCGCCCCGTCGGGATCGAGGTTCCACCGCCGCAGGAAATCTCGGTCCGGCTGCTCGACCAGGATCGCGACGCTAAAAAACTGCGCGTTCTGGCGACAGTGGATCAGGAATGCCTCGGGTGACGGTTGTCCCGCATCGCGCTGGTGCTCGTACGCGAGGACGCTTCGAAGATAACTTTTGTCCGTGTAGGTCGTGTTCAGATTGATCTCGTCGACCCGGGGAACTCCGTCGCGAAAGCGGAAATGGAACCCGTCGTTGAAGTCGATTTTATAGCTCTTTTTGGGCCAGGCGGCCGAAGTTCCGCCGCGCTGGCGAATGAAGATGTTGTCGTAGAATTCACCGTTGTACCAGACTGACGCGCGAGTCCCGCTGCGGAGTTCCGCGCGCGATGGGGTTTCGACAAATCGGTGCAGGACGGGCAGGCGGGTGTCGATCGACCCATCGGCGACCACTGTGCCAAAGTATTCCGGCGAGGATCGCGGATCCGGAAATGGCGGCATCCGGGTCGCGAGACCATCGGCATCCGTCGCGGTCACCGCCCAGCGCACCATTTCCCCCGGCATCGAGGCTCCGGCCGGAATGAGAGCGGAGTAGACACCGTCGCCGGCAATGGCGTCGCCACCACTGGCATCGTCGTGCATCTGGGTGCTCACCACCGGTTGGAACATGATTCGATTGCGGAGGGTGACACTGGAAACGGCAGCCCCGGACGGGGCGACTCGCGCGGTGATGAGCAGCGGCTGATCGTCCTCCCACGGCGGGCTGGGGTCACGCGTCACCTCCTCGACTCGCGGGCCTGCGGGAGTGCGATTGGCGGCGCCGGGCGTAGGCGGAGCCAGTGGGCGTGCCTGCGGCGGGGCCCCGATGAACCCGTAACTGGTACCAGCGGTCTGGGCTGGAAATTGGGGGTCGAACCCGCTGCTGATCGTCACACCGTCCGGCCGAACGAGCGCGAGGAATTCACCGCTGCTGGCCAGTCGGAAATTGGTGTGAAGCCGCTGGCTTGGAATACGTCGGTCCTTCCCCGAAGCAAAGACCACTAGATAACCACCGGGCGGATTGACCACCGAGGGGAACATCCATTGATTCAGCCGTTCGGGATCGTCGGTCAGAAACCAGCCGGCGAGGTCGATCGGGGCGAGACCGGGGTTGTACAGTTCGACCCAATCCGAGTTGTCGCCGTCGTCGTCCGGAAAGGCGATGCCGCCGTCAGCCGCCATGAGTTCGTTGATCAGTACGGCATCGCCGCCCGGCGGCTCCGGATCACCCAGACCCAGCCCCTGCAAGCCGCGCGAGTAGATAAGTGCCACTTCGGATTCGGAAAGCGCGCGCGACCAAATGCCGAAGTCGTCCAGCTTCCCATCCCACCAACCCGGCGCGGCGGTATCGGGAGCGGCCCCCGTGTTGTTCGTTTTCACCCCAAACGAAACGGTGGCCGTGCTCCATGCCTTGCGACGACGAGAGCCACTGTGGCGGACCATCAGGTCTGGGCGGTCACTCTTCGCTGGCACGATAAATTCGGAGCGGCGTGCCGGGAATGATAGTGTCGTCCACGAAGGATGTGCTTTCGCCACCGGATGGCAGACTGTCCTCGAGAGCGAACCACTTGACGAGATCGGTGGTAAACTCGAGGAGATACGTCCGGCCCGGACGAGATGTCCATGTGAGAGTGACTTGGTAGAGATCGCGATTGAACTGAATGTTCGTGAACTGCAGCGCCACCGCGGGCCCAAAAATCAGGGCGGTGCGGGCCCGCAGGTAGGCTTGGTCGACCGCCACCGTGTGGATCATCGCGTCGTCGATAAAACCGGAATATTGGAGGCTAGATTGATCCCCGGTGGAGAAGTTACCGAAATTCATTGCACCAATGGTGGGAGTGACGGTGACGTAGGGGGCGGAGCCGACTTGTTCGCCGTTCAGCCAGGCGGTGATGATCTCCTCCGCGGCATTTCCGACGAAGGCGACATGGGACCATGTGTCGCGCGGGACGGACATGGTGGTGTCATTGTGATTGAGGACCTGAGCGCCATTGGCGAACAGATCGAGGCCGTCAGGCACCACACTGCCTTCGGGTCCCCGGAACGCAGTGTGCCATTCGTTCCCACCCTCGCCCCACTTGGTCCAAAACCGTTCCCACTCGACGAGAGGGTTGTTGTCCGAATTCGGCTGCACGAAGGCTTCGAGCGTCCAATTCTCGGCAAGATTGAGGTCCGCCGAACTGACGGCAGTCAACTTGTTCGAAAACCCGGCCGCGAACGGAATGGCAACCGCCTTTCCGATCACGCCGGGTACGAAGGTGGCGCCACCGGCGATGTTGTCGGTGAGCGTGTCAGCCACGACTCCGAGGATGGCCGTATCCGCTAGTGTATCGTCGAACGTCCAGTGCGCCGTCACATTGGCGGCGGTCGGGCGACTCGCCGCATTGGTCGGGTCGAAACCAAGATTGACTTCCGTTTTGTCCCCAAACCCATCGCCGTCAGTATCACTCTTGTTCGGGTCGGTTCCGGGTTGGGTGGCGTTGAGGAACGGCTTGGTCGGATTCTCGACGCCATCAGAAAATCCGTCGCCATCCGTGTCCGGCTTCAACGGATCGGTGCCGGTATCGGTGGGCCGGGGCATCCCCCATTGGCCGCTGCGTGACTCGACCCCATCCTGCAGTCCATCCTTGTCCGTGTCGGGGTCGTCCGGATCGGTGCCAAGCGCCTGCTCCTGGGCGTTGGTCAGACCGTCCCCGTCGCGGTCGCCCGTCGGATCATCCGGCAAGACCAGGGCGGCGCGGGCCGCCAAGTAGGCAGCGTCGACGGCGACGTCGTGGATGAGCGCTTCATCAATCGCACCGGAAAACTGAAGCGAACTTTGGTTCCCATCGGCAAAATTGCCGAAATTCATGTTTCCCGTGGTGGCAAACGGCTGTTCGTAGACGGTTGATCCCACCACCAACCCGTTGAGATACGCCGTGATCGTTCCCTCGGCTTCGATCGCGACAAGGGCGACGTGGGACCAGGCATTGCGGGGAACGGAAGCGGTGCTGTTGTGATTCAGTATATTGTTTCCACCGTTGACGAAAAAGTCGATGCCATCCGGCACGGTAGCGAAGGAATTACCTCGAAACGCCAGATGCCATTCGTTGCCACCCTCGCCCCACTTCGTCCAGACGCGTTCCCATTCCGCTGAGGGCGCGTTCTTGTCATCGGGTCGGACGAAGAACTCCAATGTCCAGTCTCCAGAAAGATTCAGATCGGGCGAGTCCACAGCATTTAACCGGTTGGACCCGTTGGCCGTCGGCGGAATCGAGACGGCGAGCCCCACGATGCCCGGCACAAATTCAGCGGAGGGGACGCTGAGATCTTGAAGCGTGTCGGCATTCGCCCCTCCTGGGGCGGTGTCCTCAAGCCCGTTCTCAAAACTCCACTGCGAGACGACAGCAGCCGGTGAGGTGGCGGCCGCGATGATGAGCGCGGCGAGAGTGGCGGTACAACGGGTGAAGTTCATGGCCGGTGGCTCTGGAAGTGGCTAATCGGGGAAATTATTGGAAAGCGAGTGCGAGAGGCGGGGCGCCAGCCTCCTGGAGTTTGTACATTTCACTTGCTTTAATGTTAGCGGAACGACGCTGCAAGGGAATAAGAGAAGGCAGCATTGAGGTGGGACGCGACCTCCCGGGCGCGTAGGCGGTGAAGGCGCACCATTCGGGCATTGTCTCCGCTTCTCGAGTGATGGACGCGCAATTCACCCCCGGAGAATTCCCAATGACTGCGTCTTGGCTCATCGCTTTTTCCGGCTTTGGGCACCTTTTGAAGAGGCGAGAAGGGACTTCCTTCCGCACGCTCCCACCGCCTACGAGCCCGGGAGGTCTCGTCCCACCTCCAGCTTCAAACGCCCGCTGGAACCTTTACTCAAAGGGTGCAAGCTTTTCTTATTCAAAGTGCTTGGACGATAGCTGCCAAAGCTTGCCGATGCCAGAATCTTCCGCTCCTAGCACCACCATTGGCGAAAAATATACAAACTCCAGGAGGCGGGGCGCCCGCCTCCATCACACGCCGGCCAGGCCGACCAAAGGCAGGCAGCCTAGCGGCGCCGGACCCGAGTCACGAGCAGTCCAACTAGGGCCATCAGGCCGGCGACTGATGGTTCGGGGATCAAAGCAGCGCGGCCGAGCAGGTAGTTTTGATCCACCGCCGAATCGTGTATGAGCGCCTCGTCGATGTATCCGGAGAATTGCAATCCTGATTGGTCTCCCGTCCCGAAGTTCCCGAAGTTCATATTGCCCGCGGTCGCCGCGATGGCCACAAACGGCACGCTGGCCACTTGCGTCCCGTTAAGCCAGGCGGTGATGGTGTTGGCGCCCTGGTCACCGACGAAAGCAATGTGGGACCAAGTCAGCCGGGCCACGGTCGCCGTGGAGTTGTGATTGATAATATTGTTGCCGCCGTTGACGAACATGTCGATCCCATCCGGGACGATCGCGGTCGCATTGCCCCGGATCGCCGTGTGGTATTCGTTGCCACCCTCACCCCATTTTGTCCAGACTCGCTCCCACTCGGCGGCCGGGTCATTTCCTGAATCGGGCCACACAAACAATTCGAGCGTCCACGAATTGCCAAGGTTGAGGTCGGCGGAAGTGGTGGCGGTGAGCCGATTGGAGCCCGATACGATGTCCCTGATGGCGACCGCCTGTCCCACGATGCCGGGGACATAGGTCACCCCGCCGGCGTTATCGACGAGGTTATCAGCGGTGGCACCCGCGGCCGCGGTGTCCGACAGGCCGTTTTCGAAGCTCCATTGGGAGACGATGGAGGCGGAGGCGGTCGAGGCGACAGCGATGGCTGCGGCCACAGCGGGGAATAGACGAATACGGCGGGACTTCATGGCGGGTTGGGAGAGAGGTGATGCAGACGGGATCAAAACGAACTAATGTTCGGCTGAGAAGAGTGAATACCCCATGATCCAATTTCGAGGAAGATAAAAAAAAATCGCCTCAATGGTCAGGCTTGTTGTGGATGGCGTGTCTGGCAGCATTTATTCCGACGTCAGGACCGGACTTTCGGGTCCAAGCCAGAGTTGCTGGAGCTGGTCCTGAAATTCCCGAGAAATGAGCGACCACGAGGAGCGGTTCTGGCCATAGAAGCTACTCGCGGTGGCTTTTTCCGCCCACTGGCGGGAGCCGTCGGTTCCGACGAGCTGGACGGCGTCGATTTCGTTCCAGCCTGGCACGCGCTGAGTATCGAGCTCGATGCGAATCTGGTCGCTGGTGATTCCGGGCGGGAGGGGGAGCGCTCGTTCCACGCTCTCGCCTTCCGCGGGCGTCGTTCCCTCCCACAGCGTCTTGTAGCTGCCATCGGGCAGCAGCGCACTCACCTTGGCCAAGGCGCCCGGATTGAACGTCTCATGGATGACGATTTCGCTGACCTCGACCGCACGTTCGAACCCGACCTGCAGCCATTCGGATCCGCCATCGGGATCTTGAGACGCCCACGCGGTCCGGAAATCGCCATGCCCCTCCGTGTCCGGCGCCCCAGCCACCTGCCCTGGCGACCAGGACGGGCCACCCGGCTGAGTGGCAGTGGCGTCTAAAAGGGCGGCATCTATCGACTGGGCCAGATCGCGCGCGGCCTCCGACGTCAATGCGGCGAGCACTGTGCCGTCGCCCGCCGTGAGCGCCAGCGTGCCGTCCGGCTGGTTCCGGATCCCCAGTGGGCCGGAGGGAATGGCCGCCTGAGCGGAATCCGCCTGCCGAGCGGGCGGCGCCGCCTCCGGTTCAGGGGCGTCGGGCGGACCAGGGGAGGCCGGACGATTCGCCGCCCCGAACACTCCAGGCGGCAGTCGCGCCGAAGGATCCGCCGGTCCACGAGATTCCTCAGCCGCGTCGGCCGCACGCAGCCGACGGTTCTCGCTCCACAGCGATACCACCCAGACGGCCAGCAGAGCGGCGGCCACAGAAAGCATGATTAAGGTGGATTTAAGCATGGCCTGGATACAGCGAGCAAAGCGAGCAATACCTCGGAGCAGCCTGCTTCGCTGGCCCTCTCAATAGTACGCCTGAACTCCAGAAGTCTTAGAAAAGAAATCGGCGCGCGATCCTCTCACCGTTCACCCTTCATCCAACATGACCTCCACCATCAATTCGCCGGCGATCTTTTCCAAGTCGCGACGCAGCGCCGCGAGGTCGGCGTCAAGCGGAGCCGCCAGCCGCAGTTTAGCGACAAAAAGCGGCTCCGCCGTCATCGGCGCACTCGACACCTCAGAAATAAACTCCTCGACATTAAATCCGCGACCCGCGATCGCCGCGGAAATCTCACTGACTATTCGCGGCCGATCCAGGCCAACCACTTCCAGACGCACCACTCGCCCGGGCGCACCCTCAGCCGGCGCCGCCGCCGCCACCGTCACGCTCAAGCCGTCCGTCTCCAGCCGCCGAAACGCCTCCCGCAGCGCTTCCTGATTCTCCGACGGCACCTCCACTCTCACCACCCCCGCGAAATGACCGCCCAAATGCACCAACCGACTCTCCAGCCAGTTCCCGCCATGGGTCGCCACCACCGTGGCCACGCGCTCAACCAATCCTGGCCGGTCCGGACCAACCACCGTGAGAAGTAAGGGATGCGCCATGGGCGGTATCATTCCGACCGCCGCGCGAGAAACAAGTCGGGAATACGCTTGTGTCGGAGCCGGGAAAGCCATCAAATCAGCGGCAAACCCACGCCATGAAAACCATCGCTACCATTGCTCTTGTCAGCTCAGTGGCCTGGCCACCGCTTTGGGCGGCCGACCCGGCGCCTTCCGCCGCTGCCCTCTTTCAAGCGATCCGCAATGGCGAAGCGGCGGCGATCCAGGAATTGCTGATGAGCGGCGCGGACCTCCAATCGCGCAACGACGCCGGCGACACACCTCTGATGGCCGCCGCGTTGAACGCCGATGTCGCCGTGCTGGAACTTCTGCTCAAGGCCGGCGCCGATGTGAATGCGACAAACGAGGCCGGTGTCACCCCGATGATGCGCGCCGCGACGTTTGAGGACAAAACCCGGGTGCTCGTGGAGAGGGGCGCCGAGGTGAACGCCCGGTCCAAAATGGGAAACACCGCAATCATCCTCGCCGCGCGGAAGCCCGGGAACAATCCCACCGTGACCTTCCTCCTCGATCGCGGGGCGGATCCCAATGAAACGAATCAGTTCAGCGGCACCGCGCTGATGGCCGCGGTCGCCGCCGGTGACATCGACACCGTCCGTCTGCTGCTTGACCGCGGAGCCGACGTGAACCGCATACCGAAGCCGGGAAGCGAGAACTTTTTCTGGGGCGGCTGGCGGACACCGCTGATGTGGGCGGCGTTCCAGGGCGACGAATCCCTGTGCCGGTTGTTGATCGAGCGGGGAGCGAAGGTCAATGATTTTGTCGAGACCGGCACGGCCCTCGGTCAGGCGGCGTGGGGCGGCCACGCTGGCGTCGCGCGCCTCTTGCTGGACGCGGGCGCACAGGTGGACCAACGCGACCTGATCGCCAACTACACGCCGTTGCATTGGGCGGCCTCATCCGAGCACTCCTCGCCGGCCGTGGTGGAGTTGCTGCTCGCCCGGGGCGCGGATGCGAATGCCGAAGGCGGAGAACCCGTGGACAATTATCTCGGTGTGGCGCAAACACCGCTCATGCTGGCCCGCAAACGCGGCGACACGCCGATTGTGCAGGCGCTCCTGAAAGCGGGCGCCAAAGACACACCCGCCCCGGCCCCCAGAGTAAAAACCGCGGATAAACCATCGGGGGCGGCCCGCGTCCAATCGGTGCCCGAGGCGATTCAACGAGCGTTGCCCTCACTGACGAAAACGGCCGAGGATTCCGTCCGGACATTCCTCCGGCATGTGAGCCGTCAGGATTGTGTCTCGTGCCACCAGCAGCAGCTCCCGATGCAGGCGCTCAGCCTGGCGCATTCCCGCCACTTTGCCACGGATCGCGAGGCGACACGCCACCAAGTCGAACTGGCAAAAGTCTCCTTCTTAGCTCCACACATCCGCCATGGCAGCGAGGCCCACAACATGCTCGAGGTGAACCTGCAAACCACCTTTCATCCTGAACCCGCCATCGTGAATGGGTACTTCGCGCTGGGCCTTCGGCTCGAACATGAGCCAGCCGACGCCGCCACCGACTCGATGGTTCACCAATTGGCCACGATCCAATGCTCCGACGGCCGCTGGACCTGGAATCTTCCGCGCCCGCCGATTCAGGCGAGCGACATCACCGCCACGGCGCAGGCGGTCTGCACCATCCAATCATACCCGATTCCGGCGCGGCGGCAGGAGTTGGATTCACGCGTCCAAATGGCGCGGAGCTGGCTGTCCAAAGCCGACGCCGAGACCAACGAGGAACGTGTCCACAAACTTCTCGGTCTCGCGTGGGCCGGCGAAAATCCCGCCACACTGAAGATGCTCGCGGAGGAACTGATCCGCCAGCAACGTGACGATGGCGGTTGGGGCCAGCTGGCCGGACTGGGCAGTGACGCGTATGCCACCGGCCAGTCGCTCTACGCGCTCAGGGAAGCGGGAGGCATTTCGTCCGACGACCCCGCGCTGCGCCGTGGCATTGACTTCCTCCTGCGCACGCAGTTCGCCGATGGCACGTGGCATGTGCGCACTCGCGCCCATCCGTTCCAACCGCCGATGGATAGCGGATTCCCGCACGGCCGGGACGGCTGGATCTCCGCCGCCGGGACCAGCTGGGCCGTGATCGCGCTGGCTTCCACACTGGACCCGTCAGCCGCACCGCCACCGACGCTCGCCACCACGGCCGCCGTCGTTCCGGTGGTAACCACCCCTCCGGTCGGCGACCCCGCCACGCCGGTTGAGTTCGCGCGGGACATCCAACCGTTGCTCGAACGCTCATGTGTAGCGTGTCACAGCGGCGAACGCGCCAAGGGCGGTTTCCAGATGACGGATCGCACGGCTCTGATCAACGGCGGCGCGCGCGGCGAGCCGGTGGTCGTCCCCGGCAATCCCGAGGCCAGCCCGCTGCTGCAATTCATCCAAGATCAGGTCGAGGATCTGGAGATGCCTCCTTTGGCCAAACGCGAGAAATTTCCCGCTTTCACCAAGGACGAAGTCGGAATGCTGCACGGATGGATCGCTCAAGGCGCCGACTGGCCGCCGGGCACAACCCTTCGCGCGCCAGGAAAATGAGTCATGACTTCACGCCCGGTTTTTACGCGGTTGCAAGGCAGTGATTCGCTGGGAGTGGCGGGCTGAGGCCGCCATGAAAACGATCACGTTTTAATCTCGCTGGCGACCGCTTTGAGTCGAATGCCCCTGAGTTGAATGCCTGAGTGGGCATGGCGGCCTCAGCCCGTCACTCCCAGCTGACATCCATTCATTGTTCAATGATTTTCGCTGGCGCAAAAATCCGCCGGGGTGATCCGTCGGGCGCCCGGGAAATCACTTGCACTTTCGCGAGGGCGAACGATTAATAACTCTTGTCCTGATAGGAGGTAGTTATGACCGGCGCACGTTTTATCATATCCCCCGCGGCGTTCTCTGCACGCCGCGCAGGCGGGATTGTGCCGGCTTGATGGCAGTCATCGGTTTGTCTTGAAGACAGGCGACTGAGACACCGGCCGGAGGGTCCTGCCCGCGCACCCATCACCAGCGGCGCCGGTGTGCCTGCGTTCCAGCGAATTCACTGACTGGAATGAATTGTCCGTGTCCTGGACGCGAGGCATCGCCGTGCCGCGAAACCAATCTTACCCCTCCCATTCCTGACTCATGAAACCGAAAACTCACTCAAACAAACTGGTGCAGGAGATGAAGTCACTCTGTGCCGAACTCAGACCCGAAGACGGGTTGTCACCCGTCGCGTTAAGAAAAGTCCAAATGAATCGACGCAGAGCGGCGGCCCCGCCCTCGCGGGCGCGCGCCCGGCAATACTGCAAGGCGGTTCATCGATCCCTGGAGGCCGGACTCACCGGCGTCTGTGGCGATGATCGCTTGAAAGACCTGACCATCCAGTCGGTGGAACCCCTCCACTCGGGGGCCAACCTGCTGGTCGTGGTCGCGGTGCCTCGTTCCGATCCACGGTCGATGCAGGCCCTGGAACGCACTCTGCAAAACGCCGCAGGCCTGCTGCGATCCGTGATCGCCATGGAAATCCGCCGCAAACGCACCCCGCACCTCACCTTCAGAGTGGTGCCTGAAGCATGACCCCCGACCCGGAGGCCCCATCCCACCGATGGGGCCTCCGCGGTCACCCGACTCCAATATGAAACTTCTTACCGAATCCGATCTCCTGCTCGCGGGCTGGCTGCATGGCCCGCAATTGGCCGAATTGATGCAGGCGGTCGACGCCATGGAATCGCGCGGCATCCGCGATCCGCAGTATGCGATGAAACTGCTGCGTCGCGATTTCCCGCCACCGGAGAGGAAGCTGCGTCTTCGCCCCGACCCCGCTCCTTTGGCCGCGGCCATCGAGGCCGTGTCCCCGATCGACGCTGCGAACATTGGCGCGGTCCGGCGATGCATGGAGGAATTGTTGCGCGTTCCGGTCATTCAGCGCGGAGCCATCATGCCGGATGCCTGCCCCACGGGTCCGGCGGCCGCCAGCATCACGGTGGGCGGAGCGGTCGTGACGGAAAACGCCATCATTCCGGGCGCTCACAGCGAGGACGTTTGTTGCTCGATGTATGCCACGTTCTTTCGCACCGAGGCGGCGGTGGCGACGCAGCTTGACGCCTTGATGGCCTCGACTCGTTTCGGACCCGGAGGTCGAAAGGAGGAGGACTGGATCCCGCATCGGGTGTTGAAGGAAGACGTCTGGAACAATCCCATTCTGCAGGGACTGGAGCGCCATGCCGCGATGCACCTCGCCGACCAGGGCGACGGCAATCATTTTGCGTGGCTGGGGACGGTCACATTCACGCCGGCGCAGGTCCGCACCCTAGCCGCCGCCGGTCATGCCGACCTCGCCCAAAAACTGGGGAACACCGACGAACCGTGGCAGGTGCTTGTCACCCACCACGGCAGCCGCGGGCTCGGAGCTCATGTCTTCAAACGCGGGCAGAAGCTGGCCGAGAAACACACCGCCAAAATCGCCGCGGGAATGCCGCTCTCCGCCTGCTGGCTGGATGCTGAATCCGATGACGGCAGGGCCTATTGGGAAGCCTTGCAGTACGTGGGACGCTGGACGCGCGCCAACCACCAGTGCATCCATCGGCTGTTCGCCGAAAAATTGGGGACGACGGCCGTCGCGGCGGTCGGAAACGAACATAACTTCGTCTGGAGACGGGGGAACTCGTACTATCACGGCAAGGGAGCCACACCCGCCTGGCCCGATGAATTGGGACGCCCTCAGTTGGGCCTCATCCCATTGCACATGGCGGCTCCAATTTTGCTGGTGCTCGGGAGGGACAACAGGGACTTCCTCAGCTTTGCCCCGCACGGAGCAGGACGAAATCTCTCGCGCCGCGCCGCCGTCAAGCCATGGCGCGACAAAGACGGGACGATCGACTCGAAAACCCTCAAGCGGCTCGTCGCCGAGCAAACACCCGGGCTCGACATCCGATGGTGGCATGGCAAACCGGACCTCAGCGAAACCCCGCTCGCCTACAAGTCCGCGGCCCAAGTCCAAGCTCAAATCCAACAGTTCGACCTCGCCGAAATCGTCGCGGAAATCCAACCACTCGGGTGCCTGATGGCCGGCGACGCCGGGCCACGCCCCTGGGACCGGGAAATCGAGCTGACACCGAAACAACGGCGCCAGATCGAGCATCGCGCCGATCGCCGGAAACACCACCGCAGCCTCATGAACTGGAAAACCGAGGACGACACGGATCCCTGGTGAGCCGGACAGGCCATCCTGAGAACCCGTTCAACCACGAAATTCATGAAACACACGAAAAATCATTGGGTTAGGACAAGCGGCCTCCTCATCCATCAGTTGGACAGTCGTAATTGGGCAACGCCTTGGTTTTTCGTGTGGTTCGTGAATTTCGTGGTTCCAAAGTCCCTTTTTAGGTTCAACGGATGGTGGGCTCTGTATCGCAACTTCATAAATTTCCGGGTGTTTCGTGTCTTTAGTGGTTGTTCCAAAGTCCCTCTTTGGAAGTAATCATCCCGGTCCTTAGGGTCACCTCTCACCGGCTTGATCACCGTCGGTGGATGCCTGGAGGAGCAGGGCGCGGACGCGCTCGACCACGGTCCGCGCCACCACCGCGTTGGCCTGCGGGCTGTAATGCCCCCCCTTGAAGACCGACTCGCTGTCGAGCGGCCGGCCGACATGGCTGGCCAAGGCGTCGACGACTTCAATCGTCTCCGCACCCTCCGGCTCGATCGCCTTGAGGAGTGGCTCGTAATGCAAGGGTTTGCCCTGATTGGACCGGAGCACATCCAGCTTGCCGGCATAGACCAGGACGAGCGGGACAGCCCCGATGTCGCGGACCTCGCGAATATACTTTGCCATGAGCCGGCGGTTCACCTCGAGAAGGTGCGGATCCGTGTCGAGCGGACTGTTTTCGATGTCGCGCAAGTCGGGTTTGGGACTGAGCAGTCGCCGCTTCAGCAGCGTGTTGGTGCTGTCCTGGATGAACTCATGGCCGGCCACCCGGCGCCCGAGCCGCCAAAGCGGCGAACCGGAGGTATTCTCCACGAATCGCTGCATGATGTAATCACGGCGCATCAAATCCGACAAGATTGGTTTGGGATTGTCCAAGAACCCGGGCAGGTCATCCAATCCTTGAAAAAGGGGCGGGTGAATGACCAGCGTATCGTCCTCGATGGCAGCATACGGCTGAGGGATCGGCGGGCCGGAACCAGGCCGCAAGAACGGGCGGTACACGTTAACCGCACGAAAAAAATTTTGCCGCAAGAACCCGATCACGACGACACGGGGACCGAGCGCTTTGGCTTCGTGTTGGAACCGCAAATACGACTGCGTGACACCGGTTCCGGGCAGGCCGAAATTGAGAAACTCCGATTTGTCCAGCATCACCTGCGCCTGATGCGGCCAGCTTTCCTCCACGCTTACCTCGCTGCAAAATGTGAACGAATCACCCATGCAGGCCACGCGCACGACCCCGTCCGGCGTGGAGACTTCAACCGGGGCCGCGCCTCGCAGCCCGAGGTTGTTGGTCGGCCGGTTGGGCATGTTCGGCAAGTGCGACCACCCGAGCTGCGGATCCACCTTCAGACCCAGAAACCCCGGGTCATCCATCAACAACCGCAACGCCTCCCGATCGTTCTCCGAAAGCGTGAGACGAGATTCCAGGTCGGGCGACCGCCAAATCGTCCGCGTGGCCACCCAACTCGCCCCCTCCAACACCAGGTAGTTGACCACCACGAAAAAGACAAAACCAAGGCGCGCGCCAGGCCGCAGCCGAACCACCCACCGAACCAACGACCACACGCCATAAACCACCCCCACCGCAATCAACAACCGACAGACCGACCGCCAACCCGACGGGACCACCGCAATCACGCCAAATGCCGCCATCGCCAAGCCCACCCAAAGCCACGGCGATATCAAAATGCGGCCAATCCAGGACGGGGCAATGCGGGGTGAAGTACTCAAACTGGAACCATGAAGCACACCTGAAGCCATGGCAATGCTCCATGCTCTTTCAAACGCCGTCTCACGTGAGCCGCGGAGCCCTCCGCATTATGTCCCTTCGGTCCCTTCAGTCCCTCACGTCCCTGCTCAATCGATGGACTTACCGCGTCGGCTTGATGGAAATGAGGGAGGGGAGGAGGGCTAGTTGCAGCGCACACGGGGGAGGAGATTAAGATTAAGATTATGAAGTTGAGGGGAGAGGCACTTTGGCGGTGGGGCATTCTCCCCAGACCTTGCGCCCCCCGACCGCCGACCGCCGACCGCCGAGCGCCGACCGCCGACCTGCCAACTGACCATTGGACTTGGAAAAGCGGCGGGATTCGTGTTGGATGGATTTCCACCAATCAAACCTGTTGCCTCATGAAACTTGAAACTCTGTGCCTGCATGGCGGGCAAGTACCGGATCCGACGACGCTGGCCCGGGCGGTGCCGGTGTATCGGACATCGTCGTTCGTTTTCCGCAATACCGAGCATGCGGCCAACTTGTTTGCGCTCAGAGAGCTGGGCAACGTCTACTCGCGTCTGATGAACCCGACGAACGACGTCCTGGAGAAGCGCGTGGCGCTGCTCGAGGGCGCCCCGGAGATGGGCGGACTGGCCGTGGCTTCGGGAACCAGCGCGGTCTTTTACTCCGTGATCAACCTGGCTCAAGCTGGCGACAACATCATCTCCGCGCGGAATTTGTATGGCGGGACGTACACACAATTCGACGACATCCTGCCCTCACTGGGCATCACCGTGAAATTCGTCGATTCCAACGATCCGGAGAATTTTCGTCGCGCGATCGACGACAAGACGCGGGCGCTTTTCTGCGAATCGGTGTCGAATCCGGCCCTTGAGGTGGCCGACCTCGATGCCATCGGGGCCATTGCCAAAAGTGCGGGCATCCCCTTGATTGTGGACTCCACCTTTTCGACCCCCTACCTGACACGCCCGCTCGAACACGGGGCCGACATCGTGGTGCATTCGCTGACCAAGTGGTTTGGTGGTCATGGCGCGGGGATTGGCGGGTTGGTGGTCGACAGTGGCCGCTTCAACTGGGCCGGCGGCAAACACCCGCTTTTTGACAAACCGGACGGCGGGTACCACGGGCTGCGCTGGGGGCACGACCTGCCCGATGCCCTCAAGCCGCTCGCTTACATCCTGCGCATGCGCACGGTCCCGCTCCGCAATCTGGGCGCCTGTCTGTCACCCGACAACGCCTGGTTCCTGCTCCAGGGGATTGAAACGTTGCCGCTGCGCATGGAGCGCCATTGCGAAAATGCCCTGGCCGTCGCCACCTGGCTGCGCACACAACCGGGCGTCACTTGGGTGCGCTACCCGGGCCTGCCCGACAGCCCGGAATTCGCCAAAAGCCAAAAATACCTGCGCGGCAAGGGCGGCGCCATGGTCGTCTTCGGCATTCAGGGCGGACTGGAGGCCGGGCGGAAATTCATCGACAACGTCAAACTCTTCTCGCACCTGGCCAACGTCGGCGATGCCAAATCGCTCGCCATCCACAGCGCCAGCACCACCCACAGCCAACTTCCCGAAGCCGCTCAAATCGCCGGCGGCATCACCCCCGATCTCGTCCGTCTCAGCATCGGACTTGAGCACATCGACGACATCCTGGCCGACCTCGACCAGGCGCTGAAAGACGCCGTCGCCTAAGAGCCCGTCACAAAACAAGGACTCCTATAGTATTTAAGCAACGCTTATATGTTAGGGTGAACTCGAATCGTTGATGGCCCGCAAATGCGATTGGATCAACGGGAATGGACAGGGTGAGGTGTCGGCAGGGTTCGGACAGAAAGATTGGGGGTAAAAAAATGAGGCCATTCGAACCGGGCTTACGGCGGGCGGATTTCGGCTCCTTGGCCACAGGGTCGGGATTATTCTTTTACCCTCCATTTTTCTGTCCGTTCAGTAGTTTCCGTGCTCCACTTGAGATCCCGAGGAAGCCGACATGAAATCCTTCGTCCCTTGGACCATTCCCAGCTTTCTCGTCGCCGCCAGTCTCTGGGCGGATCCGGTGGCGGAGCGGCAGGGGAAAATCCTCGAACAAAACCGGTCAGCCCTTCACCACAGCGAAGTCGGCCAAGCCGAACCCATGGCGAAACTGCCGGCGCACGCCCCCGCTCCAGAAGGAAAACTTTCCTTATGGGCGGATTTCAAGACCGCGGGTGAGACGCTGAACGTCCCGCTGTACGTCATCAATTCAACCGATCAGCCCATTACGTTTGTCACCGAGGGGCTTGACCTGGGAGCCAAATTCGAATTCCAGGATGGCGCCGCTTGGCGGCGCGCTCAGGCGTTTGGGCTCATGAGCTGGTGTGGAGATGGGGCCATTCCCGTCTCCCTTCCCGCCGGCCACTTCTTTAAGCTTCGCGGTTACCGGCCGGTTACCGGCCGCGTTGGGACCGTTCGATACGCCATTCGGGACAAATCACTCGCCTCCAACGAAGCCCCCGGGTTGGTTTCCGACCATGATCTCCGGGCCGTGGCCTGGGATCCCGTAACCGAAAACGACATCCCACTTGAAACTCGCCTGGCCCTGCACTTTAACCCCGATGCCCCGCTCCCAGCGCGACCGGAGGCCCCCCGATTGATCGCCGCCATCCGGGCTCTCCGCCGTTATCCAGTCAACGAACCCGCTCTCGAACGAGTTCAGATGATTCGATCGCATATCGATTCGTTCCCCGCGGGCAAAGAACGCGAGGCCCTGAACCGTGCCGCCAACGACTATCTGGAGTCAGTGGAGGAGCAGGCGAATCCTCCATCCCAGCCGTCGAAAAAACAACAATCCGAGAAAAAGACGCCGTCGCGCGGCCAAAAGCCATAAGCTAGGAATTCCAGCCCAAACGTCCTGGTGTTGTACCGCCAGAAAAGGCGGAATCGACAGGGTAGGGCGACGCGGCCTGCCTCAAAACAATCGCCCGACGGATTTGCGCCACGGCTGTCGATTCCAGTCCACCGCCGGGCCTCTCCCCTCCTTCGTTGCCTTCGCCTCCTTCGCGAGAAACAAAACGCGTTACCTCCGCGGGGAGTCCCTCGCGGAGGAGGCGAAGGATGCGAGTGGCCGATCTCTCAGTGGCGACAGGGGGGCGACTGGATTAGCCATTTTCCTTCCACGTTCTTGGTTGAAGAATTCAAACTTCTTTCGTGGGAACGGCGGCGGGTTGGTGTCCCGGCTTTAGACGGGACCTGGAGTTTGTCCATATTTGCGCCAAGAGGGATGCCAGGAGCGGAAGATTTTGGCCTCGGCAAGCATTCTCAGCTATCGTCCAATCACCTGGAATAAGAAAAACTTGTAGCCTTTGAGTACAGGTTTCGGCGGGCGATTGGGGCTGGAGGTGGGACGAGACCTCCCGGGCTCGTAGGCGGTGGGAGCGTGCTGAAGGAAGCCCTTTTTCGCCTTTTCGAGTGGTGCCCAAAGCCAGAAAAAGCGATGAGCCCAGACGCGGTCATCGGGAATTCTCCGGGTGTGAATCACGCGACCATCACTCGCGATGTGAAGACAATTCCCAGATGGTACGCCTTCACCGCCTACGCGCCCGGGAGGCCGCGTCCCACCTCAATGCCACCTTCTATCATTCGCTGGCAGCGTCGTCCCGCTAACAAAAAAGCACGTGAAATGTAGAAACTCCAGGTCCGGTCTTTAGACGGGACGCGAAGCCTTGAGCGCAAGGTTTTGCCTCCCACCGCTCCGGGCTCCGGATGAATCAAGCACACCACCCTAACGGTCACAGAGCAACGCCTGGCTATTGGCGCGACTCGAGTCGTTCCTGGCTCCCATCCCGGATTCTAGCTGCGCCCCAGGCCCAACGCTTCCCGGCAATGGTGCAGGCTCCGTTCGAGATCGGTCTGTTGGAACTGGGCCTCGCTCATTTCGGCGCTGGCGCGGAAGGACGGGATGGCTTTCCCCTTTTTGGCGAGAGCGAGGAACCGCGCGAAATCAGCAGCCGGCACACCCTCATACGGTTTCCAAAAATCCAGCGTGAGATAATTGAATGGCCGCGCGAATCCGGAGATGGTCTCGAGGATGACCGGTCGGTCGGCCGCCGCGGTACGCCACAAGTCGAAATACGCCGGCCAGTCGACCAGCCCGTCGCCCACGGCTGTCCACTGGACTTTGGCTCCGTCGCCGTCCTCCCAGATCATGCTGTCGCGGATGCCGCTGCTGACGATATACGGTGCGAGGATTTCCAAATTGCTCAGCGGATCTTCCAAAGCCCAAGTCGCGTTCCCGCTGTCGATCGTGGCGCCGACAAAGTCACGCCCGGTCGCTTCGATGAGCGTGACTAATTCGCGCGCGGTCATGTCGCCGGCGTGGTTTTCCACCGCCAGGGTGACGCCCGCGTCCACGGCGCGGGACCGAACCTTTTTGAGCACCGCCACGGTGTCGGCAATCCGCGCCTGAATGCCACCAGGCGTCGACCGGTCCTCGCCAAACCCCAGCACACAACGAGCCACCTTGCTGCCCGTGCCCTGGGCCACCTTGATCAACAGCGCGACCAACTCCTCGGCCGTGCCCCACTTCTTGTCGAACCGCGTCGACGTCGGGCAGATGGCCAGCGTCCCGACATGCAGCTCGATGCCGGCGTCGCGCGCCATTTTCCCCACCGTCGACAACTGCTCAGGGGAGTGGCTTTCATAGACATCGAGGTCGGACAGCAGCAAGGCGTCCACCTTCTGCGCGGCAGCGTACTCGATCAGTCGGGGCGCCTTCCATCCGAGCGCCCGAATGGAAAAGTTGTCGAATCCCAGTTTCAGGCGCGCCGGCGCTGCCGCAGGTGTCTTCTGCCCAACCAAGGTGGCGGGGGCGGCAGCGGCGACTAGACCGGTGGCCTTCAAAAAGCGGCGGCGGGTGGTGGCGTTCATGGCGTCATTTATGCTGGAGCAGAGCGTTTGATGAAAGAAATGAATTCTCGCGCCGTTCTCGAAGGCTCATGGAATCTCGATCTATGGAAATTTCAATTAAACTAGGACACCGCCCCGATGTATTCATTATTGACGACGGTGGACTGCGCCGGGAATGGCGGGCTGCGGCCGCCAAGCCAGCCAAAATATTTTGACCTCGACTCCGCCCCCTTGTCCTGAAGTGGCTTATTCTCACGGCGACCACCGTCCACCGCTTCGACGATCATACTGACGCCCTCAGCTTTCCACTTTCGCCAACGACTGCCTGTGATATTTTCGCGCTTTCGCATGCCTCCTCATTGCCCATCTCCGATTCAGAGGGCCCGACTGGCCCTGACGGTTGTCTCTGTGTTGATGGCACCGGCGGCGGCATCGGGTCAGGCGCGCACCTCTCCCTTTCCCGCCACGCCCCCGCCGCGCACTCAGCCGACGGAGGAAGCACGCCCCACCCCTGCGCCACCCCGTCGCCCGGCGGCCACCCCGCAGCCGCCTTCCCGCCTCTCCCCCACCCCGCGGGCCGAACCCGTCGACGACGAGGAGGAGGAGGACGCGGCTTCCACGGCCTCGAAACCCGAGCCGCCCAGCCGAACTGCCACCCCGTCGCGCCCGGCCGCCGCCCCGGCTTCACCCGCACCTGCCGGTCCCCCGCCTGCCGCGAGTGAGGAAGCTATTCCCGAAGGAAAACCTGTCCCGATGGATGCCCCGTCCATCGTGCCTCGCTCGGACGTCATCCCTGAAGGCAAGGCCGTGCCCGAGCGCCCCGGCCCCGGTCCCAATCCCGCCAAACCTGAGGAACCTCCCCTCCAAGCGTCCATGCGGACCCAAGCCAATGCGCGAACACTTTACGTCACGCTTCCCGCGCCCCGCGGTCGCATTGTCGACCGCAACGGGAATCCGTTCGCCCAAAATATCCTGGCCTATTACCCAAGCATCCAGTTTCCCGAAGGACCGCCACTCAAGCCGGCCAATGCGCTCGCCTATGCCAAGCAGCGCATCGCCGTCGCCTCCCGTGTATTGGGAGAACCCTGGGATATCAAAGACGAGGACATCCTCAAGCACTACGAAAACCGGCGATGGCTCCCCCTGATCAACGAACGCCCACTCAGGGAACCCCCCACGGCCGAACAAAAAGGCCGCCTCCTCGCCGGCATCGTCTTCCATCCCGGCTATCTCCGCATCTACCCGCAAAACCGCACCGCCTGCCACATCCTGGGATCGGTCGGAAAAGTGCGCCCCATGCCGCTCGGACCGCTCGATCCCCTTGATCCTTTTTATCCTGAATTGATCGGGCGCGACGGCATTGAGGCTGCCTACGAGGAGGCACTCAAGGGCAAAGCCGGCCAGATGAACATGTTGTTTGATGCCCAAGGCCACAAAATCAACGAGGAAATCACCCAGCACCCGGTCCCAGGACATACCGTCGTCACCACGCTGGACCTCGATTTCCAGCAGATCTGCGAGGACGTCCTCCGCTCCAATGTCAAGCGCGGCGCCTTTGTCATCATGGACGTCGAGACCGGCGACGTCATCGCGATGGCTTCCTGGCCGATGTTCGATCCCAATGCCTTCGTCCCGTCCATCCTCGAAGCGGATTATGCGACCCTGAGAAATCACAAGGACAAGCCGCTCATTGGCCGTGCCTTCCAGGGCGTCTACCCGCCCGCCTCCACCTTCAAAGTCGTCACCGCCCTCGCCGGCTTGGATTCGGGGAAATTCACCGAGAACAGCATGTTCAATTGCAGTTCGTCACTTCGGCTCGGCAAACACAACCTCCGCAACGCCTACAAGGGCGATTTCGGGCCCATTAGCCTCACCCACGCCATCAAAATCTCGTGCAACACATGGTTCGCCCGCGCCGGCATGGCCACCGGAACCGCCAACTTTACGAACATGGCAGGCCGGCTCGGATTTGGTGATCGCACGGGCCTTCCGATCCGGGGCGAAGCCGCGGGTCGCGTGGCCGATGACGATTGGATGCTGGTGGCTTACAATCGAAAAATCACCCAGGGCGACCTCGCCAATATGGCCATTGGTCAGGGCGCCATCTCCTCCACGCCGCTGCAAGTGGCCAGATGCATGGCCGCCATCGCCAATGGCGAATTCACGCCTCAGGCACGGCTGGTCAGCCAACTTCAGGACATGGAAGACAAGGTGGTCGAAGCGTTCCCACCTGCCCCCCGCAATGAACTCAACATCGCCAAACGCCATATCGCTGCCGTCCACAAAGGCATGCGCGCCGTCGTCAACGACGGCGGCGGCACCGGTCGCGCCGCGTCCTCGAAATTTGTCACCGTGTGCGGCAAAACCGGCACCGCCCAATGGGGACCAAACCGCAACATGGCGTGGTTCGCCGGCTTCCTGCCCGCTAAAAATCCGCAATACGCCTTCGCCGCCATTTACGAAGGCGACATCGGTGAGAGCAGCATTTCGGGCGGACGCAAAGTGGCGCCCATGGTCAAAACCGTCTTCGATCGCATCTACCAACTGAAAAAGGATCGCGACGAGCCATTTTACAAACGCTCCCCGGACAGCCTGCTCGCAAAGAACGACAAGGACGAGGACAAGGCCGAGGAAGATGCCGAGGATGAGGAAGAGGGGACGGGGCGACGCAAATCGAGCAAGCCCAAGATCGCTGCGACCGCGGCAAATTCAGCCCCCAAACCCGCGGCCGAGCCCACTCCCGCCTCGACCGACCGCGGCGTGCGCGGGTTTTTCAAACGCCTTTTTGGCGGCAAAAAACCATAAGGGCAGTGGGAGTGTGGTCATGGCATCCCCTCACTGTCTGCTCAAGGCGTGCCGCAACCCTGGACAAGCGGCCGTCGGAACAAGCCGTCAAGGGCAAAACCCGACGAGGCGGTTCAGGTGGCCATCACTCGAGGTGTGAAGCCCGCTCGGATGGAACGCGTTCGCCGCCGCCTCCGCGGCCGGGAAGTCGCATCCCGCCTCAAGGGCGCCATCTCCCGCGGGCCTGGAGAGTTCTTTCGCAGCCGAAGCCGCATCATCAAGGCTCAGAGGCGATCGGGCGGCGATTCGGTGGCGGGCGCTCGCGCGTGCCAGGCCAAGACCTGGCGCCACAGCTTGAAATATAGCGGCGTGTTTCCACCCCGGCTCAGGCGCTCGGAAACAAGGGTGGCCAAATCTTCGGCGCCGATCGGGCTGACTTGGCTGACCGCGCCAGCTTCCATCTCCACGCGAACATGGAGAAATCGGGCGTCCGTTTCGCGAGCAATGACGATGCGGCACAAGCCGTCTCCCAGCAATTCGAGTCGCGAAATGGGCGCCGTCCCCTCCTCGATGAATACGCGCTCGGATGGGTCGAGCGACCAGCCGGCCTTGTAAGCGATCCAAGACGCGCAGAGGGCGGCCGTGACCCGGTGCCCGGGAGCGTGGGTGATGCGCAAGGCGTGGAGCCGGCAAAGGCCTGCCTTGGCGGCCGCCGTGTCAAAGGCGCCGGCCAGCGCCTGGCGAAATGGAAAGATGCGCATCCAGGCCAGGTCGAGCACGACAAATCGGGCACCGCTGTCCCTCCAAGCCGCTCGCAGCCGCTGCAACTGCGCGGCCGGCTCGGTCCACGTCGCGCTATCGATCACCAACCGGTCGATCAGCCGGTACAGGTGCGGCTCCCAGCGGTCGGAAAAATCGCCCTGCCAAAAAAAGACCAATGGCAAATCGCTCTCAAGATGGGCGAAAACCACATTGCGCAGCGCATCCCGCAGCCGCCCTTCCAGGTGGAAAGCGATCTGTTCGGAGCAGACGGACTTGCCGCCCGTGCCGCTCAACTGGCAATGAGCCGTGATCCACGCCCGCACCCGCGGTTCGTCGTCCGATGGCCGGGCCGCGATCAGGATCGCGCGGCATGCGTGCTCATGCGTCACTTCGCGGATGAGCGATGAATTTCGCTCCAAACTGTCCGGCTCCTCGGAATACACCGCAAAGTTCATCAAGGCCGCCTTCGTCATCGCCTCGCTCGTCGCCCACAATTCCCGCAACGACGCCCCGATCTCCGAGACCGGCGTCTCCTTCCCAAGTGCCGATAATGTCGGTGTTTCCATCATGCCGCTATCTCTGGTTCTCGCATCTTGTTCTGCATCCTCCTATTCTTCCTATTCTTCATATTCTTCCTATTCTTCCTATTCTTCCTATTCTTCCTATTCTTCCTATTCTTCCTATTCTTCCTATTCTTCCTATTCTTCCTATTC
>JBJXFS010000116.1:0-13577 GCA_046155625.1 Verrucomicrobiales bacterium | reverse complement strand
AAGGTAGTGTTTCACTGGGAGTGGCGGGCTGGGGCCGCCATGGAACCGAAAACGTTTTGACATGGCGAGCGACCGGTCTGAGTCGAATGCTCGAGTCAGTATGGCGGTCTTAGCCCGCCACTCCCAGGCGTCCCCCGATTTTTTCATGCTTTTTTCGCCCGTGCAAAAATCCGCCGTGCACCGTCGCCACCACCACAAGTTAGTGATTGGCAAGCCCGGTTCAGCGCGGCAACTTCCCCAAATGAAACTGATCGCTTCATTGTGTTCCGCCCTCCTGCTGCTGTTGCCCGCCTTCGCCGAGGAACCAGCCACCTGTGTCGAACTCAAGGCGCCTCAAGCCATTGAGTTGGTCGCCCAACACGCCGGAACCGCCAAGACCGGGCCGAAAAAACCGGCGCTCACCATCATCGACGTCCGCACGCCTGAGGAGTACTCCAAAGGCTGTCTCGCCAATTCGGTCAACATCGATTTCCGCGGCAAAGATTTCAAAGAGGCGCTCGCCAAACTCGACAAATCCACACCCTGCCTCGTCCACTGCGCCGTCGGTGGCCGCAGCGCCAAAACCCGCGATCTCATGAAATCACTCGGCTTCAAAACCATCTACCACCTCGAGGGCGGCATAAAGGCCTGGGAAAAGGCCGGTGGACCCCTCACCGCCCCGGCCAAGCCGTGACCACGTTTCCCACGCCAGCGCATCCGCGCGCTGTCGGCTCCACCCGTCGCCGCTTCCAAACGAAGGGCGATTTTCGAGTCGCCGTCGCGAAGGAATGAGTGCAAGATGCGCCCCATGTCGACTGAACCCGCCGCCGCAACCCCCGCTCCTGCATCCGCCCCGGAATCCGTCCTTTGGGATGGCCAACCGTCCTCCTGGCAAAACTTCTGGTGGTGGATCTCGATCATCGGGATCCCCATCGCCATCTGGAAACACATCGTTCTGCGCAACACCAGGATCACGCTGACCAACCAGCGCCTCAAGATACGAACGGGTGTCTTCAATAAGAAGATGGAGGAGATCGAACTGTACCGCGTCAAAGACTGGACACACGCGGAGCCCCTCATGCAGCGCCTTCTCGGCTATGGCAGTGTCACCGTTGTTTCCTCCGACCGCACCTCTCCCGAACTCACCTACGGCTGGCTCAAACACGCCAAGGAACTGGCGGAAAAACTCCGCAGCGCCGTCGAGGCCGTGCGCGACCGGAAACGCGTCCGCGCCATCGAAATGGACGATTTCGACACTCAAGGCGAGTCTTTTCAATAGGCGAGCGCGCCGCGCCTGCATCCGCCATTGACCTCGGCCCGCCGTCGCCTCATATCTGGGGATGATCGACGGTCACATGCACACCCCGTTGTGCAAACACGCGTACGGCCACCCCTCCGAGTACGCCGAAATTGCATGCCAGCGCGGCCTCCGCGGCATCACGTTCACCTGCCACAGCCCCATGCCGGACGGTTGGTGGCCGGAAGTCCGCATGGACGACAACCAATGGGAGACCTACGTCAACGTGGTCGCGCGCACAGCCGAACAATTTGCCGGCCGCCTCGACGTCCGGCTCGGCATCGAGAGCGATTGGTTCCCCGGCATGGAACCGTGGCTCGAACAACTCCACCAACGCGCCCCGCTCCACCACGTTCTCGGGTCAGTTCATTTCTTCGGCCGCGCCTACCTCGACCGCTTTTTCACCGGTGATGTACGCGCCTTTCAACAACTGTACTTTCAGCACCTGGCCGAAAGCGCAGAAACCGGCCTCTTTGACACCATCGCCCACCCCGACCTCGTAAAAAATTTTCGCTCCGACGATTGGTCGCTCCGCGAGGTGCAGGAGAGCGTGGAGGCCGCCCTCGACCGCATCGCCAAAACCGGTGTGGCCATGGAACTCAACACTTCCGGACTCCACAAACGCTACTCGGAAATGAATCCAAGCCTGCCCATGCTCCGACTCATGCAGGCCCGCGGCATCCCCGTTGTCATCGGATCCGACGCCCACGTCGCCCGCCGCGTCGCCGCCGACTTCGAATCCGCCCTCGATCTCGTCGAACGAGCCGGATACTCCGAAGTCAGCTACTTCATCCACCGTGTCCGATCCACCCTTCCCATCTCCGAAGCCCGCGCCAGCCTCCGCGAACCCGTCTTGGCCTGAATATCTCAGATCTCAAATCTCAGATCTCAAATTCCAAGCCCGCCATGCGTCTCTTCTGTATCGGTCAAAACTACGCGGCGCATGCGCGCGAGATGGGCACCGCACCCGCTCCCCCTGACGACCCGCCCGTGGTCTTCATGAAGCCGGCCAGCTCGCTCGCCCCCGCTGGGCACGATGTCCCCTGGCCGTCGCAGGCTGGATCACTGCATTTCGAGACAGAGCTGGTCGTCGGTATTGGGCGCGCTGGACAGCCGGCCACCGACGAGGCCGCGATTGGGTTCATCGACGGCTTCACCCTTGGGTTCGACCTCACCCTGCGCGACGTGCAGGCCCGACTTAAAGCGGCCGGCCACCCATGGGAGCGCGCCAAAGCGTTCGATCACTCTGCTCTCTGCGGATCCCTCGTTCGTGTGCCGCTCCAGCGGTTCACTTTCACCGGGGCCGTGGCCGGCACTATTCGCCAGCAGGGCGACACCGCTGACTTGCTGTATTCAATTCCTCGCCTGATCGTCGAGTTGGGCCGGGTCTGGCGTTTGCTGCCCGGCGACCTCATCTTTACGGGAACCCCGCAGGGCGTCGGTCCGCTCGCCCCGGGCGACACCCTTATTGCCGAATCACCCATCCTCGGCCGCTTCGCCTGGCGCATGGAATCGTGAGGCCAAACCCGACCCTTTTTCCTGCATTTCGCCTTGACGGCTGCGGGTCGCTCATCTCCCTTCCAGCCTTTCTTCCTTCTCTCGGAATCCGCCCCCACCAGCCAGGCGTACTCAAAAAGGCGTTTCCTCATTAATGTTCGTGAGAACAGAAGCAATGGAGTTCATCGGCAGTGATTTGGGATTTGACGCAATTAAGACTTGAAGAACACCATTTAGTTAATTTATTCAAATTATACGCTCAATGAAAATACTACTCTCTCTAGTCTTGGCCGCGGGTGTGGCAGTGGCATTTTTGCTTTCGACGACAAACGCCAATCCGGTGGAGTTGGGGGCGGCGGCGCCTGCGGTGAAAGCGGTGAACCAGAATGGTAAGGAGGTTGACTTGGCGGCAGTCTACAAGAAGGGGCCGGTGGTAGTGTACTTTTACCCGAAGGCGGACACGCCGGGATGCACGAAGCAGGCGTGCAGTCTGCGCGATGCCTTTGCCGCCCTGACGGAGAAGGGAGTGACGGTTTTCGGGGTGAGCCATGACGGGGTGGCGGCGCAGAAGGAATTTCACGGCAAGTACAAACTTCCCTTTGACCTACTGGCGGACGAAAAGAAAGAAGTGAGCCAGGCGTTTGGCGTGCCGAGCAACCAGCTGGGCATGGCCAGCCGGCAGGCCTTCCTGATCAAAGACGGCAAGATCGTGTGGCGCGACCTCAAGGCGTCGACCGACAAGCAGGCTGAAGATGTTCTGGCCGCTTTGGCGTCGCTGAAATAACCCGGCTGCTTGCGGGCGATTTCGAGTTACAATCGCGCGGCAGCGACGGATCGCACCTTGGGCGGCGGCCGACGGCAACCCGAAGTCGGACGGCGGCGCAATGGGATCGTGGATTCATGACGCAGCGCACACTTTTTCCAATTTTGCTCGTGGGACTGCCCATTGGATTGGCCGTCTCCATCGTGGTGGCAGTGTATCTTTATTACAATCCGCTGGACATTCCGCTGCCGAGCCGCCCCAAGCGGGAGGATGTGCGCACGCTGCTGAGACGGAGTCCGAACGAAGGCGACCTCCGTGATTACCGCCGCATTTTGACCACGGACCTCGCCGTCTCCAGGGATGGCCAAAACCCCGACGTCCCCGCTGCCACCGCCAACTGGATCGCCTCCACGCTGGGGCCGAGCAATCTCGGATTGGAGGTGCGATTCATGGAGAGCGAAGAATCCGCCGGACGCCAGTCCAACCAAACACTCGTCGTCGAAATCCCAGGCACCCGGCAAAAAAATGACGTCATTCTTCTGGCCACTGGATATCGGTCGAGCACCGCTGAAATCGATGACGCGGTGGCCACGGCCGCTCTGATGTCAGTGGCTGGGGCGTTTACCGGAGCCCCGCAGAGGCGCACGTTGCTCATCGCCTTCCTTCCTGGCGAGACACCGGACGATCGTGGCCTCACCCCGCTGGATGCGGTCGTCCAAGCCGCTCAACTGCGGTCGCAGTCAGTCCGTGGGATTCTGGACCTGCGCGTCGGTCGCCCTCCGGCACCCGAGTCCTCGGCACCTGCCTTGCAAGCGCGCGTCGTGGCAGTGGCGCCTCGCGATGACCAACCGTGGACAACCGAGGTGCGCGAGGCATTCGCCCCGCGCAAACCCGCTGGCTTACCACTGGAATTCGTCACCACCAGCGAGGTCCCTCCCCAGGCAATGGTGTTGGGCGGCTGGCGCTCTTCCCCCGCTCCGTATTTGCTGCTTTGGTTGTTTCCGGCGGCCGGCAACCATGAGGGCTCGCCGTTAGCGCTCGCCCAGTCGCTGGAGGGAGTGCTCCAGACACTCGCCAATCAGTGAGGATTACCACTCCATCGTCGCACCCGATCCACCACTGTGCGCCCCGCCAAGCCGAACGGGGCGTTCCACCTCCAGCCACACGGCCGGGTCATCGGCAGCCACGGTCGCCGCGGTCGGGCGTCCTCCGAGCCATTGGCGGCCGGCCACCCAAAGCAGGACGAGTGTACTCAGAGATAAGAGGCCGAAAGCCAGCCAAAAGTAATGGCGATCGGTCGCATGCTGAGCGGGCCGTGCCACGATGGGCGGTGAGGCGGCCGTCGCCTCCGCCTGGAGTGCCTCCAAAGGCGGCAGTCGCGCCGCCTCGAGCGTGAGCCATAGGATCAACTGATCCCATTGGTCTCGGGGCGATGCCGTGGGATCGATCTGGTTCATGACTGATTCGAACCAATCGGCGGCGCGTCCCGCCAGAAGTGGAGGCAGGATAATAGTGGAGGCGCGGGGTGCCGAAGCCGGGGCCACCACCAGAACACCCCTCTGTCCTTCCCCGAAGGCGGCGCGGTGCCAGGTGGCATCATCCAAGGACTCCCCGAGCGATTGACCTTCGCCCAGGACCCAGACCCTCACGGCGTGCCCCGGCGAACCCGCATGGCTGGCCAAATGATGTTCGGTTCGATCGCGCTGGTCGGCATCCAATATCGCTTGGGGATCGACGCACCACTCGCCCGCCGAAGCGAATCGGGAAGCCCAGTACGAAGGCAGCGCCCCAGTGGGCGCGCGATCGCGCCAAAGCATCGCCTCAGGCCAGGGAGGCGCCGGTTGCAAGGGGTATCGATCTTTCGTCCACAATCCGCCGCCCAGGTTCGTCGGGCGGCCGGCCGCCATGGCTTGTGCTTCCTCCTCGGTCCACTGCGGTAGAACGAGTGGATCCGGCCCCAATGGCTGGCGGTTCGAATCCATGGCAGGCTCTAATTCGTGCTCGGTCACAACCATCGGTGGATCCTCAGGCGACTCGGGAGCCAGCGATTCGTCGGCGCCGAGCCCGCCCTCACCCATCGCCAGAACCAGGATCAAGGCAAAAGTCCATCTCGGCGGACCATGCCGCCGTCTGCATGCCCCCATTCCCGCGGCCAGTTTGGCTTTCATCGAATTATTCATCCCAGCGCTCCGATTTGGTTCCCGAGGTTCGCCCGAGGATGCCGGACCGCAGCCGCCGGAGTCCAGCCAGCGGGTTGACTCGGCTCCAATCCTTTCGTATTTCCGCCTCGGGCTCCCGCAGCGCCGCCCGCAACGCCGCCGCAAGATGGGTCACAACCTTCACGGCCCCATCCCCCAATCGATCGTCCCGGAATTCGGTCCGACCTCGCGCCAATGACTCTTCCAGCGCGGCTTCCGGGAGCCAGGGTTCGATTTGGTACCCGACTGTGAGCCCGGCCAGACGCGCCTCCGCGTCGATCATCAAGACAACCCCATTCTCGTTCAGCCGCATCGCATCGCCCTCCACCAGCGCTCCGCGATTGAGCAGCCAAAATCCAAACTGACGCAGTGCGGTTCGCGACCCGAACCATCCCAAATGGACCACGATAAAGGATTGAGGGAACATCGACTCGTAGGCCGCCAATTGCGCCACCAGTCGCGACCGCTCATCCGCCTCGAGCCGGCCGTCCGAATCATTCACCCGCTCGAGCGCAACTTCGCTGGCCCCATAGACCTCATCCAACTGGGCCAGTGACAACCCGCACCCAGGGCAAGCCGGCATCGCCGCCAGCTTCTGCCGGCAACGCGGGCAGGTGGGCCAATAAACGAAAGGAGGCGCACTCGGCACAAGGCCGAACCATAGAGTCAGTACCGCGTCTCTTCAAGCGCGCGGCACGGCTCTTTCAGCACGCCGACTGGCACGCCCTGAGATTTGTCTGTTTTTCACGGGGTTGCACGAAAGGGACTCTTTATCAGGGATCACGCCTCACCGCCCGATCGCCGGCGTCGTGCCAACCCTAGTCCCGCCAGTGCCACCAAAACAGCGGCTCCGGGCTCCGGGACCGGCAGTCCTTCCTGAGAATTGTCACTCTATTGCCGATCATTGCCCGCTCCGCCAATACCGACGAAAGCGTTGTCGAGCAATGAGGCATAGGCGCCGCCCCGAAGGCCGTTCAGGTCAATCACGCCGCGCGACACTTCTTTCGTGAATACCTCGATCGTCCGTGCGGCCAGATTCACGCGAATGGCATAATTATTCCACTCATTGGCCGCGGGGATGCGGGAAGCCAGCCCCGTGTCAAACTCCCCTACCCCGGCATTGTAAATGCCGACTTCCGGGAGACTCGGATGATCGGTGGTGCGGAAGAGGATCGACAGGTTCCCGGGGTCCCCAATCCCGCCTGGTCTCGCGCCAATTGTCACGTCCACGCGGTCAGGCTGCTGCACGTAGTCGAACTGCACGATGAAATCGGCGCTCGGGCCGTACGGCAGACTCCAGTCTCCCCCTCCCCCGCGCTGGGTGAATCCCGTGTCCAATCCCGCGCCGCTCGTCACGGGATAGGGCGCCGCGCCTGTGGGAAAATTCGAGGCGTCGGTCGCGATCGAAAACTGTCCCGCACCCCACGACTGCCCAGGCCCGCCGTGCGTGTTTTCGACCAATTCAACTCCCGCAGGCAAGGGATACGTATGGGGCGCATAGGCCTGACGTTCAGGCGAGCCGGCCGTTTCGCCGATCGTAAAGCTGTCGCTGTACTGGAGCTCGCCAATCAGCTTGGATGGGCCCACCGCCACACCGCTAGGCGGCCCGATGAAGGTGACGCTGACTGGCGCGGAGGTCGTCGTGGCTCCCAGCGAGACCGTCGCCACGGCGGTGAAGGTCGCCGTGCCAAGCGACGTGACCTCGATCGGCAAGCTGAACGGCGGCTCGCCGCGCTCGCCCAACTCCACCCCTCCGCGGAAAAAACGCACCGAGACTAACCCTGAATCGGCGTCCTCCACCGCGGGCTGACTGTGATACCCGAGTTGGGAAAGGTCAGGCCGACTCATCGCTTCTGGCAATCGCGCCTGCTCGGCCCGCAACACGCTCAGCCAACGCTCGACCACACCCAGTTCGGGTTCCACGCCCGTCGCCACCGCTCCATCAGCGAATGCGCGCTCAATGCCACCGCGACTCCCAAAATGGAGCCCTATAACATCACTCGTAAAATGTGCCTGGAGACAGCCATTGGAAGACTCCACCCGTCGGTTCTCCCCCTCCTTGGCCCGTGACTTAGCCGCCGGTGACCGGGGGGGTGATGGAGCGCGCGGCACGCGCCGCCCGCCGTGCTTCCCGTTCTTCCGCCTCGATGTCCTCAAACATTTCCCGCAGTCGCCGCTTCAGGGTCAGTTTATCCGCGGTGCTGAGACGGTCGATGAAGAGCCGGCCGTGCAGGTGGTCCGTCTCGTGCTGAAGCGCACGAGCCAGCAATCCATCGGTCTCGACTGTGATCGTCCGACCGTCAAGCAGGGTGAGCCGCGCACTGACCTCAGCGGGCCGCTTGATCTGATAGCGCAGGCCGGGAAAACTGAGACAGCCTTCGGTGGATTCTTCGCGCGCCCGACTCGGAGTGATCACGGGATTGATAAAAACCAATGGCATCCAGTCGCTCAACGCCGCCTCCTCGCCATCCACCCGAAAATATGTCTGCAGCTCCGGCGCGTGCCCCACATCAATCACCGCCAACTGCAAGGCCACCCCAATCTGCGGCGCCGCCAATCCAACCCCATCAGCATCGCGCATCGTCTCGATCATGTCGCTCGACAATGCGGAAATCTCGTCCGTGACCTCCGTCACCGGCGCGCAGTCGAGGCGCAACACAGGATCACCGAAAATAACTATGGGTAGGACCATACGATAGGCGGTAAGGGGTTTTTTGTTCTTCGTTCTTTGTTCTTCGTTCTTGGTTCTTTGTTCCCGGCTTAAAGATTTGGGGACGCTGGTGTATTTGGAGTGGCGTATCTGTGGCTGAGACTGAAGTTGGTTATTCCGGTTTGAGGAGGATTTTGGTGGGGACGTCGGTGTTGACTTTGAGGCCGGCGGCCGCGAGGGCATCCCAGATTTTGACCAGCGTGCCGAGCGGGGCGTTTTCGTCGGCTTTGAGTTCGAGGCGCGCGGTCGGCTGGGCGATTCGGAAGGCGCGCACGGCGTCCGGCAGCGCCTCGAGGGCGACCGGTTGGTCGTCGAGGAAGATCTGGCTTTCGGCGGTGACGCTGAGAGAGGTGCGTGGGGCGGTTTCGAGGCTTGGGGTCAGAGCGGTCGCCTGAGGCAGGGCGATGTTGAGCAGGGCGTTGCGGTTTTCCTTTTTGAAGGTCGTGGTGACGACGAAGAATATGAGCAGGACGGTGAGGATGTCCACCAAGGCGACGATCGGGATGATCGGAGTGCGACGTTTTCGAGTGTAGAAGGCCACGGGGGGACGTCAGTTATTGAGGGGGTGTGGAACGTGGGGGCGCAGCGAAGCAGGCGGAAAGTGCCTGCTCGACGAGCACTTCCATCCGAGCGGCCAGGTGTTCAATGCGCCGCGAAAAGTGGCTGTGAAAAAACACGCAGGGGATGGCAACGACCAGCCCGGCGATCGTCGTGTTGAGCGCTTCGGCGATGCCAACGGCGATCAGTGACGGGTCAGTGACATCGGGGCGCAGCGCTTTGAACACGCGGGTCAGGCCGACCACTGCGCCCAGCAATCCGAGAAGCGGTCCCGCGGCAATGATGGATTCGATGAGCGGCACCCCGCGCTCGAGGCGGATGACTTCCTCGCGAGCCACGGTCTGGGCGGATGCCATCGCTTCTTCCTTGCTCCGATGCGGGACGAGCAGGGCGGCTCGCGCCACGGTCGCCAGTGGCGAATCGTCCCCTTGCAACGTGCCTTGGATCTGGGCATCGCTCACTTCGCGACCAGTGGCCAGTTTGGTCAGAACATCGACCGTCTGCCTCGGCATGACCGCTTTTTCACGCAGCTCGACGAATTTCGCGATCACGGCCGCCACCGCCATGATCGAGCACACTACGATCAAGCCCATGAAAACGCCGCCCGAGGCTAAAAAGCGCCACACAGAGCGCAGGCCGTCAGTGAAGTCAGCGAGGTGGAGAATTGAGGTCAAGGGCGGAGTGGTCGGGGCGGGCATGGGCGAGGGCACGGGGCGAGGGCACGAAGGCGTCGATGATTGGGAGCGGCGGGTTCGGTCGTCCACCAAGTCCTTCCGGTCAATACACGATGATGTCGTAACTGATGAGCAGCATCTCGCGGTCGAGCACTTCGTGGAGTCCGGCCGGCATCGGCGGGATTTGGGCGTCGAGCACGGCATTAAGCGTGAAATCCTGCATGATCGCGTTGGCCCCGGATCGGTTTTTGATCGAGAGGTTGTGCACGTGACCGCGCGCATCGACCCGGAATTCGAGCTTGATGGTGCCAAAGGTGACGAAATCCCGATTAAGCCGCCGTTTGCGGTGCCACTCTTTCTCGATCGCCGTCGTGACTTTTTTCATGTACCGGCCCGTCGGCGTGTCCTCGGCATCGACGCTCGAGGGGCCTTGATTCGAAATGGTGCCGCGCAGGCGCGTCGGCGTGCGCAATCCAGAGAATCCCGCGGGCGGCGTGGTCGCGGGCGGTGGCTGCGGCACGGCCGGACGCGGCGGCGGCGGCCGGGAAGCGACCTCTGGGTCGCGCAGAGTGGCGACCGGGCGCGGTGGGGACTCGGTGGGTGGTCGCGGCGTGGTTTCGGAGGATTTTTCCGGCGACTCGGCCGTAATGCGGATGTCCGAATCATTCGTCAAGGCCAATCGTTCTTCGACCGGAGCCGGGACATCGGCCCGGTTGGCCTCTGGCGTTTCCGGAGGTTCAGGCTCGGCGGAAGCGGCAGCATCGACCGCGGGTTCGGATACTGGCGATCGGGTATCTTCCATGGGCGGTGGCGATGGCTCAGTCGGTATCTCTGCCGTGGGCGGGGTCGCTGCCGCAGACGGGACGACGGATGCGGCGGCGGTCGGAGCGGGAGGCAGAGACTCGTCCTCGCCGTCGGATTGCTCGAGGCGAACGACTTCCACAACCGGAATGTCCAGCCCTTCCTGGTTCGGCTGCGCCTCGGTTGCGACCGGATCCGGCGGCAGCGGACTGGCCACCTTTGTGTTCCGGTCCGAGATGAAGCGCGGCTTTTCGGAATCCGGGGCGGCTTCGGTCAATCCATCGGTCCGGATAAACGACTGCGGGGGCGGCGCCGGCACCCGTTCAACAATAACCTCCGGCACGACCACCGCCACCTCGATGGCCTCCACAGGCACCACGGCAGCCGCCCGTGCCTGGGCCGCCGCCTGCCACTCGGCCACTGCCTCTCTGACTATCGGCAGGGCAGCCACCACCACCGCCAACCCATGCAATATCAACGACAGCGCAAGAGCGCGCGTCATCGGTGATGAGCGAGTGGTGACAGTGGCGATCGACATTAAACGAAACAGAAGCGTACTCAATCTGGATACACGCGCCGCCCATTTTGTCATTCGCCATTCGCGACTCCCTCACCCGCGCTTTTCCGCGTGATCGCGGCAGGATTTGAGAGGCCGTCATTCATCCCAAAAAGGGACATTGGAACCACGAAAGTCACGAAACACACGAAAGTTCATTGGGTTAGGACAAGCAACCTCCTCATCCATCAGGTGGACGGTGATGATTGGGGAACGCCTTGGTTTTTCGTGTGTTTCGTGCTTTTCGCGGTTCCCATCCGGGCTCTTCGGTTCATTGGGAGTGGCGCAAAGGATGGATGGCTGAGGGTGACGAGCCATCGTGTGTGCGGACAAGACCTTTCAGTAGGCTTGGAATCGTCCTCGTCCTCGTCCTCGTCCTCGTCCTCGAATAATCCGCTCCGCTCGCTGCCCTGCCACCCACGCCTGTTACTCTCCCTGTCCATCGGGCCACGCCCGTTTCCCGCTGATTACTGATCACCACCAACCGCTTGCCACCAAACTCCTTCCGCCCTCCGACCGCTGACCTCCGCCCTCCGACCTCTGAGCTCCGCCCACCGTTCCCATGCCGACTTCATTGCTGAAATCCCGCTGCCTTCGTCATACTGACCGCCCGGCGGTGGCGCGGTGTCAGAGGTGCGGGCAGGCCTATTGTCGCGAATGCGTGGTGGAGCATGACCGGAGGCTGGTGTGCGCGGAGTGCCTGCGGCATCAGGTCATGGGATCGACGGCGGGGAGGGAGCGGGTATGGCGGCAGCGAGTGCCGTGGGCGGCTGGGGTCCAATGGGGGGTGGCGATCCTCTGCTTGTGGTGGTTGTTTTACGGATTGGGCGTCATGCTGCGGCGGATTCCCGCGACGATGCACAATGGGGTCACCTGGCTACCCTGATGGGGGCAATGCGAACCATGACCGACGCGAGGCGAGGCGACGATTGGGAGGCGAGTCCGCCGGAGCGGCTGGACGAGGCCTTTGCGTGGCTGCGGGCGCTTCCGGGGGCGGCGGTGGCTTGGTGGATCGTGGGGGCGGCGCCGATGGTGCTTGGAGTGTTGTCTTTCTGGGCCGACCGGACGCGGGGCGGGGATGGGGAGATTTCGGCCGCGGGGTGGGCGGCGGGGTTGGTGGCAGTCTATGTTTGGATGAAGGTGACGCAGGCCTATTTTGCCCGGGCGGTTTGGGGAAGTTTATTGCCGGGCGGGGCGCTTCCGGTGATGTCGGTTGGCGAGTGGTTTGGCCGCACGGGGGCACTGCTGGCGTTCAGTGTACTGTGCTTTCCGGCATGGGCGATGGCGGTCCCCCTGGTGATACCGGTGGCGTGGGTGTCGGCCTTTTTCCATCACGGCACGGTGCTTGCGTATACCCATGATGTGGGATCTCGCCCGTGGCGCGAATTGTTGCGGCAGTCGGCCCGGTTGGCCCACCATGAACCGTTGGGGCATCACCTCTGTCTGCTTCAGCTCGGCGTGCTCGGCGGCCTGGTTTGGGGTGCGGTGGCCGCCCTTGGCCTTATCCTGCCATTTCTCGTGAAAATCATGACCGGGATCGAGAGCGACTTCACCCGCAATCCCCTCGCGTCCTCGTTCAACGCGCTTTACTTGATGGCGACGGTGGGAGTGACATGGCTCCTGATCAGCCCCTATTTCCGTGTCTACTACGTGCTGCGCACGTTCCAAGGGCTCTCGCGACGGACCGGGGATGACCTGCTCAGCCGGCTCCATGCCGCAGGCCTGAAAACGCGTCTGGTCATCGTCGTCACTTTGTTCTCGATGGGCCTTGGCCTGGGGGCGATGTCTGCTGCGGCGGAGTCCGGGGAGGGCAATCCGGTGCCGCAGGCCGAGTCGGGAGCGAGCGGTGTGCCCAGTGACCCGGCGCCATTGGCGGAGGCCATTCGGGAGACCTTAACGGCGCGCGATTACCAATGGCGCCTGCCCATGGGGGACGCGGCTGAATCACCCGGGGAAAACTCGTGGGTGGCGGCTCTAAAGCGCGCGATGGACCAAATCGGTCGGATGATGCGCGATTTTGACCGATGGATCGGCAACGCCGATCGCTTAATTCGCCGTTGGTTCGGAGGAGCCGGACCGGGCTCGACCGACGAGGGTGCGGGAAGCGGGATGGCTGGCAGCGCACTGCGCGGCACTCTGATTCTCGCGCTGGTGGGGCTCCTCATTGGCGGAGTGGTACTGGCAATTCACCTGCGGCGACGGCGGCGCCAGGCCGTCCCGGCCTCGGCGCCCGCGGCTACCGCGACACGCATCGATTTGTCGGATGAGACGACTCTGGCGAATGCCTTGCCCGAGGATGAATGGCTGCGCCTCGCCCGGGACCAATGGCAGGCCGGCGACGCGAGACTGGCCGTCCGGGCGGTTTTTCTGGCCACGCTGGCCGCGCTTGGGGACCAAGGGTTGATTGCGATCGGACTGAGTAAATCAAATCGCGACTACGCGATGGAACTGCGGCTGCGAGCGCCGTCGCGACGGGAAGTGCCCGAAATCTTTGGGGGCAGCGTGGCGCTCTTCGAACGCGCTTGGTACGGCCTGCATCAGGCG
>JBJXFS010000111.1:0-10328 GCA_046155625.1 Verrucomicrobiales bacterium | reverse complement strand
AGCGGTTCGCTCACGGTGCCAAAAATTCACATTGGCAGGCCATGTGCCCTAAATCTCCAATGGTGCTCGGCCGGATGCTCACGCAGTTACCCCGGGCATTACCGACCGCCGACCCCCAACGTTGGCACGTTCCTCGGCATCGACCACCCCGTCCTCAATACGGCTGGCGCAAAGACTCCCGACACTGCCCGGCACTTGGTCCGCTTCCGCGTCCGCCAGTTTTTGCCACTCGGTTTGAGGCGGTCGCAAAAACACGAGGTGTTCGCCCATCATCCATGCTCCCTTGAAATCGCGAAGTATGCCAAAGACTTTTAGTGTCTTGTTTCGCGAATACTGTACGTCAGTACACCTTTTCTAGCGCATGAGCTTTCGCTCTGCCATGCTCGCTTCATGGCCACCACGCACACCCCAGCCCCGGTCGGCGCCCCCAGCGTCGAAATGGTCCCGGTCGATTCCATCCCCATACGCACCGGCTCCCGCGTGTCCGCTGTCCGTGTTCCCACACTTATCCGCGAGCCAGTTTTCTTCCACTACGCGTAGCCGTATGGCCAAGCCGCGCAGTCCACGGGATTGCGTTATAGAGGATTCTCCACTTCCTTAAATCCGCCTTCGAAATTCCGAATTGTCAGCACATAAATACTACGGTTAAATTCAAGTCGTTGTACCAAAGCCGCGCGAGTCTATGGAACAGCCCGATGCGAGCCACCAAACGCCCACCACTGGTTGCAGACGCTTCGACCCTCGCCAAGCTTTGACGATGGACACGCCGGGGCGCCCCGTGGGCCAAAACGACTCATCCATCAAAACAACCGTCGCCTCCAACACGGGACAGCGAAGCGGAGACTGCATCCACGAACACGCGCCACCAGGAGTTTGGTCTCCGCCCAATCGGACAGAACTTCAACGAAGTCTGCCGCTCTTTGAGGTCATCCAGCTCATTGGGCATGGGGGTATGGGGGCAGTTTATAAGGCTCGCCAGCCATCATTGAACCGAGTGGTAGCAATCAAAATTCTTCCTCCTAATCTTCGTGAAATACATCCTTGTTTTGCTAATCGATTTAAAAGTGAAGCACAAGCAATGGCACGACTTAGCCACACTAATATTGTAACTGTCCATGATGCGGGAGAAACCGCTGAAGGCTTGAGCTATATTGTAATGGAGTTTGTAGAAGGCACGGACTTGGGAAAACAACTAAAGCTTGAGGGCAAGCTTCCACCGCAACGCGCCAAGGAAATCGTGTGTCAAATATGTGACGCCCTTGGTTACGCGCACGACTCAGGTGTTATTCATCGAGACATCAAACCGTCAAATATCATGCTTGACAAAGCTGGCATTGTGAAAGTTGCAGATTTCGGACTTGCGAAAATTCTCACCAGCGATCAGCCTGTATCGACGAACAGCGGGACAGTTCTTGGAACCCCTTATTATTTAGCCCCGGAATCGCTTATTCCAGGTCTAAAGTTGGATCACCGTGTGGACATATACGCAGTTGGCGTGCTTTTATACGCAATGCTAACAGGACAAGTTCCACAAGGGCGATTTCGTTTACCTAGTGATCAAGTTTGTACGTTACCACGGGGTTTCGATAGCATTGTCGAACGAGCGCTGCAGGTCGACCCAACGGCACGATATCCCACTGCGGCGGAGTTCAAACGCGAGCTAGCTGCGATCTCCACTCAGGAAGTCGGACATTCATTCATTTGGTCGCAAACTAACACAAAGTTTTTGGCTGGAGTTTCGCAAGGCCGCCGCAGATTTATAACGACGAGTATTTGCCTCCTACTTCTCGCTTCATTGTCATGGGTCTTTATTGGCTGGTTCGGGGATCTCCACCGTGACCGGGGTAGCCCACCGTTGTCCCCGATCCCAATCTCCACTGCCATTGCGGAAGCCTCTCTTCAGGATGCAACCCGGGATCGACCATATGTAAACTCTATAGGCATGATGTTCGCTCCAGTACCTCTAACAACGGACGACAATCGCGACCAAAAACTACTATTCAGTGTGTGGGAGACGCGAGTTTTAGACTATCAGCTATTTGTAAACGCAGAAAATCAGGAATGGTTCAGGCCGCCATTCGAACAGGGGCCAACCCATCCTGCGATAAATATGAACTGGGATGGAGCGAGTGCATTTTGCGCATGGCTGACAAAACGCGAGCAGGATTCTGGAAGACTTCCGGGGACACACCACTATAGATTGCCAACTGACTATGAATGGAGCTGCGCGGTGGGTATCGCGGATCAGGAAAGCAAGACTGCACTTCCTATCGATAAGAGTGGAAAAGTGGCCGGTCTGTTCCCTTGGGGGTATCGGTGGCCCCCCTTGCCAGGAACAGGGAATTTTAGCGGAGAAGAAGCTGAAGGGCATGAAATAACTCCCACGCAACGAATTCTGATAGGCTATCAGGATTCCTACCCATTTACTGCTCCTGTGGGTTCGTTTAGCCCTAATAAATTTGGTCTCTACGATTTAGATGGGAACGCCCGCGAATGGTGCGCTGACTGGCTTAGTCCAACTCATGATCGTCATGTCGTTCGCGGGGGATCGTTTTATGCAGCATTTCCTGCTTCCCTTGCAGCGTCATACCGCTACGTGGATTCTCCGGAAGGCCGCAGTCAAGTCATTGTGGGCTTCCGTTGTGTACTAGCAAAAAGGAATAACTGATTCTTTACTTAAAGTTGAACCGGCCAGCCCCGCTGGAGGGGATGTCTTCCAGCCATGGCGGCCTAGTCTTACACCCTGCATGACTGCTACCCTTTCCTCCAACAACGGCGAAGCACAGTTCGTAGTCGAGCTTAGTGCGCCTGACGAATAGGCGCATGACGCGGGTGTCGCAGAACGGATGGCCGAAGTTGGGGGTGGAACGGGGGCTAAAGGACACTGGCCCGGGCGCGGCGGGAACCGACAAGGCGGATGCCGCCGAAGCCGCAGCGACCGAATGGAGAAGCCGACGGCGGGAGAGGTTCAAGCGTGGGCGGGTTAGGGCTGATTCAACAGGGCGGCGTCCGCCGATGGTTTGTCCCGTGCAGCCTCCAGCATCTTTATCCAGGGGCCGACATAATGGCCATGGTCGTGGAAGGTGCGGCCGCTGACCATGTGGCGGTCGATCACGCATGGTTCGTTGACATAGATGCCGCCGCAAACTTCGAGATCGAACTGGCACTTCGCCACCGTGGCCATACGCAGTCCTTTCACGATGCCGGCCCGCGCGGGGATCTCGACGCCGTGGCAGACGCTCGCCATCGGGCGCTTGTTTTCCCAGAACCAGCGGGTGATGCGCAGCAACGCCTCGTCCTCCCGGATGTATTCCGGCGCGCGCCCGCCGCAGAAGAAGATGCCCGCGTAGTCCTCGGGATAGATATCCTTGAACGCGATCTCCGCCTCAATCGAATAGCCCTCCCATTCCTTCGTGATCGTCCAGCCGGGCTTCACCTCGTGCAGCACCATCTGGTAACGACGTTTCTCCGGCGCGGCGACCACCGGCTGGAAACCGGCTTCGATCAGCCGGTAATAGGGATAAAGCGTGTCAACGGTTTCGGAGGCGTCGCCGATGATGACGAGAACTTTGGGCTGATTCATGCCTCTTAATATGCTCGACTGATTTCTCGCGTCACCATTTTTGTCCTGCCCCCAACCCGGCCTGATCGTCCTCAATCATCTTCTTTCGATGCTCCATCGAGCGCTCCCAGGGCTTTGCCCTGGGCTGGCATGTGCCGCGCCGCTGGCGCTCGAGCGGGGATGGGCTCGTGTCCGGTGGTGATTGACAAGGATTGGGGTGCCGACATGATAGCGCCGGCCATATGGACAATATGCCGGCGGTGGGAGGGAGGTGGAAAGCTTGGGACAGGCTGGTGCTGGGGGCGCTGGCGGTGGCGTCGTCGGTCTATCTCGCGGTGGGAACCAAGCCCTGGAACACGGGAGTAGCCGCGGCAGTGGCTGCCAGAAAAGTGCCGCCGGTGCGGGATTCGATGCTGTGGGGATGGTGGTGGGCGGCGTGGGCGGTGCTTGCGATTGCGCTGGGGTTGCTGGGGACGCGCCGGTGGTGGGTGGGAACCAGGTCGGCGACTCTGGTGGTGCCGCGGTTGGACGAACCGCCGCTGCCGCGATGGATGTGGTGGGGGGTGCTCGCGATTTTGCTGACTACAACGGCTATTCACCGGTGGCCGCGCATGAACCATTCGCTCTGGGGCGACGAAAGCATGGCCGTGACGGAATACATCCAGGGCCACTACATCAAAGCCTACGCCGACGACCCGATGGGTCCATTGAAGTTCCGCAAGGTGACTTGGCAGGAGACGGTGTTTGGCGACCGCCAGATGGGGAACAATCATTATTTGTTCACCCAGCTCGCAAGGCTGTCGGTCGATCGGTGGCGGAAATGGGGAGGGCATTCCCGGCATGAGTTCAGCGAGGCGGCCATTCGGCTGCCCGCGTTGGCGGGGGGGCTTGGATTGCTGGTGGCGCTGGCCCATCTCGGACTTCGGTTGGGCGCACCGCGGGCCGGTCTGCTGGCGGCTTTCCTGATGGTGCTGCACCCGTGGCATCTACGGTACTGCACCGAGGCGCGGGGGTATTCGCTGATGGGCTTTTTCCTGTGCCTGACGCTGGCACTGCTGGTGACCGCTCTACAAACCGGCACTTGGTGGGCGTGGGGGATCTTTGCCACGGCGCAGTTCTTCACGCTCTATTCCTGCAAGATTGCCGTGTATCCGCTGGTTCTGCTGAATGTCGGAATTGCCATCGCCTTGTGGCGAAGCGGAAACGGGCGGGCCGGCAAGCGTCTGGCCGGACTGAGCCGGTGGTTCGTGGCCAATGCCTTCTCCGCGCTGGTGTTTCTTGTGCTGTATGCGCCGTGCCATGCGCAGGCCGTCGCCGCGGTGGAAAAGATCCGGCTGCGCGGGTTGAACGAGCTTTCGTGGAAATGGCTGAGCGACATGCTGAGCGAAGCGCTGACCGGGATCCCGTGGCACACGCTGCCGCCTGACAACGCCGTTCAGGTTACATGGACCAAAGTCTGGCAGGGAACCGACGGCCTAGGTGGGCCGGTCGGTCCGTGGGCGGGAGCGCTTGGATTTGGCGCCTTTGCCGTTGCGCTGGTTTGGGGTGGGACCCGACTGTGGAAGGAGAGCCGCCCGGCGGCTTGGGCGGGACTGGCTTTCGTCGGGGCCGCCGCGGTCTCGGCCCTGCATTTTCATGAAATTTTAAGGGTCGAGCTGCTCCCCTGGTACTGGTTTTTCCTGACCCCGATCTCGTGTTTGGTGGCCGCGATGGGTGCCACCTCGGTGGTGAGTCGTGGGCGATGGTTGAGTACGGCGGGGCTGGCAGGATTTTTTGCCCTGGGGACCTGGCCAATGCAGCGACTCATGGTCGCAGTGCCATTTGAAGACCTACGTTCCGCCGCGGTCGTGAGCCGCGGCCGGCATGAAGACCCGCACCAACGCGCTCGATCGAAAGTGCTGACCTGCTGGCTGTGGCGGACCAGTCCGCTCTACGACCCGCGGGCTGACAGCAGCGCGCGCACCCTGCCGATGCTTAACCAGCGGATCCGTGCGGCACGCCGGGCCGGAGGCGAGTTGTATGTCATCATCGGCTATCCCAGGCTCTCCTCCGCCATCACCCCCTCGGTCTACGAACGCGTCACCACCAGCAACCAGTTTGAAAAAATCGCTGACTTTCCAGCTCAGGTGCCGCGGCATACGTTGCTGGTTTATCGTTATGTAGGCCGGGAGGTGGAAGCCGGGGAGCGGCGGCGAGGCACCGGGCCGTTCCTGCACGACGGTTGGACCATGCCTGGGGTTCGGGAAAGCGACGATCCTTTAGCGTTTCGCGGTGACTCGGACTCCGGCTCGGAGGGGGTGGCCGGTGTTATCATGGAGGAGTTTGACGCGAAACAATCCGCTGGCCGAGTCGGCTCCGGGACTAATGAAATCCACCGTGGCCGTGCCGCGGACTTCCGCGTCGTCGCTCAGCCGGAAATCAATTTTCTGGCCGGGTTTGAGCGCGGCCGCGGTGCGGCGTTCGACATGGAACCGAAGGAAGAGCTGATCACTATTGATGATTTCGAAGAGTGGTTCGACACGGTCCGCTGATTCCCCCTCCTCATTGAGCGTTTTTCGACGATTTTGTCCGCGCGCTGCCGTTCTGCGACCGCTTTGTCATCGTGCAAGCGTGCCAGCACTTGACCTTTGGTGACGCTCTCCCCCTGGCAGATCTTGACCTCGGGGACCATTTCCTGGACCGGGGATCTGACGCGGACGGCTTTTCACGGTTGGGTCAGTCCGTCCACTTCCTGGGCGTGGGCGGCCGCGATGGCGAGCCGGGCTGCCAACCATTGAACGGGGAGGCAACGGATCCTTTTCGGCAGCCGGTTCGTTCGGGGGTGGGTTCTGCGGGGGTGGGAGCGGGTGCGTAGGTCATGTGAGGGGCGGTGGGAAGGGGTGCCTCACCTGGAACCCGGATCATCAACGCCTTCATCGCCTCAGAACGTGATGGTCGTCTGGACATAACCGAAATTGGCATCGTCGCTGGCCCCGGTGTCGGAGAGGTAATTACCGGCGAAGAAGCGCGAGTAGCCGGCCTCCAGGGCGACGTGTTTGTGAGCCTGCCAGGTCACGACGAAATCAAGTTCGGTGCCGGCGAAATTGTCCGCGCCACGCGCCGCGGCATTCAGCGGGCGGACGGTCGTGGTGCCATTGGCGCGGTACCACGAGTCGTTGGTGTCGGCGAGCCAGAACGCATGGAAGTCGAGGCGGGTGGTGACGTTTTTGCATGGCGATGCCTTCCAGGTCAGGGCCACGTTGTGGATGTTCTGCCATGCGAAGGCGTCGATGAATCCGTAGTAAATGTGATTCGTCGGAAAGAGGTTCTGAAACGTCTCGATGTCGCCGTCCAGCGGATCGCCGTCGCCGCTGGCGAAGTTGTATTCAAGCCCGAAGCGAGACTTCCAGAGGCCACCCCCAGGCACGCTGTAGCCGCCACCGAGGTGGCTGGCGAAGGCCGTCAGGTCGCGACTGCCCACCTCGCCCGTCTGGAAGGCGAACTCCGCATCGTAATCCCACGGTCCGAAGCGCTCGGCCTTGCTTTTCCACCGGGTGCCGAGGGTGACGAAGTCGGTGTCGCCGTCGCTTGCATTTTCGTGGAGGTGCAGGGCATACAGATCGGTGGTTTGAAATTCGAGCTTGGTGGTGGAGAAGTAGGCGCCACTAAAGATCTGGTCGCGGTCGGTGATGTCATCGTTCGTAAAGTCACTTTCGTTGAACTCGCTGCGTTCGGGCTTGACGACGCTGGAGGTGAAGGCGTCGACGCTCCAGTCATCGCCCTTGTAGGTCAGGCGCACGGCATCGAACGACCGTGCAAGGTTGGTCCACTCGAGCGGTCCGATGAGGCGCTGGTCGCCGTAGGCGAGCGTCTGGCGACCGATGCGTAATCCCCACGGCGATTTGGCATAGTTGGAGAACTCGGCGTACGCCTGTCGCAGGTCGAAGGCGTCGTTCCCTTCGGCACCGAAGGCCCCTGGCGTGTCGGGCCGGTCGCTGAACCATTCGCGCGAGTCCTGGCCCTGAGCGTAAAACGTGAACCAGTCGGTCGGCTTGAGCGTGAAGCCGAGACGGAACCGGTTCAGAAGCCAGTTGTCATCGTTGATGGAGTCAAGTGAATCATTGAAATCGAACACGTTATCTTTGATTTCCCAGCGGGCGCGCTCCTGCACCTCCCAGGCGAATACCTTGCGTTGGGGAGTTTCAATTTCAGGCGGAGGTGGCGTCGGTGCCGGGGTGCCGGCATGCACCCAACTGGTGAAGGCGGCGGTGGCGGTGAGGCGCAGAGCAGTCTGGTGCATGGAATTTTGAGTGTTCAATGAGCGTGGGCGGATGTGCAGTGGGGGACGATCCTGGACCCTCCTGGTACCCGGCGCAGGTGGTGGCCGGGTGAATGGGCGGGACGTGAAGGCATGGAAAAGGCGCCCGAACTGCGCGACGACGGGATCGGTCCGGGACGCCTAGGAAGGCGGGCGGATTGGGTGCGCCTAAGGACGCACTTTGGCGGTGCCGTTGAAGTATTCCTGATACTTCGGCCAGCTCCACACGGCGATGTCGCGACCGACCTTGAGGCCTACGTCGTTGTCGATTGGGATATGATAGCCGCCCATGGCGCGGGAAAGCGCGGCCATCTCGGCGGCGGCGTCCCACGTCGGGAGGTCGAGCGTGATCAATTCGCCCGCGTTCTTCTCGGTGAGCTCGCAGTGCTTGCGCAGTTCCTTGAAGCCGTATTTTTCCGAGCCGGTGAAAAGCTGGATGACGCGCGCGCAGGCGCCGCTCACGGTGGCGTGGCCGCTGGTGTAGCCGGGGAACGGCGGAGTGACGAAGCTTTGGGGTGAATACGGGTGCCACTCCTCGCCCATCATTTCCTTTGTGCCGCCATCGGGGCCCGCCCAACCGGTGATCTTCTGGCCTTTGTAGAAATGGTGGATGAGCGTCCACGGGCGCGACGAATCGTAGAAGCGCTTCGTTTCCCAGCACGAGATGAATGCATCGAACGCCGCATTGGCGACGGCGAAGTAAAGCTGCACGTCCTTGTCGAGGTCATGCTTGTCGCGGCGGGAAACGTCCTGCGCGAACCGCAGCCAGTGGCCGCTCTGGCCGGTGCTGCGGGGGCCGTCGCGCATAAATTCGACGACGGCTTTCTGCTCGTTGGTGAGCTTGGCGTTGTACTCCAGCACGGCGTCGGTTTCCTCTTTCAGCTTCTCGGGATCCTTGGTGAGAAGCGGCGGCGGGCCGGGGCGGAACTGCGCGCTGCTTTCGAGCGCGAACGGCTTCACGCGATACCAGTGCGGTGTGAGGAATCCCGGCGTCACCTTCTTTCCATTGTCCAGCGTGAAGGTGATCGGCTGCCACCGGTCGGGGTCGATGATTTTGTCCGGCGGGTTCACCGGCGTGTAGAAAGTGTAGTCTGAATACGGCACTCCGCCCTTCGTCCCGGCCTCTTCGCCAAACTGGTTCGAGCCGTCGTGCCGGCGGTATTCGATCACGGCCTGTGCGGCTGCGTAGCCGATGCCCTCCGGCTTTTTGAGGTCCTCGGAAACGACAGCGGGATCGTAGCCCAGCTTTTTCATCTCGCCCTCGAGGAATGCCTTCGACTCCGGGAAAACGAACAGCAGCGCGTGATGGCTCGCGTACGCGATCGCCTTCTTCTTGTTTGCCTCCGTCCGCTCGGCCTTTGGCCTGCGGAGCTTGCCGCCGAGCCGTGTGCCGACGGCCTTTTCGTCGTACGCGGCCCATGCGTCAAAGACCGCGGTGGCCCAGATGGCCATCTGCCGGGAGAGAATCGTAGGCCGCGGCAGCGTGCGCTCGACATCCTGCGCGGCGGCCTCCTGGCAGACATCGAGCAGTCGGTAGGCGAATGAATCGGATTCAGTGGCGGGCTGGCCGAGGAACTTGTGAAGTGGTGCGTCCTCCGCCGGCGCGGCTGCTTTTTCCTCCGCGGAAAGCAGCGGGTGGAATGCGACGAGTACGGCCATGCCTGTGATGAGCGGTTTGAGTGTCATGGGAAAGAAAAGTGCTGTTGTGGTGAGAGGGGCGGCGATACGCGGATACGACCAAGGCAGCAACCTGCATTGGATCAACGAGCGGCCGCTCGTGACGAAACTGCCTTTCCTCTGGATGAGTGCCGCTTCCTTTTACGCCAGCGCCGCACCTCGCTCGCGTCGCCCCAGAGGCGGTCATCCGGGCGGTCTTCCTGGCCGGAGCTGCCCTGGCTGAGAGGAATTTGCTTCTGGGCGCGCGCGCTGGGAGCGGGTGCGCGGGTCATGTGAGGGGGGTGGGATGGGGTCTACGTGCCAGTGCGCGGTCAAAAAGACCCGGTGGTCCCAGCACCTCCAGACCCGCTGTGCCGTTCAGAATATCCAGCGCTCGATCCGGATTGCCCCATTCGCGCCACGTGGGAGCCGGACTGACTCGCCGTGAACCGGCCGTCTTCTGGTCGCCGTCGGCAAGGCTTCGTGAACCCAGCCAATACGCTCCAGCCGACCAATCGATGGCCGCACTCACATTCATTTCCCCTTCCTGTCAGGGAAGCGTACGCGCTTCAAGCCTCAGGTATCGGTCGACCGCCCCCACCGCCACCTGAACGGTGACGATTTTTGATCCATCGCCCTGCGGTTGCTCGCTCACCACCTCGGCGACGGGACCCGCCGGCTGCCAATTGGTCAAGTCTTGGGAAACCGCCAACCCCGCCGCGACTGCCGCCGCATCGTCGCGAATGCGATACACTACCGTCACCCTTCCTTCCGGTCCCGCGGTCAGCACAAAGTCCGGCTGGTCAGCGGTCA
>JBJXFS010000105.1:0-32397 GCA_046155625.1 Verrucomicrobiales bacterium | reverse complement strand
GCAATCTGCTGCAGGCGCAGCGACGGCTTGCCCTCTTCCCGGGTGCGCTCGGGGTCCACGGAAAATTCCGCGTGCCAGTCGTTATGCTCTTCCGCATCGACGAGCGTCTGGGAGACGCGCCAGGCATGTCCCGCCGGCTCGCGGGTGACCTGCGTGTGCCGGCCGTTGCGGGCCTCGGGATCGAAGCGCAGACGCGCGTGACTGGCGAAATACGCCTCCATGGTGCGGGCGAGAGACTCAGCGGTCCATGGTTCGTCCTGTGATCCCGGGAGGTTGGGCTCGAGGGCCGTGAGGGCGGCGGCGTAATCGAGGCTCGAGAGCGGCCGGAGAAACTTGAAGACTTCCGTGCGGATGAGTGCGGTGAATTCACGCGGGTTGCGCGTGATGTCCGGTGGGCTGGGCGGACGGGCTGCCGGCTCTGGCGCGGGCCGGTATTCCGGATCGCGGAGGCGCTCCCATTCGTCGAGCAGGCTTGAGTCCGTGCCCCGCACCACGCCGGCGAGCCACGCTTCCAACTCCTGGACCGATTCGGTTTTCGCGGCATCCGGCACCGACTGCGCAAGCACCTTGTGGGTGCTGCTGAGGTGGCGCAGCAGCAATCCCTCCACGCGGTGGAGATCATAGTCCTTCACATAATCGGCGAAGCTCCGGAAGTTTTCGTACATTTCCCGGGCGATGCTTTTGGGCCGGATGTTATCCTGGCCGACCCACGGGTGCGCGGCAGCGAATTCATTGAATGTCGAGTAGATGAAATCCCGGCACGGTTTCGGGTACTCGATCTCCTCCAGACGAGCCAGTCGCTCCTCGTACGGCACGCCCTCTGCCTTCATGGCCGCCATGGCCTCGTCCTTGGCCTTGGCCAGTTGCCGTCGCAGGATCAAGTCCGGATTCTCGAGGATCGATTCGCAGAGCGTGAGCACGTCCACCGCGTAGTCCGGGGAAGCGGGATCGATCAGTTTGATCGTGTCGAGCAGCCAGAGTGAGAGGGCATGATTGAGGGAAAAGTCCTCCTGCAGGTCGACGTGCAGCCGCAATTTGGCTCCGTCCGGGGCGCGAAGCGCCGGCGGAACGACCTCGATGATTTGCCGGTCGACCAGCGATCGAAACAACTGCCAGGCGCGCGCCCGGTGCGCCTTCTTGGCGGACGGGCCGTCATGGCAGTCGTGGATCAGGCCCGCCATGGCTCGGCAGGCATCCCCGTTGCGCCGGCTGAGGACGTTCAGCAACATGCCGTGGCTCACGTGAAAGCGTGAGGCCAGCGGTTCGGGCGCGGCCTTCCGGAGGCGATCAAAGGTGTCTTCGTTCCAGCCGACAAATCCCTCCGGTGGCTTTTTGCGGACAAGCTTCTTCGCCTTGGCCGGGTTGGCCGCCGCCTTGGCGTCGATCTTGGCATTCTCGATGACATGCTCGGGCGCGAGGGCGACGACAAACCCGATGTCGTCAAACCCTTTGCGACCGGCCCGCCCGGTGATCTGGTGAAAATCGCGGGCGCTCAGCGTGGCCACCTTGTCGCCGCTGTATTTCGTCAGCCGCGTGAGCAAAACGGTGCGGATCGGCACATTAACGCCCACGCCGAGCGTGTCGGTGCCGCAGATGATCTTGAGCAGGCCGCGCTGGGCTAGACGCTCGACCAGCACGCGGTACTTCGGGAGCAGGCCCGCGTGGTGTAGGCCCAGCCCGTGATGCAGGAGCTTGCGCATTTCCTTGCCGTACGGGCTAGTGAAACTGGCGCCAGCCGCCTGGAGTTCCTCCTTGATGGCCGCTTTTTCAGCGGTGGAGCAGAAGTTCAGGCTCAGCAGGTCCTGGGCCGACTGGGCGGCATCGTTTTGGGTGAAATGCACCGCATAGACCGGCGCCCGACCCGCCGCCAGCAAGTCCAGAAGCGTTTGATCCAACGGCGATTGCCCATAGGAAAATTCGAGCGGCACCGGCCGATCCCGCCCCGCCACCACCACCGTCTCGGCTCCCGTGAGCCGGGTCAGTTCGCGCTCGAAAAAATCCGTGGCGCCCAGTGTGGCGGACATGAGCAGAAACCGGGCGCGCGCCATCGTGAGCAGCGGGACCTGCCACGCCACGCCACGCTCGCGATCGGCATAATAATGGAATTCATCCATGATGACTTCGCGAAACGGCGAGTCCGCACCCAGCCGCAACGCGTCTTGCGCCAAAATTTCCGCCGTGCAGCACAGGATGGGCGCATCGCGGTTCACAGTGGCGTCGCCCGTCGCCAAACCCACATTTTCCGGCCCGAAATCACGACAGAGCGCCAGGAACTTTTCATTCACCAACGCCTTGATCGGGCAGGTATAAACCGACCGTCGGCGCGCCGCCAGGGAACGAAAATGCATCGCCGTGGCCACCAACGACTTTCCCGATCCGGTGGGGGTGTTGAGGATGACGTTGCGGTCCTCGAACACCGCCAGCGCAGCCTCCTCCTGCGCCGGGTACAACTCGAGCCGCCGCTCGCCGACATACTCGAGAAACCGGTCGAGCAATTCGCCGTCGGGCGCTCCCGCGGTCGCCGGCAGCCGTCGGAAGAGCGGAGGATGAGGGGGAATCGTCAAATTAACCTCGGGAGGTTCACGGGGCTTTGAGCGCCTCTAGAGCGGCCTTCGCTTCGGTGGCCAAAGGTTCGGACAAGCCGGCGGCGATCGCCTGTTCGATGCTGGTCACACTGGACTCTTTGTCCCCAGTTTCTCGTTGGCACACGCCTTGATAATACAAGGCACGGGCGTCGAGCGGCCGCTCGCGGGCGCTTTCGGCGAACAACTGAAGCGCATAGGCATAGTCCTTCCGCAGGCAGGTCAGGCGCGCGAGCAACTCCGCCACCACCGGGTCTTCCGGCAATGCGCTGCGCAATTGCGTCGACAACTCATACGCACGGGCCTGGGTGGCCGGGTCTTCGGCGAGCAAGTTGGCGAGTTTAATCTTGGCTGGATGGAAGCCTGGATAGACGGCCAGGGCGGCCTGAAAATCGGCCAGGGCGGCCTTCGCATCCTGCGCCGCGAGTCGCGAAGCGCCGCGAATCATGAGAGCCGGCACGAATCGTGGATCTTTTTGCAACGCCGCCTCGGCCGCCGCGATATCAGGCTCGGATCCTCCTTCCCCCGCCGTCAGGGAAAGGAATGTCCGTGCGTCCTCGGCCAGTGGCTCTTCCGGTCCGGCCGCCAGCGCTTCCTGCATCGTGGTCCGCGCGTCGGCCACATGGCCGAGGCTATAGGCGGCGCGGGCGAGTTGAGCCAGGGTGGCGGCATCGCGCACGCCATTGCGAGTGGCCTCCTTCAGCAGATCGTACGCGAACGCATGATCCCCGGAGGCGAAGACCAGCCGCCCGAGCACGGCGGCCACCTGGGCGTCGTTCGGCAGGAGTTGACGCGCCTTGCGCGCATTCTCCTCGGCCTTGGCCGGATCGTTCAGTGGGCCGGCATACAACTCCGCCAGCTTTTTGGCGGCCGTCGGCAGCGCCGCGTTCCGCGCGAGCGCGGCGGCATAAGCCGCGGCCGCTTCGGGCAATTTGGCTTCGCGCTCGTGCGCCTCGGCCAGCCGGAGCTGCAGGGCGACGTCGGCCGGTGCCTTCTCGACCAACGGGATGATCTCGGCTGCCACCACCTTCGTGCCCTCCGCCCCGCCCAGCAGGCGATAATGATCCCGTGCCTCGGTTTGTCCTGAAAATTCGGGCGTGCCCGCGGCCGCCAATGCCAGCGCCGCGCGCGCCGCTTCATCCTGTCCCATGGCGGCGGCCGCCATGCCGAGGTGATATTGCACCTCGGCGTGACCCGGGAGAAACCCAGCGGCTTCCTGGGCCAGGGAATACGCCTGGGCATACTCCCCACGGCGATACAACATCCATCCCATCGTGTCGGCGATCGAAGCCGCCTCGAGTTTGTCCTTCGGCGTGAGGGCTCCGGCCACGCTGGGCCTCAGTTCACGCGCCTGCCGGGCCAGTTCATAGCCCTTGTCCGCCTGATTGAGATAGGCGCTGTAGAGGAGCGCCAAATTGTTCAGGACCAGAGGATCCGGAAGCAACAGGATCGAGCGAAGCTTCTCGTACACCGGCACCGCCTTTTCATGCTGGCCTTGCTCGACGTGCAGCAGACCCGCCTGCCGCAGCACCCCTTCATCGTCCGGCAACCGGGCCAGCACCGCCTCGGCAATCCCCAGCGCCTCCGGCCCCTTGCCCGCCGATCGCAACACCTGAATCAGCAACTCGTTGGCGCCCGGCTCGTCCGCGCTCGCTTCGATCGCCTTCCGCAACGAGGCTTCCGCCTCCGCCCACTTCTCCTGGACCACGTGAATCCGCGCCTGAATCAAGTGCGCCGCCGGCAAGTCGGGCGACTTCACCATCAAGGCGTCCACCCGCGCCTGGGCCGAATCAAACGACTTCGCCACCAGATCCATATCGACCAGTCGCGACACCGCGCCCGGATGACCGGGATCGACCTCCAATGCCTTCTCCACCGCCGCACGCGCTTCCTCGGGTTTCCCCGCGGCGGCCAGGGCCTGGGACAGGCGCAACCGGTAATCGATGTTGTTCGGGGCGGATGCGGCGACTGACGTCAGCATTTCCACGGCTTCGCTGTGGCGCCCGAGCATTTGCAGCGCATCCGCCAGCGCGATCGCCGCTCGAGGGATTTTACGCGTGTCCAGCAACTGTCGCATCGCCGGCACCACGTCTTCAGGACGTCCGCTCCGCAGGTCGATTTGCGCCAGCATGAAGATCGCCTCTGGATAATCCGGGCGCAGCGTGATTGCGCTCCGCAGCGACACCGCCGCCTCCTCCGGCGATCCGTTCTGCAGCTGAGCCCTGGCCAGTTGGTACTTCACCTCGGGTTGCCGTGGGTGCATCTGTTCCAGTTTCTTCAGCAACTCGGTTGCCTTCGGAAAATCGCCCTTCTTCACCCAGCCGTCGGCCTGCATCAACCGCGTCTGAAAATGTTCAGGGTCAATCGCAAGGACCTTGTCCAGAGCCGCCAGCGCATCGTCATACCGATTTTGTGCCATCATCAAGCCACCCAGACTCGTCCAAATCGGGACGTAATCGGGGGATTTTTGACCCATCTCCTGGAGCAGCGCGATGGCTTCATCGACACGCCCGCGTTCGGCGATGAACATCGCGACTTGCAACCGTTGCGGTGAACGCGGCGGACTGAGCTCAGCCGCCTCCTTGTACGCCTTTTCCGCCGCATCCATGTCCTTCCTCGCCATGTGCATCGCCGCCTGAGCCACCATTGCACGCGGCAGCTTCGGGTCAGCCGCCACCGCCCGGCTTACCAGTTCGTTCGCCCCCAAAGCATCGCGCGTCGCAATGCGGAACGGCACTTCGGCCAAATACCGGTCAGCCGATTCCTGCGCCGGAAACGCGTCGATAAGTCGCTGCGTCGCATTCATCTCCTCGCGGTTCCGGCACGATTCGGCCAGCAGAATTAACGCCTCTCCATGCGTGGGCACCAACTCCAGCACGACCATCGCCTCCTTCCGCGCCTCATCAATCGCCCGAAATGTCCGGAACGCCAAGGCCAATTGGTAGCGAGAATCCGCGTCCTTCGGATCGACTTGCCGCATCCGTTGCCAATAAGGAATGGCCCGCAACGGCACGCCTTGCTCCGTCCAGATCTTCCCGAGTTGCCGAAGCGCCGTCACGTTGCCTGGCGCCTGTTGCAGAAGACTCAGATACGTGATCTTCGCCTTCTCCAACTCGCCCGCATCGTAGAACGCTTTCGCCCGGCTCTCCAGCTTCGCCGCCTGGTCCTCCTTCGAGCAACCAACCACCAGCAGCAACGCCGCCACTAAGAGCCAAATTTGTGTGATTTGGGAGTTGTGTGTTTTCATGGAATTAATTGATGCAAGGGGAAAGCTTAGATTCTTTCTTCGTTCTTCGTTCTTCGTTTTCCTGTAATAACCAGCCTGTAACTATAACAATGCTGTTGATGACATGCAACGAGGCCGTCGATTCCGGCCCACGCGGCCGGTACTCCAACTCCAAGCCATCGCCACACAGCCACTTCTCCCAAACAACGAAGAACGAAAAACGAAGAACCAAGAACCAAGAACCAAGAACCAAGAACCAAGAACCAATTTTGATCTTCCCTTCCCCCTTACCCTTCCCCCTTACCCTTCCCTCACCCCTCCGTCCGTTGAATTCCCAATTTTTGCATGAGTTCGTAGAGGGTGGGGCGGCTGACTCCGAGTTCGGCGGCGACGGCGCTGATGCGGCCGCGGTGGCGGGTGAGTGACTGATTGATGAGCGTGCGTTCGATTTGTTCGCGACCCTCCTTGAGCGTGAGGCCGGGGGTGGCCACCTCGCTGGATTCGGCGAGTTCGAGATCGGCGGCGGTGAGGAGGCCGCCTTCGGCCATGATGACGGCGCGTTGGACGCGATTCTGGAGTTCGCGGACGTTACCTGGCCATGGATGCCGGCTGAGGGCGCGGATGGCGTCCGGGGCAAACGCCAGTTCGCCGCGGGCGTTTTGGGCGGCGAATCGGTTGAGAAATTCACGGGCCACGAGCTCGACGTCGTCGGCGCGGTCGCGCAACGGGGGGAGGTGAAGGACGATGACGGCGAGGCGGAAGTACAAGTCTTCGCGAAAGGCTCCGCTTTTGATGGCCTCCTTGAGATCGGCATTGGTGGCGGCGACGAGCCGGACGTCGCTGTTGATTTCCTGGCGACCGCCGACGCGCTGGAAGGTTTTTTCCTGGAGGAACCGGAGGAGTTTGATTTGGATCGGGAGCGGCAGTTCGCCGATTTCATCCAGAAAGAGGGTGCCGCCGGCGGCACTTTCGATGAGTCCTTTGCGTTGGGCATTGGCTCCGGTAAAAGCGCCCTTTTCGTGCCCGAACAGCTCGCTTTCCATGAGGCTTTCGGGAATGGCGTTGCAGTTGATGGCGACAAACGGGCCGGCTTTGCACTGGCTGCGGCGGTGGATCGCGAGCGCGGCCATCTCCTTGCCGGTACCGCTTTCGCCCAGGATGAGGACCGGGGCGCTGGTGGTGGCCACCTTGCGAATCATCGCAAAAACATCCTGCATCGCCTGACTGGTGCCCACCATGCCCTCGAATGTGTCGGCTAGCAGTCCCTGTTGGAGCTCGGCATACTCGCGTTCCAGACCGGCCAGATGAAACGCGCGCCGGAGCAGGAGCTTCAACTCCCCCATGTCCACCGGTTTGGTCAAAAAATCGTAGGCGCCGGCGCCGACCGCCTTGAGGGAATTCTCCTTTTCCCCCTGTCCCGACGCGATGATCACTTTGGTGTGCCGATCGGCGGCGAGCAGGGCGGACAAGGTGGCCAGTCCTTCATCAGAGGAATTGGGATGGGGCGGCAGGCCCAAGTCAAGCATGACCACAGCGGGCCGGTCCACGGCAAAGGCCTCCAGGGCGCTCTGGCGATCCTCCGCCATTTGCACGCTGTAATCCTTGTTCAGAGCCCATTTCATCTGGGTCCGAATGTCTTCGTCATCGTCGACGATCAGCAGCTTAGGCTTCATGGGGGGTTGGAGGAGTGAGTGGGAGGACGAGGCGGAAGGTAGTTCCCAAGCCGGGCGCACTTTCCACCTGGAGCATCCCCTGATGCGCCTCGACGATAAGCTTCGATTGAAACATCCCGATGCCGAGCCCTGTTTTCTTGGTGGTCTGGAATGGCCGGAACAGCGAGCTGCGAATGAACTCGGAACTCATCCCACGGCCGTTGTCGGTCACCGCCAACACCACCCGACCGTCCGCCACCTGGGTCGTCAGCGTGATGCGGCCATCCACCCCGACCGCCTCGCGCGCGTTGAGCAGCAGGTTCGTGACCACGGTGGTCAGTTGATCGGGATCAGCCTGCACGGGCGGAAGCGGCTGAAGTTCTTTGACCACCTGCACGTCACCCAGTCCGCCCATCTCGTTGAGAATGCCCTCCACCAGCTGGTTCAGGTCCGTGGCGGCGGGGCGCAGTTCGAGTTTTTGCCGCAGCGACCCGAGCCGCTCAATGATCTGATTGATGCGCGCCACCGTGCTCCCGATCCCGCGCAAAGCGTCCGCCCTGAACTCCGGGTCATCGAAATGCTCCGGCAAGTTTTGCAACATCAAACTGAGGCTTGAGGCCGCGTTCTTCAAGTCGTGGACAAAGAAGGTCGACATCGCCTGGAACGCTTCCAGCTCCCTCCCGTGCATCAATTCTTCGGTCAGCCGAAGCTGGAGCAGCCCGGCCGCCACATGGTCGCCAATGCATTTCAGGAGGTCGATTTCCTCAACCGTGTAGGGCACGCCATCCACGCGATCCGCGATGATCATCAGACCGAGACCACGATCGCCGGCAAACAACGGGACACAGAGTCGATTTCCCCCGGTGCGAAAATGCCGCAGGCTGAGGTGCCGCAGCGATTCAGCCCACGGCTCGCGCACTGCATCCAGATCGAAGGGGCCCGACTGCCGGCGCAGCGCGCCAAGCAGCGGCTCCAAGGTGGTTCCGGCCTGCCCCGCCTCGTCCTCATCGCCCTCCGGCCGCGCCGTGGTCGCCCCGATCACCAGCCCATCTCGCCGGTCATCGCACAGCCACAACGTCACCGACAGAGCATTGAAGGTGCTCGCCACCAGCCGCACTGCCTCCAAATGATAGGCCGCCGGCGCCAAACCAATCGACAGCCGCTGCGTCGCCTGCGTCCACACCGCCCGATAATCGTGTTCCGGCCGCCGAAAATGGCGGCTCACAAACACCCGCAAACGCTGCCGAAATCGCCCCGACAATAATAACACCGCCAACCCCACCACCCCGGCCAGCACCACCAACGCCTGCAACTGGAAATCACCCGTCCCCCCAAACACCTTCGCCAGCTGTGCCAGCACCCCGACCGCAAACAAATACACCCCAACCAGCAGCACCACCACCGACCCCTGCAGCACCGTCCTCGAAGGGTAGATGTCGATTTCCCCAAATCCGTGCCGCACATACCCGATCACCATCAGCACACAGCCCATGATCAAGGCCGAGTGCTCGACCACACTCAGGTTCAGTTCGTAACTCGAAAATAAAAGCGCCTGGCTCCGACAGTAAATCCGCGCCCCAAAAATCAGCCCCAGCCCCAACACCACAAACTTGATACGCCATTGCATCGTCCCGACCGCCGCCCGGAACGTGCGCTCCAAATTCGCCAACACACACACCGATACCGTCACCGTCGCCATCTGCAGCCACCGCACCCACCCATCGTATCGCGCAAACCACCCGTCCTCCCCCTCCACCCGATGCACCGCCACAGGCCACCCCCCACCCCACCACCACATCACCCCCACCCACACCGGCAGTAACCCGACCGCCACCAGCGGCCACCGCCACCGACTCAAATACCCCCGAGAGTCGCCCCGCGAATACGCCAAACTGAACGCCAACCACACCACCGGCAACACCGACTTCGTTACCACCGACCACGATTTCCACCGCATCACCTCGGCCGCCTCCACCCCACTCCGCAAACTCAACGCCCCCCATATCGCCTCCAACCCCAACACCGCCATCCCCACAATAAAACACCACGCCGCCACCGAGCGCCGCCCCCTCAGCACCACCCCAGCCGCCAATCCCAGGCTGCTCACCGCCGCTACCCAACATGTGGCCGACGCTATGTTCATTGATTCAACACAAATACTTCGGAATTATTAAGCGAATGTGAAAAAAATCATGGGCGACGGCAAAACCAATTGATAAAAACTATAATTTCCATAGAATATGGCAGACTCTATGGAAACTTACCTTAAATCCAATGATTTTTTAAGTCGCTTGATGGTTGGGGGCGTGAGCCGGTGGGCGGCGTGGGTGGCGGCTGGGCTGATGATGGTGGGGGCGGCGCCGGCGGACGGGGCGTTGTCACCGCCGGTGTCGATACTTTTGAGTTGGGATGCGAACACGGAGGCAGAATTGGACGGGTATCGGGTGAGGCATGGGGAAGCGAGTGGAGTGTACGGGGAGGCGTTGGATGTGGGCAATGTGACGGAGGTGGTGTTGCCTGGGATGGAGGCGGGCACGACGTATTATTTTGTGGTGACGGCGTATAATACGCTGGGGGAGGAAGGGCCGCCGTCGGACGAGATTTCGTTCACGCCCACGATCACGCCGCCTTCCTTTGTCATGGAGCCGCTTTCCAGTCCCGCGCCTGGCGATCCGGCGCTGAGCGCACCCCGTGCCAGCATCGGGGGATGGGCCACGGTGGAGGACGGTGGATTTCGCTTCGTGGTCACCGCCACGCCCGGCCAAAGTCTCCGTATTTTCGCTTCCAATGACATGCTGAACTGGGAGTTGCTCGGGGTGTATGACAATCCGACCGGCCGGTTTCAGGCGATCGATTATGCGGGAGGGACGAGCGCGACTCGTTATTACCAGGTGCTGCCGGCGGGAGGATAGCGGGATCGCTCACTCCGGCACGTTGATCACATCGCCGCCGCGCACGTAAATCACATCGGCTGACTCGCCGCGCAGCGGTCCACGCATGTCGACCACTTCCGTGCGGTACTGGCCGCCCTCCACGCGGGTGATGGTCACTTTCTTTTTGTTGGCGAATTCAGTGAATCCGCCCGCCTCCATGATGGCTTCAAACAACGTGGTCGGGCGGTCGAACACCTTGCGGCCAGGCGCCCGGACTTCGCCCGATATGATCACCGCATTCGCGCTCAGCTCGAGCGTGACCAGGACGGCCGGATTCTGAAGCTGCGGCTTGTACAGCTCCACCAACGAGTTCTGCAGTTGCGGCACGGTCATGCCGGCCGCCCGTGTCTCGCCCACCATCGCCAGCGAGATTCTCCCGTCGCTCCGGATCTTCTGGACGTTGTTTAACTCGGGGGCGCCCGCAAACGCCAGCTTGATCACATCCCCCTCGCTCAATACCACCGCACCCCCAGACGAACTCCGCACCGAAGACGGCTCCGAAACATCGGAACTCAGCGTCGTCCCGCAGCCGGTCAACGCCAGCCCGGCACACGCCGCCAGCCCTAACGCCCATGGGACGCCCAGCCACCGCCACGCCCGGCCTCTCCGATCGCCAGCATCCTCCGCCCGGGCCTCACACGGATCACTGGTCATATGTCTTGTATATGGGTTGGTTTTCATAGGTATTTTTTTGTTCTTCGTTCTTGGTTCTTGGTTCTTGGTTCTTGGTTCTTGGTTCTTTCGTCAGGCTCGGAGATGATTGAGCGAAGCGACGGGTCTCGGGTAGGGCGGCGCGTCCCGCACCGAAAGCACTGTGGGAAAACGTCGAACCTCACCCGGAGCGAGACGCTCGATGGACGCGGCGGGACGCCACGTCCGGCGGGCGGGACGCGCCGCCCTACCCGAGACCGACGTTCCAGCGTTAAGTGGATGTTACGATCGGGTTCCCATTCATTCGTCGTACCGCCGGAAGAGGCGGAATCGATAAACCGGTGTCCAAATCCGTTCCACCCACCGCTTCGCGCCTCGGCCGTCGATTCCGGCCCACGCCTCAGCACATAGTGACTTCTCCAAACAACGAAGCACCCATAACCAAGCACCGAGCACCAAGTACCAAGCACCAAGTACCAAGCACGAAAAAACGAAGAACCAAGAACCAAGAACCAAGAACCAAGAACCCGGCGCCTTTCACCGCGCCCCGCGCCTTTGCCCGCGCCGCTCACTCCATCGCAGGAGCCAGAGGATGGCGAAGAGGGGGCCGAGCGAGAGGGCGAAGAAGATCGGTCCGCCGCGATGGTGAATGAAGCTGTCGATCATTTTGGGGTCGACCTCGACGCAGAGCCAGCTGATGACGAGGATGCGAAAGCCGTTGCGCAGAATGCCGAGGGGAATGACCAGAGCGACGAGGATGAACCGGCGCCACTGGCTCCGCAGAAACATTTCGGCCGCGACCAAGCTGGTGATGAACAGGACCCAGCTGGACCGGATCCCGCTGCATTCCTGGGCGACTTCGATCGTGATGCCGGGAAGTTGGAACACTTTCCCATCGCGGACATGCGGGAGCCCGGTGAGTTCGAAAAGCCAGGCGGCCGCCTCGGCCGAGGCGGCCTGCGACGCGCCCTCCAAGGCGTGGACCCAGGAATCCGGCAACGGAACGAGAAAGATCAGAAAAACCAACGGGAAGAGTGCCGAGACAAACCATCGATGCCCAAGCACCGCCAACGCCCCGACCATACCAAACTGACATACGCAAAAGCAAACGCCGCCAGCCGGTCGTTCGAACTCAATTGACCAAACAGATTGACCCAACCCAGGGCCACCGCCAAGGCGGCCACGCCCAGGACACCGGGAATGATCGTCCAGCCCACTGATGACCGGTATCCTCCCGGCAGTTCGCCCCACCGCAGCGAAAGCAAATACACCGACACCACCGGAATCAGCACAATGTGCGAATGCAACTCGGTCCCCGAAACGTACCGCATCAACTCGACCAACGGCACGATGAACAGAAGCGTCAGCACCCCAAGCACGCCCAGCGCCCACGTCAACCGCGTCCGGTCATCGGGCGGCAGTAACTGCCAGCCGCGCTTCAGCCCCGCCAGCCAGGACGTTTTCGGCCTCGCCGACGACCCGGTCGGGATCGAGGAAAGTGGTGTTTGGCTGGGCATGATGGGGTTGGTTCTTCGTTCTTCGTTCTTCGTTCTTCGTTACAGATGCTGCGCATTTCCGCTTTCCCTCTCAATCCAAGCAACGTCCAAACGAAGGTTTAATTGCCGGCTACGTCCGTAGCCCGCCGGGCCCCGGCGAGGCCAGTCGCTTGATACCGCGGAACAAGGGCCGTGAAACGGAGGTCGGCGGTCGGCGGTCGGCGGAAGGGGTAGTCAGTAGTCGGTAGTCGGTAGTCGGTAAACAGTAATCAGTAATCAGTATTGGGATCGAAACGGGCGGGGCGCGATAGACAGGCGGGTCACCGGCGATAGACAAGGCGAGCCACCAGCGAGGGCGCGAATCGGGTAGCGGAGCGGATTATTCGAGGAAGAGGACGATTTAAAGCATCGTAAACAGGCCATTTGGCGAGCGCTTGAGGCTGGAGGTGGGACGAGACCGCCCGGGCTCGTAGGCGGTGGAAGCGTGGCGCGCGCGGCCCCCCCTGCCCTTCTCAAACGATGGCCGAAGCGACGAAAAGCGATCGTGGGTAGAAAAGCCAATGCCCAATGCAGCTCCGGGTGATCCACACGACCATCACTCGAGTAGTGGGGGCGATTCTCGTAAAGTACACCTTCACCGTCTACGCGCCCGGGAGGTCGCGTCCCACCGCCATGCCCCGTCGCTCCCCCTCTCGTGGACAGTCATTCCTCTGCCAAAAACCATGATAAATGGACAAACTCCAGGCCCGAGCCAGCGGCCTTTAAACTAACCAGGGCTGAAGGCCCGTTCCATAGACTTTGTGGTTATTCGACGGCATGGGTTCAACGAGTTCAGTTTCAGAGCGGGATCGTGCGGGCCTTCAGCTTTTTATGGCTCTTGGGTGCCCTTCCTGGGCCGTTGGCCCAGGCTGGTATGGAGCGGGGCTTTGCCCCTCTTTGGAACAACTCAGAACCAACAACTCAGAACCAAGAACCAAGAACCAAGAACCAAGAACCAAGAACGAATCCCTCTACGCCTTCATGACCTGACCGGGCGCCGTCCGTAACTTGGCCATGGCATTGCGGGTGTCGACGATGCACGGCGCCCACTGGGCGAGTTGTTCGTAATCGACGCAGGCGTGATTGGTGGAGATGAGGACGAGGTCGAACGACTCGATCGATTCGCGGGTCCAGGCGACCGACTCGATTCCGGCGTAGTGCGGGTGTTCGCGGGTCGGTCGAATAACGGGGACGTACGGATCGTAGTATTCGAGCGTCGCCCCGCGGTCGTTCAGTAGGTCCATGAGGACGTAGCTGGGCGATTCCCGTTCGTCGTCGACATTTGGTTTGTAGGCTAATCCGAGGATGAGGATGCGGCTGCCTTTGACGGCTTTGCCGCGTTCGTTGAGCGCGTCGGCCACCCGATGCACCACATGCTCGGGCATCCGCGTGTTGATTTCGCCCGCCAGTTCGATGAACCGCGTGTTTTGGCCGAACTCGCGCGCCTTCCACGTCAAGTAGAACGGGTCGATCGGGATGCAATGGCCGCCCAACCCCGGGCCGGGATAAAACGCCATGAAGCCGAATGGTTTCGTCTTTGCGGCCTCAATCACTTCCCACACGTCGATCCCCATGGCCTCGTAAACGACTTTCAACTCGTTGACAAGCGCGATGTTCACGCTGCGAAAAATGTTCTCCAACAGTTTCGTGGCCTCGGCCACCCGGCACGACGACACGGGCACCAGCGTGTCAATGGCCCGGCGGTACACCGCCTGGGCCTCGGCCAGGCACTCGGGCGTCAGACCGCCGATCACCTTGGGCACGACCTTCACCTTGCTCAGGTCGTTCCCCGGATCCTCGCGTTCGGGCGAGAAGGCCAGATGAAAGTCGACCCCGGCCCGCATACCGCTGCCCGCTTCCAATTCAGCCCGTAAATCCTCGTCGGTCGTCCCGGGATACGTTGTCGATTCCAACACCACCACCGCCCCCTTCGCCAAATGCGGCGCCAGCGCGCGCCCGGTCTCCAAGATATACGAGATGTCGGGCTCCCGGTTCTGACTCAACGGCGTCGGCACACAAATGATCACCGCCCCCACCTCGCGAATCCGCGAAAAATCCGTCGTCGCCGACAGCCGCCCCGCCGCCGTCATCTCGGAAATCGCGGCCGATTCAATGTGCTTGATATAACTGCGCCCCTCCTCGATCGCCGTGATCTTCGAAGGATCAATGTCCACCCCCAGCACAGTCGCCCCCGATCGAGCAAACTGCAGACACAATGGCAGCCCCACATACCCGAGGCCAATAATCGCAATACGGTCGTTGTTCATAAAACTGTTACTTCGTTCCGTGTTCTTCGTTCCTTGTGCTTCGTTGGTCGTTCGGACTTACTCGGCAGTGAAACGTCTCTCCAAGGACGCATTGAGGTGGGACGCGACCTCCCGGGCGCGTAGACGGCGGAGACGTACCCCCGGTGAATGGTCTCCACTTCTCAAGTTATCATCGCGGGAATCACCACGGAGAAGTGCGCCCATTGCTGATGTTTCCTGCGTTGGCCGTTCCTCACTTTGGGCGCCGCTTGAGAAGACGAGGCGGCACTCGTTTCACCACACTCCCACCGCCTACGAGCCCGGGAGGTCTCGTCCCACCTCCAGCCTCCGGCGCATGCCAAATGGCCTGTTTACGATGCTTTAAATCGTCCTCGTCCTCGTCCTCGTCCTCAAAAGTGGCCACTCCGCTCATCGACATGCCCCCCGTCGTCCGTGACTCACGCCGTCCATCGGGCAAAGCCCGCTTCGTTCTGAATACCGATGACTGAATACCGAATATTCCCTCCCCCCCAACAGCGTCCCCCGACCTCCGACCCCGTACCCCTCCTAGAACGTAAAGTTCACATTCGCCGAAATGCTATGGCGATCGTATTCTTGCAGAGGGTCATCGGAGATGATTTGGGTGAAGGAATAATTGAGTCCCAGGCCGATGCGCCGTCTCAGCTGATAATTCAATCCGATGCTGGCATTGACCGTTTGTTCGACCTCGTCGTCATCGATCCCTTGGGATGTTTGCGGAAATGTTTGGTAGACGTAATTGACTGAAGCGTTCATCGACAGCCGCCGCGTCCAGAGGTGGGAGCCGGTGAGTCCGGTGCGGTAGGAAAACCCGCCCTCGCCGCCCTGCTGACCGGCGCGCGACGCGTTTCCGGTGTCCTCGAGCCCGAAGCGGTGGTGCCAGCGCAGGCTGGTTCGCTCTCCCGCACGATATGTGAGCGCCCCTTCACCGTACGGCGCCCATTCGCCGTCGCCGGTCTCACGATATTCCCGGTATTGCGCACCCACGCTTCCGGTGACTGAGAAATCGCTGTTGATGAGATGGTCGGCGCCGACGAGGAGGAAGTGCGACCGCGAATCGCCCTCACTGTCTTCGGTGTAATTGGTGTCGAGGAATCGATAAGTGGCGGTAAGCGTGGTGCGCCGGTCCAGGGTGTAGCGGAATTGCTGCGACAATGTATTTGAAATGCTGTCCTCGCTGGCCGTCGACCGGTCGCCGCCGACCTCGTTATCGTCGTCGTCGTACATGACGCTGCTGAACGTGTAGCCGGTCACGGTGGCGAACCGGTGATTCCATGTATAACTGGCCGACAACGAGTTGTCAAAGTAGAGCGACCCCCCTGTCCGGCGGTTCACCGTGGCCCCGACATCAAAGTCCGGATCCGTCTGGTAGCTGACGTAAGAGCGATTGGATACGGTGAGCTGGTGGTTGATCTGGCGGCTGTAGCTGAGCCCGAGCCGCGCGTTGTGGCCAAATTCCTCGCCGCCGTCCGGGGCATCGAGGTACCACGTGTTCGAATACGACCCGTCGAGCATCAGCCTCCGCTCGAGTTGGCCGAGCCGCGCCGACACGTTGATCGAGTTTGACCAGAACGCGGATCCGGCGCTCTCGCCGCCGCGGTTCCCGCCATCGGAAAATCCTGCCTGGGGATTCGAGTCCCAGCCAAGACCGGAGCTGAACGACCCGCTGAGCGACTTGATGTTTCCGTCATCGAAAACCGGGCCAATGCTCATCAGCCCTTGGGCATGGACCACGGCGGCCCCGCACAGGCCGGTCAGGGTGGTGAAAAGTATCGTTTTCATAGAAAATTCGGGGTAAAAAACTGGGCTATCTGGAGTGCGGCAACGCGTCGCCGCTTTCGATCAGGGCGACATGTCGCCCTTCGAGCGAGTTTTCGATTCGACACAGTCGATTGCATCGAGTCAAGCGTTCACCCGAAAAGAGACGTTGGATCCGCAAAAATTCACGTCAACGCGAAGCGTCTGATAGCGCATCCGCTTCGCGCTCCGTATGAATCCGGTACTTGGAGTTTGTGCCTATTTGCGCCGAGAGCCGTGCCAGGCGTGGATAATCTTACGCCTCGCCGGCGTGGTCAGCCATCGTCAAAGAGCTTTGAATCAGAAGAACTTGCATCCTTTGAAAACGGTTTGGGCGGGCGTTTGAAGCTGGAGGTGGGACGCGACCTCCCGGGCGCGTAGCCGGTGGGAGCGTGGTGAAAGAAGCGGCTTCTCGTCTTCTCAAGCGGTGCCCCTTGACCAGGCATAGCGACTTGGGAAAACGCGGTAAGGGGAATAAATCTCCGGGCGTGAACAACTAGTCCATCACTAGAGAAGGGAAGACCATTCCCGGATGGTGCGCCTTCACCGCCTACGCGCCCGGGATGTCGCGTCCCACCTCAATGCCGCCTTCATTCATTAGATTGGAGTTTCGTTCCGCTCAATCATAAGCACGAAAAATCGACAAACTTCTCGCTCCGGACGAATCCGGTACACCAACCCCACGCTTGGGGTTTATTCTAAAGCGCGGACGCGTCCGCCCACTCCAGCGGAATACTTTTCGGCAAAGTAATCGGCCAAGGCGATGGGCCACGGCCGGCAGGGGCGACCGAGGAGCCGTTCGAGGCGTCCGGGATCGAGGGCGGAATTGTCGGGTCGGGGGGCGGGCAGCCCCGGCAAATCGGCCAGCCGAATGGGGAAGGGAGTCACGTCGCAGCCGGCGAGCCGCACGACTTCACAGGCGTATTCATACCACGAACAGGCCGGCGGGTTGCAAAAATGAAGCACGCCTTTCGGCGGAGAAGCCATACTCACCAACGCGAGGACCGCCTCCGCCGCGTCCTCGGCATAGGTCGGACACCCGCGCTTTTCAGCCACCACCCGCAGTCCCCCGGACGCCGCCTGCCGGACCACCCAGTCGGGGAAGCCCGGTCGATCACGACCGAACATCCAGGACAACCGCACCACCAAGTGCGCCGCGTCCGCCGCCCGCACCGCCTCCTCGCCCCTCAATTTCGACCTCCCGTACACGCTCAGCGGATTCGGCGCATCCTCCTCCGTGTACGACCGGTCGAGCCGGCCATCGAACACATAGTCGGTCGAAACATGCAGCATTCGCGCCCGCTTCTCCCGGCAGATCCGCGCCAGCAGCCCCGGCGCCAAGCCGTTGATCCTCATGGCATGCTCGGATTGCACTTCACAATCGTCGACCTTCGTGTACGCCGCCGCGTTGACCAGCCAGTCGAATTCCAACGGCTCCAATACCCGCTCCACCAATCTCTCGTCCCCCAGATTCATCTGGCTCCGGTCCAGCCGCGTTATCTCAAGCCTCTCGTCCGCTCCCAGCCGCCGCGCCACCGCCGATCCCAATAACCCGTTCGCGCCGACGACAACAATTCGCCGCAAGAAGGAACCGCTCTCAGTTTCCGGTTCGCCGTTCTTCGTTCTTTGTTCTTCGTTCTTCACGCTTAGTTGGTCGGATTCGAACGAGGCATGATTTTTCGGTAAACAGTAATCAGTAGTCAGTGTTCAGTCAAAACCATGGGTTGCTGGTGAATGATGCAGTTCTATATTTCGCTTTCGCACAAAGAACGAAGAACGAAGAACGAAGAGAGCCTACGGCCGAAAAATGAGTTTCGCGTACAGGTAGGCGATGCTTTCGGCGAGCACTTCGCGGACCCCGGCGCTCGACTCCCACCACCGGCGGCTATCGTAGTCAGCGCTGGGGATGGAAATCACCCCGACGGGAATGCTTTCGCCAAAAGCCATTTGGTAAAGCAAACGGGTGCGACGCGAATGCGCCTCCTCTGTAACGACATTCATTCCGCGGACATCGATTTGTTTCTCCTCAAGCCACTCGCGCAGCGCCACGGCCGCTGTAAACGTGCGATCATTGCCATGCACCCGCGCCGGCGCCATCTGGATCCGATCGGCCGGCACGCCGACCGCCCGAAGCACATCGGCCCCTACGCTCGCGGTCGTCTGAAAATCATTGATGTAGTGCCCCAAACCATCGACCGGCCCGCCCGTGCTGATCGCCCAGCGATACCCGCCCCGCTCGAATTCCGCCGCCGCCGCCTCCATCGCCGGTCGTCCGATCCACCCTTCCACCACCAAATATTCCGCCGGCACCCGCTCCGTCACCGCTAGAAACGGATACACCGTCACCACCAGCCCCCACCCTCCCGCTACCACCGTGATCAGTCCGACCAGCCACCCGCGCGCCGACAACCCCCACCGCTCACGGCGATTGATCAATCCGAATAACATGGGAGGGGCCGTTCTTGGTTCTTGGTTCTTGGTTCTTGGTTCGTCGCTGCCAGTTTTTCGTCCAATGGGCAGCTGGCTCGTTCGGGCTACTGATGATCTCGTGTCGTTTCCTCGTTGTTGTCCACGAAGCAACTTGTCGAACTAAGGTGCTTCCGCGTAGCTCCTTCCGTTTTAGCTACGCGAGGACATGGCGCACGAGGTGGGACGAGACCTCCAGGGCTCGTAGGCGGGGAGAGTGTTCCATCTCCTTGCAGTTCACAACTTTTTGGACGATTTCCCGAACAATGGAAAGGCTTCGTCGCGCAGACGACGGTTGGGTCTCCCCTCAGTAAAGTCACCCAAAATTCGAAATCGCGCCGCCACTGGGACGTCCAAACCGCCTACGAGCCCAGGAGGTCTCGTCCCACCTTAATCCCGAGTCGCACCTCATCGGGATAAGCGGGTTCGAGCGCCTGATAAATCCGGTACACCAACTCAAGGGCTTCGCAGTTCACCCATTTCCAAAGAACCAAGAACCAAGAACCAAGAACCAAGAACCAAGAACCAAGAACCAAGAACCAAGAACCAAGAACGCCCTTCTCAAAGGGCCCGATACACGCCCGTAATGATGGCGGCGACGATATCCCACGAGTAGCGGGATTTGGCGTGGGCGACGATCTGCGCCCGACGCTCGCCGCGTTGCGCATACATCTCGCTGGCGAAAAATTCCCGAAGCGCGCGGGTCAGGTCGACGCTGTCACAGGGACGACACACGACCCCGGTTTCGCCCTCGACAATCTCATCCTTGAGCGACCCGACATCGGTGGCCGCCACCGGCACGCCAAAGCCGTACGATAGAAACAACACGCCGCTCTGAAACACATGCGTGTACGGCAGCACCAGAATGTCGGCCGCTTTGAAATACACCTCCGTCTCCTCGTCAGGCACATACTCGATCCGCCGCACCACCCGGTCGCGCAACGGCGCTGCGGCCAACAGCTCCTCGATCGGCTGCCAGTAGGCGTCGCATTCCTTTGGTCGACCGACGACGACCAGCCTATATTCCGGATCCTCCGAAGCCAATCTTTGGAAGGCTGACACCAGGTATTCCAGTCCCTTGTACGGAGCAATATTCCCAAAAAACAGCATCACCTTGTGCTGCGGACTCAAGCCGAGCCTCCGCCGCGCCTCGTCCGAAGTGAGCGCGGTATTCGGGACGGTCGTGTTGATGCCAAACGGAATGATACTCGCCTTTTCGGGCGGCACCCCAAACCCTTCGACCAGCTCGCGCTTCATCCGCTCGGTGTGGACGAACAGATGGTCGCAGAGGGCATACTGAGACCGCAGCGTGGCCCGATTCACCCACGAGTCGTTGCCGTCTCGCTCGCCCGCATTCACGTTGTGCACGGTCATGACGACCCGCTTGCCAAGCAGCCGGTAGTACAGCATGACCAGCGTCCGGTCGATGACCTGAAACTTGTTGTTCCACAACAGATGGAAAGTCCGCGGCCGCGCCGTGGCGGCGTACCAGAGCAGACGCCCGTAGTACACCAACACCCGGCGCAGCTTTTCCACCGCGCCTACCCGCGGATTCTGGTCGCCGCGCAGGTTCAGAAACTTCACCCGAGCATTTCCCCGCACTTCCGGCACATCCAGATCGTCGCTGCCAATAAAGTCCACCCCCACCCCCGCTGCCGTCAGCGCCGCCGCCATCCCCAACGCATACGGCTTGTCGCCGCCACCGGTTAGCAGCGCCGCGGTGAGGAGCGCCGAGTTGAGGGCCGGGGGAGCACTGCTGGCGCAGGCAGGCCGCTGGATCGGGGCGGCGCTCCTCTGTTCTCGGTTCTTGGTTCTTAGTTCTTGGTTCAGAGCTTTAGGCACGGAGTTGGGACCGGTGAGGAGCGCCGCGGTGAGAGACGGGCGAGCACTGCTGGCGCTGGCAGGCCGTTGGACCAAGGCGGCGCTGCTTGGTTCTTGGTTCTTGGTTCAGAGCTTTAGGCACGGAGTTGGGGCCGGTGAGGAGCGCCGCTGTGAGCGACGGTTCGCGGACCTTCCTTCTTGGTTTCAGGTGAAGTCTGCGGTAAATCCTGCACAGCTTTCCTTGGCCGCATGTCCCACCTAGGTTGTGGCTCCGCCATCGTCCCGAATGATTCTGCTGTCATGGCATTGATACTTTACGACATGCCCCGCGATCCAGAAACCCGCTCAATCGCGCACTCCGCATCCAAAGAAATAATGACACGGCCAACAAACTCTTTCCGCAGATAAACCAAGAACCAAGAACTAAGAACCAAGAACTAAGAACCCATTTGCTTCAAAGTCGCTTCCAATACTTCCTCCAGAGAAATAGCTTTGGTCGCCCGCTCGTCGAACCCTCGCTGGTAGAAGAACTCGCCGAGGAGCGGCGAAATCAACTTGCTCATCAGGCCGTAGTCGTGGATTTCCCACGGGCTTGTGCAGTTGAAGAGCGTCACGCACCGCACGCCGCTCCCAAGCGCCAGGTGCATCGGCAAACTGTCGCCGCTGACGAGCACCCGATGCCCTTGCACATCGCCCAAATGCTCCAGCAGCGTCGCCCGCGTCGGGAGCACGTTGACAGTGAAGCCCCGACCCTCCAACTCCCGCTGCAGCTCGCCGTAATACGCCCACGCCTTCATCGGCCACACGGCCCCAGCCACCGGCGAGATCGCGACGTCGCCACTCAACCCAGTTGGCTCGGCCCGTGGCAACGCATACGCCTCTCCCCGAAACTCCCACCCCAGCCCTTCAAACAACAAGTCCTGATAGGTCCGCCGATTCTCATACTTCAACCCGTCCGCCCGCTTCCGCCCAAATCGACTGAGCAAACTCAAGTCAAACCACCCGCCCGCATCCTCGGTGTACCCGAGCCCACCGCCCGCCTGCCGCTTCGCCCCGAATAACCGCGCTCGACCGCCGCTCCGTCTCACAGCTTCCTCCGCCAACTCCGCCACATCGTCCGTGTCTTCCAAATTGATCACCAAATCATACTCCCGGTCCAACGCCCCCTCCCACCGCTCCCACCCCACCGCCCGGACCCCACCCAGCCCGTCCACCATCGACAGATTCTTCTCCGCCGTCACCCATGTCACTTCGCCTCCACAGCTCCGGCCATTCAGCAACCGAGGCAACACCGTGGTCGTGCGCACCACGTCACCCGTGGCGCCGAGTTTGAGAATGAGAGTGGGCATTACTTTTACAGAGAACCGAGAGAATCACGATCGATCACTTCTTCACCATCCCACCCCGCCAAGAGCCCACAGCCTTCCACAAATTCGCCACTACCTCGCGCGCTGGTGGATAGATCGCAACAAAGGCACTACCCGCCAAGAGGCCCGCGGGTACTGCCACCAGCAGCTGCAGAAGCGGTGCCAACGAGTTTAAAGCGAACTTCACGAGCAGGGTACTTCCGCACACGACAAACCACACTGGTGCTTGCCGGAGATACCCTCGCCACAAGTCCTTGGTATGGACAGGGCCCTTGCGCCCAGCAACCCAAAAGACCACTGGAGTCTGCAAAAACAATCCAGATACAGCCAAGCTCAGTGCCACCCCACGGGCACCAAACGGGAGTCCTACCAGAATCCCCGCCACGGTCAGTGCGGACATAATACCGGCAGTGCGCAGCCAATCAGAACCCCGGCCTTGACTCGAGAACAGCCAGCTTGAGGTCGAATGAAGCGGAACATAAAGTGTCATGATGGTGAACGCGGCAAACACCGGGATGGCTTGACTCCAGCTCGTTCCCAACACTACGAGCACGATCGGTTCGGCGAGGGCCAAAACAAGTCCCGTTCCAAAGAACCCACCCAACGCAATACACTCGTACGCTTGAAGAAAGGTGGACCTGTATCGCGCGGGATCTGATTGCAGGCGCGAAAGCACCGGTACGAACACATCGTTCACCGGCACCAAGCATTGATTCAGCGGACGCATAAGCAATGCACCCGCTCGCGTATACAACCCTACAGCTTCTGCCCCATACATTCTTCCGATCAACAGTCCGTCAGACCCCCGAGCAATGCTCCAGATCAGGCTGCTTAAACTGACGTTGGCTCCAAATCGCACCAGAGAACCGGTTCCGCTGTCCCGCCGAGGTCTTGATGGCCTCCAGTCAACGGAAAACCAAGCCAAGATAAACACCGCTACCGCTTGGCTGACCTGCATGGCTACCAACGACCAAAGCCCCGCCCCCCACCAAGCAGCGCCGATTCCGATTCCAGACGACACGAGCAAGGCCGTCACCTGGACTTTTGCCACACTCTTGAAGTCCATTTGTCGCTTCAACAACGCCAAATGCTGCACTGCTAACCCGGAGAGCAGAAAGGTCCCAGACAAGGCCACAGTTATCGGAACAAGAATGGGTTCGCGATAGAACCACGCGATAAATGGGGCTGAGATCAATAGCAGCAGGGATACACCTCCTCCCACCGCAGTATTAATCCAAAAAAGATTTGAAATTTGAGCTTCACTCAGTGATTCCCGCTGAATGGTCGCCACGGACAATCCCGCGTCCTTGAAGATCCTTAAAAAATCAAATATCACCATAACCATGGCTACCAAACCGAAAGCCTCAGGGGCGATCTTTCGAGCCAATACCATCGTCGTACCCATGGTGATGACGAGTTGTACTGCCTGCGAACAGGCAGTAATGAGGGCACTCGAAAACGTCTTTGATTTCAGATTGCCTACCAGCGGCGTCGATTCCCATCCGCGCGTCTCGGCTCCGGCCGACACGGCATCCTCCAATCTCGGTTCGACGACCTCTTGCGGCATTTCCTTGTTTGCTTCGAAGGCCACTGGGATACGACTAAACTGCTGGAAGCGATCCCCGCCAAACCCGTGATCGGACGTAATCGGTGTAGCTCAGAATGATCTTCGCGACCTTCCATGAAACGGCCTCGCCGCTATAGTCCGTCGGCATGGCGAGAGGCCCATAATGCTTGAACTGCGCTATGGTCAGGTCCACGGCCTGCCGAAGTCGGTCCGGGGAATAGCCGGCCAGAACTACCGACGCCTCGTCCATGGCTTCCGCACGCTCATGCGTGTCCCGCAGCGTGACGGCGGGGAAACCAAGTATGGAGCTTTCTTCCGAAATGCTCCCGCTGTCCGTGAGTACGCACAAGGCGTTGCGCTGAAGGGTTACAAATTCGAAGAAGCCCAACGGCGGATGCAGGCGGACATGAGAATTCCACTCCCATCCCACCTCCTCTAAGCGCTGTCGAGTTCTTGGGTGGATGGGAAAAACAACCGGCCGTTGGTAATCCTTCGCGAGGTCAGTAATTCCTTGCAGCACACACATCAACGACTCAGGGGAATCAACTAATTCCTGGCGATGGAGGCTGGCGACAAAATACTCTCCAGGGTTCAATCCCAAGTCAACCAGGATCGTCGAAACCGCGATCTTGGGAGCGTAATACTCCAGTACTTCCTTCAGGGGCGAACCTGTTTTTATGACAAGGTCTGGCGACAAACCTTCTCTAAGAAGATTTGTCCGACTCTGCTCACTATAGCACAAATTGACATCGCTCACGTGATCGACGATTTTTCGGTTCAGTTCCTCAGGTACACGCCTGTCGAAACACCTGTTTCCTGCCTCCATGTGAAAAACCGGGATCCCGCGACGCTGTGCGGGAATGGCCGCCAAGCAACTTGTGGTATCGCCAAGCACAAGCAGCGCATCGGGGCGTTCTTCCCCCAGAACCCTGTCAGCCTGGGCTATTACGTTCGCCATTGAACTGGCCGTCGATTCTGATGCCGTATTGAGCGAAATATCTGCTGGAGCAAGTCCCAACTGATTGAAGAGGAGATCTTTGAATTCGAAATCGTAATGCTGCCCAGTATGAACCAGCACGTGGTTCGTCACATCTCGAAGTCGTTCCACCACCCTTGATAAGCGAATCACTTCGGGCCGCGTCCCGACGATCGTCATCACCTTCATAGGCTCGCCAGTACGCATAGTCTTGTCTGCAGCCGCGCTGCCACGGGTTGTGCTGCGGGAACGGCCGCTATCTTAATCAGCATGCACTGGAAGAAAGTATGTATCAGGAGCCGAGGCATCGAATATCTCGTTTGCCCAGAATAGCGTGATCATATCAGTCTCTCCGATGTTCGTGATCGAATGGGTATATCCCGGCGGAATATCGACCACCTGAATCTTCATATCATCCACAGGATATTCAAAAACCGCGGACTGACCTACTTGTCGAAAGCGTATTATTCCGCGTCCCTGGATCACGCAAAACTTCTCCACCTTTCGATCGTGATAGTGATTTCCCCGTGTCACACCGGCTTTCGTGGTGGATACGAATATCTGTCCGACATGGGGGGATTTTATTAGTTCGAATAGCCAGCCCCGATTATCTTGCTTCATTTCCACCGGGTTGGCCAAATCCTTTGTCTCGACAAATGAGAGAAATGTGGAGTGAAGGCATTTGATGAGCGGATCACTTAAGTCCGGGAGAACGAAGGTTTTTCGATCCCTTTGGAATGAGGCTAGAAGATCGTGAAGTTCCCCCAAAGTGATGTTCCGAATCGGGCCTGCCTCTAGAAAAGCTTCCGGTGTTTCACAGTCATTCGTTTCGGCATTTCGCAAGAACGACGCTACCACATCGTCTACATGGACAAATCGCAGCGCCGCCGACCGATCCGTGACTGTGACCGGCAATCCCCGGCTCAAATTGTGACAAAAGGTTGCCACTACGGTGTTATAGTTCGGGCGACTCCACTTCCCAAAAACGTTACATAAGCGGTATATGTAGACTGGCGCCCCGGTTGCCTTCTGATACGCTTTCACCGCCGATTCCGCATCGCGTTTGCTCCGACCATAGGCTGTTTCCCCCGAGTCGGCTTGGGAGGAGGAACTGAGCACCAAAGGCGTCGCTCGCCCAGTGGCCTCTAGATCGCGGCAGAGCCTTCGGGTCAATTCAGCGTTTCCCTCCTGAAACTGGGATTCCCGCGTCGTTCTATTGATTCCAGCAAGATGAAAAGCGATGTCGATGTCGCTTACCGCATGTTGCCAATCGTCTGGCGTGGCGTTCCTGCCCAACTCGCGCACATCATATCCCTTTCTTCGCAGCGCTACGACAAGATGACGACCGATGAAGCCCGAAGCCCCCGTGACAAGCACTTTTTTCATTTCTTTGGTTGGCACAATGGAATTCCGCCGAGGCGGTCCGGATTACACCGAACCGCGGTGACTTTGTCCCAATTCCTCCTGGATAAACTCAAGTTTAAGCAGCATTGCCTCCAACTCCAGATCGCTCAACCGCGCCGTATTTCCCGAAGTGTAATCGTCGGCTTCATCGACTCGCTGCGATCCCTGCTCAAAATAGAGCGCGTAATTCAAGTCCCGGGCATCCGCCCCAATTCGATAGTATTCCCCAAAATCTTCTGCTCGCACCATTTCTTCCCGATTCAACAATGTTTCGTGCTTCTTTTCTCCGTGCCGCGTCCCGATAATGCGGACCTCTGTGTTCGAGTTAAATATTTGTTTCAGCACACGTGCCAACTGCCCAATCGTCGCCGCTGGCGCCTTCTGCACGAACGTGTCGCCCCCCTTCGCGTTTTCGTATGCGAAGAGAACGAGATTCACCGCATCATCCAGCGACATCATAAAGCGTGTCATCTCTGGATCCGTGATCGTGATTGGACGGCCTGTCTTGATCTGGTTCACAAACAAGGGTATGACCGAACCACGCGACGCCATCACGTTCCCATACCGTGTCACACTGATTGTCGTATCCCCAGGTCCCCTCCCTCGCGATTTGGCCACAGCCACCTTCTCCATCAAGGCCTTCGACATCCCCATGGCATTGATCGGATAAACCGCCTTGTCCGTACTCAGAACAACCACATCCTTCACCCCATGGTTGATTGCCGCAGTGAGAGTATTGTCTGTCCCCAGTACATTCGTCGCGACCGCTTCCACCGGATAAAACTCGCATGAAGGGACCTGTTTTAATGCGGCCGCGCTAAAAATATAGTCCGCCCCACGTGCTGCGTCACTCACACTCGCCAAATTGCGCACATCACCGATGTGAAATTTAAGCTTTGGATCCCGCAACTCATTCCGCATGTCGTCCTGCTTTTTCTCATCCCGGCTGAATATTCGGATTTCGCCGATGTCCGTATGCAGGAATCGACGCACAATTGCGTTGCCAAAAGAACCTGTGCCGCCGGTTATAAGGATGGTTTTGTGGGTAAACATAGCAAGGAATAAGATTTTCTTCGTGTGTGCATTCAGACAAATTGCGAATGCCTGTGGTATTCACACGCACGGTGAACAAATTGACCAATTGCTTCGCAGACATTTGCAAACCCGTAGTTTTTACATGCAGCAGTCTGGGCAGTCTTCTCCCAGACTTTTTCCTCTACAGATCGATTGAGAGCTTTGACGATGGTTTCTGGATTGTTGTCGTTAATTATAGTCATTCCCTCCGCAAGCTCTTTTTCCACCTCTCCCATGGGCGTGCTAATGACGTGGAGTCCCGCGGCCAAACACTCGATCGTCTTAAACGCGAAGCCGCGTCCTGGGTTGTCGAAGGTGTTGTAAGGAACAATTGCCAGCTTTGCCGATACAAGCAATTTCGCATTTTCCATGCGGCTCAATAATCCATGGAAGACTATGGAAGTATCCTCGCTTGCCATTGACTTCAACTTTGGCGTTAATGGGCCTTCTCCAGCGATATGTAGTTCCCAGCCCGACAAGGGACTTTTCTGCCACGCTTCGATGAGCTGTTCTAGGCCTTGTGGAAGCGAATGTGTTCCGGAAAACACGACTCGGTTGAATTTCGTTCTTCCGTAAAGTTGCACCGCCTCCTCGATCTCGTTTGCAACTATTCCCCTGATTAACAGTTTAGGAACATTCTCTGGTGTTTGGGCAAGCAAGTACGGCGAAACCGCCATGCACCCTGAAACTTTCCTTAGTACATTTCGGTAACGCTTTTGGTGCCAGGCGTGCAGGAGACCACTTGCCTTCTCACCAGGGAACGGCGTAAAGGCGTCGTCTTCATACTCGAAAAGAACGGGAAGCCGAAGAACCTCCCTGGCAAATAGCGCGCAATAGACTTGCGGCATTTTGAGATTGTAGATGATGACGCAGTCAAAGGGATTCTCACTGTGCAATCTCGCTAACAATCGCTGAACCTGGTACGCCGACCAGCGTCCATTGATCCGTCGTATAGGAACCGCCGACGCATAATAAACAGGCACACCATCGAAGTCCTCAGTTGTGTCGCAGAAGCCCGCGTAATACTTGAAGTGGTTCTCAACAATTTCCCCTTGCGAAATCATCGTCACGGAATGGCCATTCTCCGCGAGCGCTTTGGTAATCAGGCCAATCTTCATGTTAGCCGCGAGGCTCCGATTGCGTGTTACCGGGCGTCGCTCCTGTAATTGCCTACCGTGATAGGGGCAGATATATGCTATCTTCATTTACGCACTTAAACAAATCTATAAAATTCTGAAAACTCGCGCCATCTTTTCTTCCATATTTCAACGATACTCGCACGGACAATGGTTGCCGCTATGAATTCCCCTTTGGACCTAAGCCACGCTTATACAGCATCGATCGCAACTTTAGCGCTCTCTCGATCAAAGCAGGCGGGAGTTTTGCCCTGAGACCCTTGTGCAGTCCTAGTTTCAATACGAGGCGGCCCTTGACAGTTAATGGCACATAATACGTAGGGTATGCAACACGTTCAAAGCCATTCCTTTGCTTGAATTCGGAAAGCGAACTAGACCGCTTGCCGCCAAAAGTAAATTCACCGTAAATTAAATGTGATAATCCCTTCTCGGCGCAGATCTCGACAGCTTTGGCAATCAGTGCATTGGTTGGTCGTTTTTGAAAATGCCTCTCCTTGCTTATGACATGCATTGTTTTTGCAAAGTTATCGACATATACCATTTTTAAGAAGCCCACAAACTCGGAACCAAGATAAGCAGCAATAAACTCTGCCCTATCTTTGTATGTGCCGTGAAGAATATCAATTTCTTCAAGTGATTTACCATGGTGCCAGAAACGTTTGCCTTGGCGTATAGGAGTCTCATCATAAAGTTCCTTTATCTGCTGCACCAGTTTTTCATTGTAAGGCACTGACTCGACACGAATCCCCTCTCTGGCGGCACGGCGGATGTTCTCTCGGGCATCTTTTTTTATCTTCGTTTTGTACCAGTCTTCATAGGAAGTAATATTAATGACAGCAAAATCTTCCCATTCAAAATAATGCGTGTACTTAGGGGCATCCTCTCCAATTTTCTGCGAAAAGCAGAAGATATCAGCTTTGCACTGATAAGCTGAAATCGCAGCTAACGTTTCATCCAGATTCGCCACAATCTCTCCTTGGACAAAGGCCTCGTCCTTAATTCTTGCTATTTTAACATACTTCCCATTTGCTACAATGGTCCGCTCACCAATGATGATGGCCGGTACTAAGATTGCCTTTCCCCGGACCCGCACTTCTGTTCTATACGTCTCGGCCGTAGCGGAAAACGTCTTGCTACTCGTGTTCATATTGTTTTTTCTTGAATACAAGATAATATTGGGTTTCCCGCTTTCAATCCTAAAACTGGAAATAGATAAATGGCGATGATTCCAAAACGGAAAACAAGCTTATGATTACCATCAATGAACTATAGGATATCAGCCTTACTTGAATTGACTTAGTCGTGGTTTCTTCAGACCATAAACGATTCTTTTGTATGCACATGTGCACACCGACCACAACCAGAATGGCGCCAAGGATGTGCGGCGACAGCATCCGCACCCCTTCGGAAGTGCACATCGTCATACGCGATATGTAGGTCCAGGCCTCCGGCAAGGTCGGGCACCGGAAAAGTATCCATCCAACAACGACCACAGCGAGTGTCAGAGTCCGGGCGGGCAGCGTAACGATGAGGTTCTCTATATACGACCGATCAGCATGACTAGCCACCTCTCCCCGCCCCCATAAGCGGTGTAGCGCCAGTGCCACTCCGTGCAGAGCTCCCCACAAAACAAAGTTCCAACTGGCACCATGCCAAAGGCCGCAGAGGAGCATGGTGACAAGCAAGTTGCAGTACGTACGTCCGATGCCTTGGCGATTGCCTCCCAGCGGGATGTAGACGTAATCGCGGAACCATGAAGAAAGGGAAATGTGCCAGCGGCGCCAGAATTCGGTAATGTTTACCGCGGAGTACGGCATCTGGAAGTTTTCCAGGAACCGATATCCCATTATTCTTGCGCAACCGATGGCCATATCCGAGTAGCCGGAAAAGTCGCAGTATATCTGAACGGAGTAACCAAGAGCCCCCAAGAAGAGGGTGAGTCCGTCGTAGCTGGATGGTGAGGCATAGATCAAGTCGACGCTTGGCGCAATCTGATCTGAAATCACGCACTTTTTAACGGCTCCGACCGCGAATTGGGCGAGGCCCGCCTCGACGTCCGCGGCACTAGCGCGAACTTTCGTGTAAAGTTGAGGCAGGAAGTCCTTCGCCCGAACGATCGGGCCGGCGACGAGTTGAGGAAAGAATGAAACAAAGAGCAGGAAATCACGAAGGTTTCTACATGGGTCGATTTCCCGACGATACACGTCAATCGTGTAGCTCATGCTCTGAAAGGTGAAAAATGAGACGCCGACAGGCAGAAGAATATCGTAATGCCATGGATTGACGTGCAATCCGAAGGCGCCCAGTCCCCATTCTAGGTTGTCCAGTAGGAAGTTTGTGTACTTAAAAAAACCTAGGAAACCAAGATTGATAACAATGCTGACTACCAGCAGAAATTTGCGTTTCCGTGGATCCTCCAACCGACCCAATCTTAGGCCCACCCAATAATCGACAATCGAGCTGGCAAAAATGAGCGCCCCACAGGGGATGCTCCAGCTCATGTAGAACAGGTAGCTGGCTATCAGGAGAAACCACTTTTCTGCCGGGAATGAGCTCAGAGTCTGACGGACTCCGAGCACAATCATGAAAAACAATAAAAACTCGAATGTTGTGAAAATCATTGTCCCTTGTTAGGCGGCTCAATAGCCTGCAAAAAGGCTTCGGTTGCAATCCGTCTCCCTTCCCCGTTCAGATGCACCGGATCGCTAAAGTACTCGTTTGAGGCAAGCGTCGAAAGGACGTCCAGACGCACGATTTCGACGCTAGGGTTCTCCGCATCGATTCGCTTGATAGATTGTTCAAACTTTGTACCTACCTTTTCGTGAGCGAATTCTCCCTGATAGGCGGGCGATACGGGCATGACCACGATGATCACTCGTCCGTTGATACTTCCGGTCCTTATCATTCTTTTCAAGGCCTCCATCTTCGGCCCGTCAAAATCGTGTTGCCCTTGACAGTCAGCGCGCATCATCGCCAATCTCCTCCTCAGCCGCCCTTCCGATAGATCACCAAGCTTTGTCGCATTATCTCCAAATTTAAGAAGACCTTTCGGCGGCAATACCAGGGCACGCGCTTGGTCCTCCTTGGCCGTCTCAAGCCCCGCGATTGACCGAACACGCTCCCTCAATCCTACCAAGACAGCGTCCGACCTCCCGGCCGTCGGAAAGAACGTCCGCACCAACGCTAACGGATACTGGCTGATAATCCGCTTGGCCAACGGCCAACCGGCGTGTGACCGCCAGAGATCACGGAGAGTTCCGTGAAGTGGCACGAGATTTGCCCGAACGTCGCATAACCTGTGTTCGTTAAGATCATACAGGGACACTCCGATAATCGCGCAGTCGGAGTGGACAGACAACTTCTGGCTCGCTTCCCAGATTTCTGGTGTGGATCCGCCGATTCCCCAGTTCTCCACCCCCCGATTCAGCGACCGGGAAACAGCCCCCCACTCAATTCCCATTTGTACGAGCGACGAACCGCCACAGAAGACCTGCGGACCTTCACTTGGTCCGATACGCCGATACGTTGGTTCGGCTTGAGGAATACCAATCCAGCGGCCGACCAGCGTACTGACTCCGGCTGCAATACACCCCGCGACAAAAATTATGACCGCAAGTTTTCGCATTGGTGGATCAGGCCACATCTGAAAGCGGGGAATGAATCAGCTTCCGTAGCAAACGGCCGAGTCTCTATCCGCGGACGCCTCAGTCTCACTGCGCTCACTTGACCTCGCGGACGCAATGGTACGTTGAGCCGCAACATCAATGGCTATAATGTAGAGCATCAGAAACAAGGGATGGGTGGTCCTGAAGCCAACTTCCGTCCAATTGTAAACCATCATGGCGACAATCAGCCCCATTCGCAGGCGTCCCCAATCCGAATCGTACAGCAGATCACGCGCCGATCGAGCATACGTGGCAACCAA
>JBJXFS010000100.1:0-3380 GCA_046155625.1 Verrucomicrobiales bacterium | reverse complement strand
CCGTTGGTCACTCACCGTTCTACGCAGGCTCAGCACATAACGCCCAAGCCCGCGCCCGCTGGCAATGCTACGACAGCGACGCTTAACACTTGCCCCACAAGCGTCAGCGGCTATTTTGATGCCATTCGGGACGGGAGTCTTTTTATTGGTTCTGGCCAGACCACGAAGTGCCAGTGATTGCTCAGCACGCAGTACGCGAGGATTCGCAGCGGCAGCCGTCGCTGCGCCTCGTCCAGGACTTGCAGAAACGCCTCGTAATCGGCGGCTTTCCGAAACAAGGTTGCCCGCGCGTTGCTCCGGTTGAGCACGTGATACACCAACCCGCCCTCAATCGCCCGCGCTCGTCTTGGCATTCCGCCAGAATAATCGATCGCTCGCCACGAAAAAAGACTCCCGTCCCCTTTTGGAGTCCTTTTGGAGTCCGCTGGTGAGGCCCATGCCAAAGACTGTTCAATCCATCGGCGTATTTATTCTGTGCGCCGCCGCAATAACCAGCAATCCGTCAGGAGAAACGAAGTACAATTTAACCATGGAAAGTCCGGGAATAACTCCCTAGCAATCAATCACCACTCCCCCATGAAATTCGTCCCCATCCTGTCCTTCGCCCTTATCTCGCTCAACGGATACGCCGCGAGCCTGCAATTTGACTCCAGCCTGCCTCAGGCCGCCTTCGCCGCAACCGAGATTCAGGCCGCCCTTCCGGCCTCCGGCCATACCACGGCTATCTCCCTCAACCTCGACCCAACGCTCGCCCCTCAGGCCTACGTCCTCTACCGCGATTCTGCGACCGGAGCCATCACCGTCCGCGGCGGTGATCCCCGTGGCCTCCTCTACGGCGGCCTCGAACTCGCCGAACAGCTCCGCCTCGCTTCCGGCGCCGCCTCACGCGTCCAACCTGCCACCGGCCAACCCCACGTCGCCCGCCGCGGCCTGAAGTTCAACATCCCGCTCGATATCCGTAACCCTTCGTATCAGGACGCTGGCGACGCCGCTCAGTCCAACATCGCTGAGATGTGGAATTTCGAGTTCTGGCGCGAGTTCCTCGATAGCATGGCTCGGCACCGCTATAACACTCTCACCCTCTGGAACCCGCACCCGTTTCCCTCGATGGTGAAACTTGCTGACTACCCCGATGCCGCGCTGCGTGACGTCTGCGGCACCGCCTTCCCTCTCGACACCGACCGCACCGAAGAATCCGTCGCGAAATTCATCGCCGGCAGCGGCGTCTCCCAACCCGTGCTCGACAACCTCATCGTCCTCAAGTCGATGACCATGGATGAAAAAATCGAGTTCTGGCGTCGCGTCATGCGCCACGCCAAAGACCGCGGCATCGAAGTCCACTTCGTCACCTGGAACATCTGGATGAACAGCCTCGCTCCGGCCGGCTGGTATCGCCAACAGGAAAACCTCAAAGGCGACGCCGGCCTCTACGGCGTCAACAACGACCAGACCAACCCCCGCACCATCGCCTACCTCCGTGCTTGTGTGCGTGAGTTCATCCTCACCTATCCCGATCTTGCGGGCATTGGCTTCACCCCCGGCGAAAACATGGAGGATCGCGACGATGAATTTGGTCGCGAGAAGTGGCTCTGGGCCACCTACGGCGAAGGCATTCTCGACGCGAAGAAACTCCAGCCGGGCAGGTCTATCGAAGTCTACCACCGAGTTTGGCAAGCCGGCGTGGGCCGGATCATGGATAGCTTTGTCCGTCGCTATCCCGACCCGATTAATCTCAGCTATAAATACACCCGCGCCCGTCTTCACTCCACGCCCGCGCCGCAATGGGCGGAGAAGGAAATCATTCCCGACTTAAAGAAATATGGCATCAAGAGTTGGTGGAATCTCCGCAACGATGATCTCTTTCACTTCCGCTGGGCGGACCCGGCTTACGTCAGCGCCTTCATGAAAAACCTTCCCGGTCCCGACCTTACCGCCGGATATGACATGGGCTCGGACAGCTACGTCTGGGGGCGCGAATCCATCAGCACCCGCCCCAATCACCCGCGCGACCTCGAGATTCGTAAACACTGGTTCAACTTCCTGCTCTGGGGCCGCCTTGGCTACGACCCCGACCTGCCGCCCGCCCGCCTCACCGCCATCGTGCAAAATCACTTTCCCGATGTGCCCGCCCAGCCACTGCTCGACGCCTGGACCTCCGCCTCCCGCACCATCGCTCTCGTCAACCAATTCCACTGGATCGATTGGGATTTCAGGTGGGCCGTCGAAGGCTGCCTCGAACTGCGCAGGGGCTTCATATCGGTCGATGATTTCATCTCAACCAAAACCATGCCCGGCTCCGACCTCCTCACCATTCCCGAGTATGTCTCGGTCCGCCTCGGTAATCCGAAGAAAGGCCTGACGCCGCCCACGGTCGTCGCCAATCGACTCGAGGACGACGCGTCTCTCGCCCTCGGCTATGTGCGTTCCGTCCGCGCCGCCCGCCGCCCCATCGCCAAAGAGCTCAGCGAACTCCTTTACGATATCGAATCCTTCGCCCACCTCGCCAACTACTATGCTTCGAAAATCCGTGGCGCCACCCACCTGCATGAGTTCCGCACGACAGGGGTTGCGAGCGAACAAGCGGCAGCGATCTCAGCTCTCGAGTCAGGGCTCGCGCATTGGAAAGCCTACGCCGCTTCCGCCACCGCGAACTACCGCCCGCAGTTCCTCTCCAAGACACGCACAATTGATTGGGTCCGTCTGACCGACGACGCCCGCCGCGACATCGATATCGCCCGCGCCGCCACCGCCAAATGATGCACCTGCAAAAAAATCCTTCGCATCAGCCGCCTACTTCTTCTAACCAGAGAGGAAAAAGGGGACGGGAGTCTTTTTATTTGCTCGCTTTCACGTTGGTTCCCCAGCCGCTCGTCGGCGCGGTCGTGTCCATCGTGTGGATCAGGGCCCGCGGTGGCCCCAATTCCCTTTTTTCGTGCCTTCGTGTTTTTCGTGGTCGATCGCCAGTCGGTTCCGGCATTGCCGCGCTGTGTTTTCGCGGCCAATCTGGCCTGAGGTATTGGCGGGCCGCTGTCACACTACAGACATCCTGAATCCGGCCCGCTAGGATAGACGCTTCTCGGAAAATCGGGGGAAACCGGAACCAGCCATCGGTCCCGCCTGCTGTTACTTCTTAGCCCAAGTGCGATCTTCGCCTATGGACCTTCACGCCGCTGCTGCCAAGGAACTGGAGACGCTGCCGCGCGAGCAGCTCTACCGCTTGGTGGCGCAGCTGGAGGAGAACATGGGTCGCGTCGTCCTGGGCAAGCCGGAGGTGGTCCGCTGGTGCCTCGTAGCGCTCCTGGCGGGCGAGCACGTGCTCCTTGAAGATGTGCCGGGGGTCGGCAAGACCCTCGTGGCCAAGGCGCTGGCCAAAAGCGTGG
>JBJXFS010000080.1:0-3137 GCA_046155625.1 Verrucomicrobiales bacterium | reverse complement strand
TCATCGAACGCCACCGCGGAGAGCAGCTTCGGCGCCACCCGCTCGGCCACGCGAACCGTGCCCTTGAGCGTGCGGTTCCCTTGCGTGGCCGTGACCCTGTAGGTGCCGGCCTTGCCGTAGGTGTGCTTGGCTTCCGTTCCCTTCGCGCCGTCGCCAAAGGTCCACTGCCAGTTGCACGGGCCGGTCACGGCCGACGGCACTGTCAGCGTGTACGGGGCCTTGCCCGCATGCTGGCCCAGTCCCGGATCGACCCAGACATAGGCATAGACATCCATGTACTCGTTGTCGGTCACCTGCACCCATTTCGTGATCGAGTTGAAATCGTCGGCAAACTGGCCGAGCCAGATGTCGGCGTGATTGGGTCCCAGGTTGACGAAAGGACCGGCCACGACCATGTGGCGGGCATCGGACGCCCATTTCGGGTTCCACATGCAGCCATTGCCGCCGCGCCTCAGCGGCTTGAGGCCGGGCGGAATCAACCCGACATCACGGCTGCTGCCGTCGGGCTTGTAGAGCGTAACCTGGCTGTGGCCGCCGTCCATGATGGTGACCAGATACGAATTGTCCGGGGAGAGGTAGGTGTTGCAGCCGGTGCGGTAGTCCTTGAAGTCCACCTGGCCCGTGCGGGTATAGAGCATGCCGGCGGCGGGCCACGGAAACTCACCCGCCGCGCGGGTGCCGTCGGCGGAAAGGGAGAGGTGTTGTTCCACGATGCCCGTGAACACCCGCTCCCTTTTTTCTGGTTCATCGAGTTGGAAGCGATAGACGAAATCGCCTTTGTGGACCATGCTGGTCGTATACACCCATTCGATGTCCGTCGCCGGGTCACGCCACGCCCACTGCGCAAAGCCATCGCCCAGCAGGCGGCTGTTCTCACCATTCCAGTCCACACAATGCATCCGCAGCTTCCCGTCCGTCTTCGCGCTGTAGATCACACGACTACCGCTTGGAGAAATGAGAGGATTGACGATATCGCCTTCGGGAACCAGTTCGCGCTCTCCTTTTCCTCCCGTATCGAACGCCATGATCGAATAGCCGACGCCGCCGTCGACATTGGGCTTGTCGGTCTCCCATTGCTTGTTGCGGAGCCAGACAATGCGCGTCTCGGCGCCGGTGAGTTCGCGGATCTGCGTGGCAGGGTCGGCCGCAGCGGCGGGGGCGGCCCAATACAGGGCCGCCAGCAGCGCGACGAGCGCCAGCACGGTGGAATTACGGTTCACTGTCTTCATGTTTTCCTATGGATTGTTCGGTGCGCCAGCCGTCATGGGTTTCTCACTGTCGGCAGCGCCTTGATCTCGGCGGCACCCCCCGCCACGCACAGGCTTTCGATGCGCAGTTCCTGCTCCGCGTTCCCGTCCAGGACGGGCTCGATCTCCAGCACGTGGGGAACGCTCGCATCGAGGTTGTCCACAATGGTCTTGTGGTAGCTCCAGTTGCCATTGAAGCGGGCGGAGGTCATGTCGTAGAGGTCCGTCGGTTCCTTCTGGCCATCCGGCAGGTGGGTGTGCGGCTTGCCGTCGATGCGGATCCGGTACTTCCCAGAGTTCATGGTGGCCTCGCCGAACACCATCACGAAGGAAGCCCGCACCTCGAAGCGGAGCGTGGCCGGGGTCTGGGGGACTGATTCCTCCTTTCCTTCCGCGTTTTTGACCCGCTTGCGATTCGAGGCGATGAGCAGCCGGTCCAGCCAGCGCGACATCACCTGGTCGTGGCAGGTAGCCGTGAGGTGCGGCTTTCCCTGCGTCCACCCTGAGGGCAACGCGTCGGACGGAAGCAGGTCCGCGAGCACAGCGCGCCGATTGGTCATGAAGAGGCTGTCGTGCAGCATCTTCTCCGGCACCACGCACACGGCGTTTTCGCGCACGCCCTTCTCAAAAGCGGCGAAGGCCGCGTCGGCAAAGAGTTGGTAGCCGGCGTCGCCGGGATGCACGCCGTCAGTGTCCCAGATGCGGTCGAGCGTGGTCTCCTTCTTGCGGACCCGTTCGATGACCAGCGCCGCGGCGTCGCCGGCGGGGACGCCGTAGGCAGCGGCGATTTTCAGGCGCTGGGTCAGGCCTCCGAGGTGCGCGGTCGTGCCGCTCTCCAGGCCCGGCTCGATCTCCCACTTGAAGGGAAACATCACCGCCACCACCGGCGCGTGGCCGTCGCCGATGATGCGCCGCAGGAGGGACTCGTAGGACGCGAACACGAGGGGATTCCCGGCCCAGTTGTCGTCGTTCGCGCTGAAGTCCAGGAACACCAGGTCCGGCTTCCGCGCCAGCACGTCGCGCTCGAGGCGGAAGACGCCCAGCAAGGACGGGGTCCCGCCGATCGCGGCGTCATAGCACTGGAAGCGCGCCCTGGGATAGCGCGCCTCCAGCAGTTTCTTCGTTTGTGCGCGGTAGGAGGTGAGCGCCTGGTCCGTGGCGTTGGCCCCCCACGTCAGCGAGGCCCCGAAGAAGACGACATTGAGGGATTCGCCCGCCCTGGCTCGCGCATCGAACCCGGCAAAGGAACCGCGCTTGGCTTCCGCTGCCAGGGCCGTTGACGCGACGAGGACGATTGCGGCTATTGCTGATAGGACTCTCTGGGTTGTGCTCATTATGATTTGTTTTCGAATGTCACGGTTGGTGTTCGTTTCTATTACCGCCACGCGTCGCCTACTTCGCAGGCACCTCGCCGCATCGGTAAATTTTCGTGCTCAAGCTCATCGGCTGGGCGAAAGTGCCGGCTTTCAGTGTGAAGGTGATTCCCCCATACCAGTCGAACGCGCCGAGCGACTCGGGAATGGCACAGGTGAACTCGCCATTGTCTCCCGGAACGGCTTCGAGGCGGGCCCAGTCGCGGGCGTCCCACCCGCGCGGCTGGTCGGGAAGCCAGCTCACATAGAACCAGCCCGCAGCACGGTCGGGGCAGTTCTTCACGGTGAATTTCAGCACCTTGCCGCCGCGCGGCACTGCCACGGCGTTCGGCTCGGGGAGGGGAGGATTGCCGCCGGCGAGCACGTGCGCGAAAAACGCGGGCTCGATCTCGGCGTTGATCGGGTAATCCCAGCGCACCGGCCCGCCCGGCAGCGACATGTAGTGGCTCTTGTTCGGACCGAAGCAGAGGTACTTGCCGGCGGGGATTGCGTCGAGCGTTGCCATCACCGACGGCGG
>JBJXFS010000064.1:0-10218 GCA_046155625.1 Verrucomicrobiales bacterium | reverse complement strand
GAGTGGCGGGCTGGGGCCGCCATGGAAACGAACACGTTTTGACATTGCGAGCGACCGGTCTGAGTCGAATGCTCGAGTCAGTATGGCGGTCTTAGCCCGCCACTCCCAGTCGTCCCCCGATTTTTTCATGCTTTTTTCGCCCGTGCAAAAATCCGCCGTGTGCGAAGGGGCCTTCGAATCCTTCGCGATTGCCAAACGGTTTGAAATCGTCAGTATGCGCGTCCGCCTCAGCCGACATGTATCGTACGCATCACTGCAACGCCCTGCGCCTCGCCCACCTTGATGACACCGTCACCTTGGCGGGCTGGGTCAATTCGACCCGCGACCATGGTGGAGTCATATTTATTGATTTGCGGGACAGGGAAGGACTGACGCAGGTGGTGTTCCGGCCAGAGGAGAACGCCGCCGTGGCTCAGGCCAGCCATGGCTTGCGGGACGAGGACGTGGTGCAGGTGATCGGGCGGGTGTCGAAGCGGTTGGACGGCACGGAGAACGCGCGATTGGCGACTGGGGAAGTCGAGGTGGTGGCCAATGAGCTCAATGTGCTGAACAAGGCCGATGTGCTGCCGTTTCCGTTGGATCGTGAGCTCTCGAACGAAGACTTGCGACTGAAGTACCGGTACCTGGATTTGCGGCGGCCGCGGCTGACGCGCAACCTGCGGCTCCGGCACGCCATGACCACCGCGGCTCGCAACTATTTGGACGCGGCGGGCTTCGTGGAGGTCGAAACCCCGATTCTTTCGAACCCGACGCCGGAAGGGGCGCGCGATTTTCTTGTGCCTGCGCGGCTGGTGCCGGGTCATTTTTACGCGCTGCCGCAGGCCCCGCAGCAGTACAAGCAGTTGTTGCAGGTAGCGGGATTGGAGAAGTATTTTCAAATTGCGCGGTGTTTTCGCGACGAAGACCTGAGAGCGGACCGGCAGCCGGAATTCACCCAGATAGACCTGGAGGCGTCGTTCATTACCGAGGCAGAGCTTCAGTCAATCGTCGAAGGACTTCTGGTGGCGATGTTCAAGGCGGGCACGGGCGTGGACGTGCCGACGCCGTTTCCGCGAATGACATATCAGGAAGCGATGGACCGATTCGGCTCGGACAAGCCGGACACCCGGTATGGGCTTGAAATCGTCGATCTGGCCGATGTATTTGCGGAGTCGGAGTTCAAGATATTCCGTGGCACACTGGATGGAGGCGGCGTGGTGAGGGGGATCAACGCCAAAGGGTTTGCCGGGATCACGACCGGTCAGATGATCCGGCTGAACGAGCTGGCCACTCAGGCTGGCATGAAGGTCAAGCAGTTGGCCTACATCAAAGTCGAGGGCGGCGAGTACAAGAGTCCGCTGTGGAAATTCTTCACCGAGAGCGAGAAATCCGCTCTGATTGCGAGGATGGGGGTCGAGGAGGGGGATTTGGTTTTCTTTTATGCGGGCCAGTGGGCGGAAGCCTGCACGATTCTTGGCCGGGTGCGCACCGAGATTGCCGACATGCAGGGGCTAACGAAAGCGAGCACAGCCTTGAACTTTCTGTGGGTGGTCGATTTTCCACTGCTGGCGTACTCGGCGGAGGGCGGCCACTGGGTGGCGGTGCATCATCCATTTACGCGCCCGAAGGCGGAGGATCTTCCGTTGTTGGAGGCGGGTGATTATGGCCGGGTGCGAGCGGTGGCCTACGACGTCGTCCTCAACGGCTATGAGCTGGGCGGCGGATCGCTGCGAATCCACGAGCGCGCATTGCAGGCGAAGATGTTCGGCGTTCTGGGCGTCAGCGAGGAGGAGCAGGAGGTCAAGTTTTCGCACTTGCTGGACGCCTTCCGATTCGGGGCGCCGCCGCATGGAGGATTGGCATTTGGCCTCGACCGGATCGTCATGCTCGCTGCCGGCGAGACAAACATCCGAGAGGTCATAGCGTTTCCGAAGAACAACCGGGCGGCCGACTTGATGACGGAATCCCCGACCGAAGTGGAGCCCAAGCAACTGCGCGAGCTCTACATCGCCAGTACCCTGCGAAAAAAGGAACAAGCAGGCCAGGAATTGCCACCTCCGGTGGGCGGCACGGCGTGAGGCGGCCGGAGAGGCTGGGATTACTGGATGAGTTCCGGACTGTAGGGCCAGAGCGGAGACAGAGATTGACTGCGCACCCATCCGACGCGAGCCGTGGTGCCGGGGATTTCGACGTAGGTCCACGTTTCCCGAGCCTCGCCCGTCACCACTTCAGACCCGGGCGGCAGATCGATGATGACCCCCGCAGTATCGGTGGGAGCCGAAAGCGCCGTTACGCCAACCTGGGTCACTACGGCGCGCCGGCTGGCTTCGCCGGGGTCGAGGCGGGCGTTCATTCCCCAAGCCGCCAATCCCGCGGCCGGCACGGCGAGAGCCACCAGTGTCCACGCCCAGCCGCGTGCTGTGCCGCGCAGGCGCAGGCATCCGAGTGCCGCCAAGGCAAGCACACCCGTCCAGGCGGACGCCACCAGCATCCATCGCCACTGCGTGTGCTTCAGCCAGGAAGCGACGGTGCGACCAGGCCCCACGGCAAACTCAAGGGATCCGGTTCGCCGCTGGATCAGTCGCAAATTCTGGCGCGCGGCCGCGTCACGAGGATCGAGCAGCAAGGCGCGGCGGTACCACAAGGCGGCCCCTCCCAGTTTGTCCTCGCGAAACAACGTGTTGCCCAGGTTGAACGACAAATCGTTGGAAATCTGCTGATCACTTTCGATGACCGCTTCGAACGCCTCGCGCGCCGCCGGCCAATCTTTCTTTTCAAACGCCGCCACCCCGCGCTCGTAATTCGCGCTCTCGCCGCCGGAAGCTCCGGCTGGCCAGGCCAGCAGCCACAGCGAGGTGAGGAGGAGGGGGATGAAGCGAAGGTGGAGCATGGGCGGCGGTCGGAGATCGGTGGTCGGAGATCGGTCGTCGGCGGGAAGTCGATCGAATCTGAGGGGTCAGCGGCTGAGTGGAGATGAGGGATAAAGGAGATCAGTCTTGGACATTGAAGGGGGACGTTGAAGGAATTCTTTCGACCGCCGACTGCTGACCGCCGTTCAGAGTTGCGATAGGTGGCCGATCAACGGGCCAATTTGTCGAGGGTGGCGAGGGCTGCTTGTTGTTCGGGGCGGGGGATGGGGGAAGTGGCGTCCTCGGGTAGGTTGGCGTAACAATAGAGTGCCTGGCGTTCGAGGAGGGAGTCGAGTTCGCCGTTGAGACCGGCGATTTGAGCGGGTCGGCCGGCGGCGAATTCGACGGCATCGACGAGCTCGCGGGCGAGGGAGTAAAATTCGCGGCGGGTGAGTCCGGGCTGGCGCAGGTCACGGTGGATGTCGTTGAGCAATCGGGGTTTTCCTTCACGGGAGGCGCGTTCGGCGGCGGCGCGCTCGCGCTGGCGCCGCTGCAGGCCGACGCCAATGAAGGCCAGGATGAGGGCGGCGGGGAGCGCCTGGGCGGCCCAGAAGACGATTTCGTCCCGTGGGCGCGGGGTGAGTGGCTGCCAAGCGCCGAGGGCGGGTCGGAGGGTCAGGATGTCATCGAGTTTTTCTTCGGGCAAAGCCGCATCGACCACGCTGAAATCCTTGGCGGGCGGTTCGCCGGAGCGGGGATCAGGGCGAGCGATTTCCGGTTGAACGGTGATCGCGATGGGGGCGGAACGGACCGTCTGATAGGTCGAGGTGGCGGGGTCGAAAAATGAAAGCACATAGGCCGGCACCTCGGTCAGCGGCTGCTGTGGGACGATGACGTGGTTCCAGACTTGGGCTCCTGGTTCCAATCCGGTCCCTCGGTTTTCCTGGGTGACTTTGGCTGGGTAGAGCTTCCAACCATCCGTGATGGCGGGGAGCGGGGCGGACAGTGAATCGAAGTTCCCTTCCCCGGTCACGATCAAGTCGACGGCTATCGGATCGTTGACATGAAGGGCTTGGGCGGGCTGGGCCAGGCGCGATTGCAAAATGAACCGGCCCACGGCACCGGTGAAGTCCGCCGGCCGACCCTCGATCGGAAGCGGCTTGACGCGGATGGGCACGGCCTCGCTGGTCAGGGTGAACTGCCGCGTCCTCATCCGCTGAAAGAACGAAGGGGGAAGCCCCTGAGGGCCGCGCCCGTCCTCGTCGGCGTCCAATGGCACATCGACCAGGACATTTTCGATCGTGGCCGGTCCGACCACGAGGTTGCCTTCGCGCAAGGCGGACAGCGAACTGGTGAATTCGACGGGCTGGAAACGCTCGCCATTGATTTCGGCGTAGGGCGCCGGCCCGCCGGGCGGAAACCGTTTCACGACAAAGTTTTCCCGCGGCAGCTTTGGGTGTTCGTAATTGCGGACCTGGGTACGCCGATGAAAAAGTGCCGTGACCGTGATCGGGGTGACTTCGCCGACGTAGAGTTCGGTTTTGGCGACGTTCAGTCGGAGAAGCGGATCGAATGACGGCGAGACGGGCGGTCCCTCGCGGACTTCCAGGGTGACCGGCTCTGTGGCGTATTGTCGACCGCCAAAACTCACTCCTTGTGCAGGGATGATATATTGGCCCGGCTCCTGCCCGCTGACGCTCCAACGGATGCGGATCTGCAGGGAGGCAACCGTGTCGCGCAACGTGAAGCTCTGCTCGATTTCGGGCTCGTCAAAATCGAGTCCCGCGACCACCGGTGTTTCGGGCATGAGATCCAGATCGGTCTGAGGTCCTTGGTAGACGATGGAATAGACGGCCGGCTGCCCCTGCGCCACGGTGGTCGGTGAGAGCGTGGCCGTGACCTGCTGGCCGTTTGCCGCCGTGAGCAGCAGTCCGAGCCACAGCGCCGCGACGGCGGTCGACGGGGCGCGCCCCGTGGCTGACGAGGCCCTGGGCGACGCCACGCGAGCGGACCCGGGAGCTCGGCGGCGCCCAACGTGAGCGGTGGGTGAGATGGTCAATTCCATGTGATCTACCAATTTTTGTAACTTCCCTCTGGTACTGCTTTGTCCGTCAGTGGGCGGACATAATCCTCGTCGGTGAGCGCGCGGAGCAGGGCACGGGCCTCGCTGCGGGAGAAGCCGGTCTTTGGATTGCGCTTCGAATCGGCGGCATCGCGGCTTGCGTTGGCCTTCTGCGCATCCTCGCCCTCGCCGGTCTGGTTGCCGCCTTTGGTGCCGAGGGGGCCCTCGCCTTCCTGTTCGCCCCGGCGTTCCTTGTCGTTGCCTTCGGGACCGGCTTGCTCTTGGTCGCTGGGCTTGGGCCCATCGCCTTGACCCTCGCCGTCTTCAGTCCCGGGGGCTTGACCCGGTTGCTCACCTGGCTGCTCGCCGCGCTCACCCTCGCCTTTCGGTTCGCCGGCACCCTGGTCGCCCGGTTCCTCACCCTCGCCCTCCTCATCGGTTTCTTCCTCGGATTCATCGCCGCCGCCTGGCTGGCCTTGATTGCCCTGCTGTCCGGGGTTTTGCCCCTGCTGCTGGCCTTGCTGCCCTTGTTGACCTTGCTGCTGCTGGCCTTGTTGCTGCCCCTGTTGCTGGCCTTGTTGGTTTTGGCGGCGTTTTTTCCCCTCCTCAATGCGGCGCTGGCGTTCTTCCTTAAGTTTGGGAAGGTAGTCTTTGAGCAAGTCGCGGTTGATCTGAGCGTTCTCGTGGTCCGGGTCGATGACCAGTGCCTCGTCGTAATGGCGGATGGCCTCTTCAACCAAGGCGATCATGCTTTTGAGGCGGTTCTTTTGCTTGGGGAAGTTCTTGGCTTTGTCGGCCAGGGCATTTCCCAGGTTGTACGTCGACTCCGCCTGGAGGGCGCGGTCTGGCGAAGTGAGCGCTTTTCCAAACGCGTCGATGGCCGCATCGTGGTCGCCAGCACGGAACAAGCTGGCGCCACGACCGAACTGCAATTCCGCGGCGCGGGGGGGCTTGGGTTGATCGGCCAACGCGCGGTCGAATCGTTCAGTGACGACGTCGTAGACGCGCTGCTTGAGTTGCCGCTGCTCCTCGGTGAGTTCCCCGGGGACATTGGTCACGGCCTCGGCCTGCTGAAAAGACTGCCATGGGCTCGGGCCATGGTCGCCTGGGGCCGGAATCAAAACATCAGCCGACGCAGAAGGGGGCAGTCCCAGTACCACGGCCAAGGCCGCCGCGCCTATAGGCACTAAGGCCGGGTGGGCGGGCGCCGCCCATGCGTGTGAGGGCGCGACGCGGCGACGGCGGCCGAGACGGAGGAGCCAGGCGATGACCAGGCAACAGAGGGCGGGGATGAGTGTCAATTGATACCGGTCGATCGGCTGGCGCTGGTCCTTGAGGGCCGCGGTTTTCGTGCGGTCGAGTTTGTTGAGGATGACCTGCATGCGTTCTCTGAGGTCACTCGAACCGCTTAGATTCAGACAGAGGCCGCCAGTTTCCCGGGCAATCCCTTCGAGCACCGCATCCTCCAACTTGGTACGAACGGGACGCCCGGAGGCATCGCGTTGGAAGCCACCCCGGCGTCGTGGCGAATCGTCGGCCAGTAACGCTCCTTCGCGGGTGCCGACGCCGACCGTGACGACCATGATGTTTTTTTCGCGGGCTTTTTTGGCGACGGCGACCGCCTGGCCCTCCAGTTCATCACCGTCACTGAACATGATGAGAGCATGGCTGGCGGTGCCCGCCTTGTCAAAAACCTCAGCGGCGAGTTCGAGGGGCGCAGCCAGATTGCTGCCGCCGCGAGGAATGAGGTCAGTGTCGAATTGGTTGAGCGCCTCGAGCAGCGCCTCGTGGTCGGTGGTCAACGGCGCCTGGAGGAATGCGCGGCCCGCGAAGGCAATCAGCCCGATCTTGTCCCCAGGCAAGGAGGCGATCAGGTCGAGAGCCGCCAGCTTGGCCCGGGTGATGCGGTTCGGAGTAATGTCGGTGGCGAGCATTGAGCGCGAAGTGTCGATGGCAATGACGATCGAGCGGCCCTGCCCGAGATACTCGCGCTCCGTGAACCCCCATTGGGGTCTCGCCAGCGTGGCAATGAGAAAGGTCAGGGCCAAGGCTTCGAACAAGAAAATCAACAACCGGCGCCCGCGCCAGCCGCCCCGCTGAAGCACAGGCAAGAGCCGGGGACCCGCGATCCGATGAACACGCCGACGCGCCATCGCGTCTCCCGCAATCTTGAACACTGCGAGGGGAATCAGCAGAAGCAGAAGCAGGAAGGCGTCGAGGTTGGCGAAGGACATGGGGAAGGGGGGTGAGGGGTAAGAGGGAAGGGGTAAGGGGTAAGGGGGAAGGGGGAAGAGGGAAGGATAGAAGGGGAGGGATGGAGGGGGACTAAGCGGGTATTTCGCGGAGGGCGGTGAGTCGGAGGGTGGCGCCGAGTCCGCCGGTGACGAGGGTGGCGGCGACCAACCAGGGGAACAATTCGTTCACTTGGGTCCGGGTGAGGCGTTTGATCTCGGTTTTCTCCATGGTGTCGATGGTTTTGAAGATGGATTCGAGTGCGCGGGTGTCTTGGGCGCGGAAGAACATGCCGTTGGTCATTTCGGCGATTTTTTTCATCAGATCGATGTCGAATTCTTGACGCACACCGGGAAGGAAGCGGCCGGAGCGGTCGGGGAGCGGGATGCGGTGCATGCCCTCGGTGCCGACGGCGATGGTGTAGATGCGGACTCCGAAGGTTTGGGCGAGGCGGGCGGCGTCGAGCGGGGTGAGGTTGCCAGAGTTGTTGGAGCCGTCGGTGAGGAGGACGATGATTTTGCTTTTGGCGTCTGACTGGCGGCCCTCGAGCCGGCGGGCGGCGGCGCCGATGGCGGATCCAATGGCGGTGCCGTCCTCGACGAGTCCGATGCGCACCTGCTCGCCGAGCGTGTCGAGCAGCCAATCGTGGTCGAGGGTGAGGGGGCCGGGAACGTAGGGTCGGCCGGCGAAGGCGACGATGCCGATGCGGTCGCTGGGGCGGCCTTGGATGAAATCGCGGGTGACTTTTTTGGCGGCCGAGAGGCGGTTGACGGTTTCCGATCCCAGCGTCATGTCTTCGATGGACATCGAGAGCGAGACGTCGATGGCGAGGAAGATCTCGACGCCACTGGCGTCGATGGATTCGATGGTGCGGACGTGCTGGGGGCGGGCGAGGGCGGTGATGCCCAACGCAAGCGTGATGAAGGGAAGGGCGGCGGACAGGGCGCCGATGGCGGAAAGGCCGGGCCGGGAAATCTGGCGCAGCAGGTGGAGCGACGAAAAGGCCACGGTGGGGCCCGATCCGCGAGCGCCGCCAAACAGTGCCAGCGCCGGCAGCACGGTCAGAAGCCAAAACCAATGCGGCTCGGCGAAGCGGCATTCGCGCAGCCACGCCATGAACGAATCAAGCTGGAATAACGTCGGCTCCACGGGCAAAAGCGGCGGATTGTGGGTGAGTGAAGGCGTCGCTCCGAGGAGCGACCCCCGGGCGGGCAATGGCCGGAGCACCGCTCGGGGAGGCGGGCATCGGGCGCGACCGGATGGGACTATGCGCTGGCAGGGGGGGCGGTTCCGGCGGCGGACTTGTGGTGGCAGTCTGGCGCGTTTCACCGGGCAGGGGCGCCGGCAGAATCCCGCCATGGCCGGCCGCCATGGGTGGCACGGAGGGGGGCGGCTGGGTCAGATCGGTCCCCACTTTGGCCTGTCGGGAGAGCGCTATCCCGACTTCCTCCACGGCGCGCAAGGCCAGCTCAATCAAGGAGGAGCGTTCCGTGCCGGAGGCATCGGCACCGGCAAATTTCAGGGAGTCGCACCGGGCAAAAACATCCGAAAATGGACGCAAAAATGGCAGGGGGGGCGGGGCATCGGCCCGGCGCGATCCTCGATTCGACCCGAAGAGTTCCTCGGTGGTGCGGTAGCGGGCGAGCAGACCGTGGGCACGCTGAAGGTAGGAGCGCACCGTGTCGGAGACTTGCTGTCCCAGGCTGGCGGGTGCCAGCGAGGCGGCCTGGCTTTGCAGGCCGAGCAGTTTTTGGCGCAGCTCTTCGAGCGCGGGAATCGGCAGGGGGGGCGGGGCGGCGCGTCGTTTCCGCCACCGCCACCAGATCCAAAGAGCGGCGAGCAGCATCAACGCACTCGCGCCGCCGAAAGCTTGCCACACAACCGCCTGCACCTCCTCCGGGGACGAGAAGGGGGGCGGGTTCGGTGGCGTGATGTCCTTCAGTTCAGGAAACGGCGGCATGGGGGAGCGCGTCGGGCGATCTAAGATGGCAGAGGACAAGCGCCGCCGCATCCATAAAGTATTTCCCCAAAATCACCGCCGCTTTTCGCGCTTCCGGAAAAACGCGTGCAGCGCCGGCTGGTAGTCCGAGTCGGTGCTCACCGGGATGGTGTCCACGGCCAGTGAGCGGAACGACTGTTCCACCCCGGCCTGCCAGGCGGCCCGTAACTGCGCATACTGTGCCCGCACTCGCGCACTTTGGGTGTTGACCACGATTTCCTCGCCCGTCTCAGGATCAGAAAGACGAATGCGGCCCGCCCGCGGCAATTCCGCCTGCGCCGGGTCACTCAGTTGAATCGCCACCACATCGTGCCGGATCGCGGCAATCCGCAGCGCGTCGGTCAGGCCAGGGAATTGGAAATCCGACAGCAGGAGCACCAGACAGCGTTTGTTGGTATGCCTTGTGATTAAATCGAGCGCCGGGCGCGGGTTCGTCGTCCGTCCACGCGGCTGCACATACAAAATCTCGCGAATCATCCGCAGCGCCTGACGCCGGCTTTTCGACGGCGGCAGAAAGAGCTCCACTTCATCGCTGAACAACACCAGCCCGCACTTGTCCTGATTGTGGATCGCCGAAAAGGCGAACGCTGCCGCCACCCGCGCCGCCAACATCCTCATCGATTGATCACCGCTCCCGTATAACGTCGAGCCACTCACGTCGACCGCCACATATACTGTCAACTCGCGCTCCTCGACGTACTTCCGAATGAACGGCGTTCCTTGGCGCGCCGTGACGTTCCAGTCGATGCTGCGCACTTCATCCCCCGGTTGGTACTCCCGGAAATCGTCAAAATCGATCCCCTGACCCTTAAAAACCGAGTGATATTCACCCCCCGCCTTGTTGCGCACAATGCCTCGTGTAATCAACTCAATGCGACGCACTTCCTTGACCAATGCGGCCACCGATTCAGCTTCAGGTGTTTTCGTGGATTTAGCGGGCATGGCGGTCGGCGGTCGGCGGTCGGAGGTCGGAGGTCGGCGGTCGGAGGTCGGCGGCAGTATTCAGCGGGAAACGGGCGTGGCCCGATGGACAGGGAGAGTAACAGGCGTGGGTGGCAGGGCAGCGAGCGGAGCGGATTATTCGAGGACGAGGACGA
>JBJXFS010000061.1:0-17384 GCA_046155625.1 Verrucomicrobiales bacterium | reverse complement strand
TATTTTTGAGCCGCTTTTTCAGGTTTATTTTTTTGGGGTGGCCTTTTGAGCCGATTTTTCTTGTCACGTCCTGACACTTAACACATAATCAATTTAAGTCAAATAAATAGTCAACAATGTAGAATTACGGGCTTAATTTGCGAACGGCGGGAACTCCCAGCACCGACTACTTTGCCTTTGTGGGGGAGAACTGCATCGAATCCAATGGCCACATGGCGATGTACAACTACTTTTACCCCCCAGCGCACACTGATTGGTTCGGGTTACCCGGCGATTCGCAGTTCTATTGGCCCGGGCAGAATGTTCTCTGGCAGGAATTTGCTGGATGGTGGATTGCTGGGAACTTCAAACTCAACACTCCGGGAGGCTTTTGGACGAGCATTAAGTTCGATTCGCGCCCACTGACAGAACTTGGGTCAGCCGTTGCGAGCCTGTGGAATCAACCGTTCGTGGAGACCGTCGCTGAGGCTGAGTCCACTTCCTCGAGTTCTTGGTTCAAAGGGCCCCTCACGGTACGCGCAAACACTTGGTGCGAGTACGTCGTGCAGACGGTCGGACCCAACGATACTGTTCTTGTCGACCTGGGGGAAGGTCCGCCCGTTTTCGGAACCGCGAATTCCTATTCATTCTCCTTTCTCCACAATTTTCGACGCGGTGGTGTCTTCGAGCCAAGTGCCATCTTGTTCACTTCCACTGGAATTCCCTACAAACGGCTTTTCCTGCGTGGAAGCACCCTTCCGCACCACAAGAACCATATCGTGGTCGCGAATGTCTCCTCCTATGGGGCGGCCACGTTCGGATCCAGTGCGACCTCCCAATCGTTGGCGGCAAACGGCGTGTCGGGTGTGTCAGCGTCTTTCAATGGTGTCAATCTCACCAACTACTTCCTCCCCTCCGATTCCGCTCGGAACCTCGGCGGCGCCGGACCATTCGAATAGAGGTCAGACCCCAATGGCGCTCGTTTAAGCACACAAGATCGGCGGGACTGGAACTGATTTTCGTTTCGGTTGGCCCTTGTTGCGGCGAGAAGCGGCTACGGTGGAGAGGCTTCGGTGGGCGGTGAGGAGTGAGTAGGGTTTGGGGCGTCGTTTGACGGCCCTGGGCTCGCGGCGGTCGGGGCGGTGGGGCAGTTCATCCAAGGCACAGATGATGAGCAAGTCGATGAAGGCATCAACGGCCTTGGTCCGTCCCGCAGCGGCCAGCACCCCACGCCATGCGCGGAAGGTATCGGCGAAACCCTTTGCGCTTGGTTCTCACTCTGACTTGGCGCACGACAATGCTTGTGGCCAAGCGGTTCCAGCAGCGGGAGCCCACCACTTGGCTGACCTCCCGGGGCTTGCGCATTGTGATAACCCGGTCATTCACCCCGAGCCTGCGTCCCCGGCGTCAATCGATCTTTGCCGCGTATTTCGTCCGTACGATGAGATCAACTCCGCGGCTCGGGAGAAGGGAAAAGTTCAGATAGGACCAGACCAACACCGTCGTGCCGTCAGCGGCCAGCACGCGACGACCGTGACACCCCGGCAGGCTGGGCGATTGCGCGCTGAGTCGATCGGCGAGTTTCCACCAAACGCGTACCAACCACTCCAACGGCAGCCGAATTCGGGCCTCACAGAATGCCCGGCCCGATGGCTCGGACCATGAACGGCCCCTCTGCCGCCACCATGCCTGAATGGAACGTTGAGCTTCCCGAGTGGATGAATTGGGGGTCCATCACCATCTGTAGAAACGACCAAAAAATCAAGGGTAGGGGCAGCCAGCGGTTCCGAGTGCCGGGGAGGGATCCCAACTTCTGCACCTCCTCCGCTGGCACAAATTGGCTCAGGGTGCGTTCCATTGAATGGAGCGACTCCCGTGCGACAGACTGGCGCTTTCTCGCTCCCATGGCGGCAAACTTCGCGCGGAATTGAGGAAACTCGGCATGAGGCTTGTAATTCATGCAAGTAATCTACCAGCCACAACTTATGAATGAACTGTATAAAGCGGTAAGCATTAAAGTTTTACGTCTTGACAGAGCGCAATCGCGGTCAGACCCCTTCCGCCCGCCGCCCGCACCATGATCGTTTGATCGGACCACAAGGCCCTCATGATGCCCGAGTCACACTCGTGCGGCGACGATTATCCGCGCGGGATTGCAGCCTGCCGATTTCTGTTTAGCGATGCCTCATGTTTGTCCGATTGTTTATCCTCTCTGCTGCTGCGGCTTTGCTCGGCGCCTGCTCCACCGTTCCGAAATCACCCGTCGCGGCGGAAGATACGACGACGCCGAGATGGAAAATTTGTGACGGCGAGTGTGCGGCCGTGCCCGACGGCAAGGTGCGCATCGACATTTCCCTCGCGAGTTCGACGGCGCAGTTGCTGGGGCCATCCGGTGCACTTCTAGCCGAAATGGATATTTCGCCGGGCCTGCCGGAGCACGCGACCCCTACGGGACGATTCCGAATCAGGGAGAAGCTGCCGCTCAAGCGCTCGAACCTTTACGGCCAGTATGTAACGGCCGACACGAAAGAAGTAGTCGTGGCGCGGGCGTGGGAACACAAGGGTCCGCGTCCGGCGGGCACCGTCTATCAGGGCATCGCCATGCCATACTGGCTGCGGGTGACAGACGACGGAATTGGCATTCATGTGGGCGGATTCAATCGCGGGCAGCCGACAAGCCACGGTTGCGTGCGCTGTCCGGAGCCGCCGCAGAAGGTCTTCTGGGAAAAAAGCCGCGTCGGCACTCCCGTCCACATTCATACCGGGCCGCATCCGGCTCCATCGCTGCTGAATCCGCCGGCGGCGATCACGGCCGAAACCAGCGGCGGCGCGGGGCCGGCATAACCCTGTTTAACCTGAAAACCGGGATGAGTGAACAGACCCCATCCCACTCCCCTCCCAAGACCTACGCCTCGATTCCCAACGCCGGCCCAACCATAGGGTGACGGGCAAAACAACCTCCCTTCATCATGGTGCGATGGCGCGGTAGAAGCGCGGAAACTCGGCCGTTATGGCCCCACGCTCGAGACCCACCGCTTTCTTCAGCATCTCGTCGCCCTGCCACTCCAATGAGCGAGCGCAACGAAATCGCGCCGCGTGCCTCCTTTTCTCCTTTGAGTCGAAACAGGCCAATGCGGCCTTGCCAGACCGCTATTTTATTGTTAGGCGGGGTAGTTTATGAACCGAAACAGATCGTGTCTTCAAGCCGTCGCGCTCGCTTGGATGGGGCTGACGGCGGCGGGTGGGGCGGATGTGCGGCAGATGCCGGACGGATTGCGCAGTTTGGAGTTAGTCGATGTCGGGCATCCTGGAAATCCGCCGGACGACACCGGGCTGGGCGCCGTGGCTTACCCGTTCTTCATCTCGAAGTATGAAATCACCGCCGCGCAATGGGTCGAGTTCTTGAACGCCAAAGCGAAGGCTGACGCGGACGGTGGGCTTTGGAACAATGACATGGACTCGGTCCGCTCAGGCGAGGGCGTGCGGTGCGAGATCCGACGCGCGGGAGAAAAAGGCGCCTATGTCCATAGCGTGCAAAGGGAGCTGGCGAATCGTCCCGTCACGCACGTGAGTTTCTTGGACGCCTGCCGGTTCTGCAATTGGCTGCACAATGGCCAGGGCGATGGCGACACCGAGAACGGCGCCTACACGTTGAATGGTTACTTCGGGACCGATGCTCGGCGCATTCAGCGCAATCCCGGAGCGCAGTGGTTCGTGCCCAGCGAAGACGAATGGTACAAGGCCGCTTACTTCGACCCCGCCAAGTCAGGCGGCGCCGGCTACTGGAACTATCCAGTGCGCAGCGATGAAAAACCCGACCGCGACTTCGAGTCAGCGCGCGGCGTCAATTTTTACGCCGGAGGGTATCTCGACCCGAAACGTTTCTTCACCGACGCCGGCCGTTTCGCGAACGCGGCCAGCGCTTATGGCACGTTTGACCAAGGAGGCAACGCACTCGAGTGGACGGAGGGATTCATCGCGCCCTTTTTGCGCAATGCCTGGGGCGGCGCGTTTGATTTAGACGACGGCGGACGCAATGGGCGCGCGCCGAATCGTTTCCACACCTCAATCTCCGACGTGCAGAGCATCGGATTCCGTGTGGCCAGCGCAGCGCCGGGGCACGAGGCGAAGGCAGCGTCCGCGCCCGCGCCGACCGAGCCGGCCGCCGCGGCCTCGAAACTCGGCTTCGATTTCCCCCGCCGACCGTGGCTCGATCCGCAAACCGGCAAGCCGTTTTTCCCGCTCGCCTGGTTCAGCTACCAAAGCGATGAGCGCGACCTGGATGACTTGGCGCGCGAGGGCGCGAATCTCGTGCTCTTCGTCAACACTCCCACGGACGTCGACACCGAAGAGCAGCTCCGCGACAACATCCCGAAGATGCTTCGCTACCTCGACCATGCGCAAAAGCGAGCCATCAAGGTGCTCATCCAGACAGGGGGGTGGTTTAGCGCGCATCAACGGGGCGACGCGGCGGAAATCATCCGCCAGCGGCAATGGGTCGAAGCCATGCGCGGCCATCCGGCGCTATTCGGCTACCAGCTTTACGACGAGCCCGAGTACCGCGCCGGCGGAGGCCTCGGGGTCGAGGAACAAGAGCGCCTGCGCGAGTTTGTCGACGCCTTGAGCAAGACGCGCGACTCGATCCGGCAGTGGGACGGCAATCCGCAGCGGTTCATTTCCGTGGTCTTCAATCTGGTGCCGCTATCGAGTTGGATCGATTATTTGCCCGTGGTCGATTCCTTCCAAGTCGACCGCTACCCGCTCGACAAACAGCAGGCTTACTTTGGTCATCGCGGCGATTGGGGGCCACTCATGATGGCGTGGTCCATGGCGCATGGCGCGGCGGCGATGCGGGACCACCCGCACCTGCGCAACCCCGCCCCGTGCATGCAAGGCGTGGGTTGGTTGCACACTGAAAGCGGGGAATTGGGCCTGTGGCGCGACCCGCTTTACGAAGAGACTCGCTACATGGCCTATTCCTCCCTTACCGTCGGCGCCTGGGGCGTCTTTCATTGGATCCGGTGCTTCGGAAGGCCTGACTCCTCGGTCATCTTGAACAACGTCGCCCGCCTCCACACCGAGCTGCGCTCCCTCTTTCCCGCGCTTGAGCGCAGCTACGAGAAGCCGCCCTTCACCGCGCGCCACAATCACGAGGAAATCACCCGTGGGTTCCTGACCGACTCCGTACCCGACCTCACCACGCTCCCGCTCGAGGACGAGGCCAATTATTTCCTCATCGTCAGCAACAACAGCGCCTCCTTCACCGACATCACGTTGCGCATGAAGCTCCCCGCCATGAATGGTGCCGCCGGGCGCCAAGCCACTGTGCTTAACGAAGGTTGGTCCCGCAGCATCGATTACTCCGAGGAAACAGGCGAGTGGGTTATCGACAAGCACACCATGTGCTTCGGTGACATCAACATCTGGGTCATTCCAAAGATCATGCCGCCGGAGTAACACCTCGCGAACCTCACCCCACGAAGCGATACCCCACTACCCGAATCGAAATCAGGTGAGCGGGAGCGCGCGGGTTCGGCTCGATTTTTTTTGGCGGAGGTGATTTATCCTAAGGACCGGGATGGGAACCACGAAAAACACTAAACACACCAAAAACCAAGGCGTTGGCCAACAATTGCCGTCCACCTGACGGATGACAAGATCGCTTGTTATAACTCAGTGCTGTTTAGTGGGTTGGGGGATTTTAGTGGTTGTAATCTCCCTTTTTAGGTTGAACGGGTGTCGAACCGCGCCATCGTGAAAGAAATGAATAGCAAGCCGCCTTTCATCCTCATCTCCCTTTCAATGGTTTTTCTGAGCCATGTCTGCTCCTGGTCCCGGGCCGAGGAACCCAAACCTGCGGCAAAGGAAAAGATCGTCTTCAAAACCGAATGGAAGGGGGAACGGATTGAGTTGCCTCCGGCATTTGCGCCCGGGATGGGGCTCAAGGGTGTTGAGGAAATCCGGTTTGCGCCGGGGATGTTTGATCCCAAATCGGAGTCGTTTTTCTCGTATGTGTTTGTATTCTCCGTCTCCGCCGATCAGCCACTCACTCAAGAAGTCATTCAAAAGGAGATGTTGTCCTACTATCGCGGCCTCTCGCAATCTGTCCTCAAAGGCAAGCAAGTGGCGGTTGATGTGGATAAGTTTACATTTACAATGGAAAAGGACACGGAGGCCACTCACGTGCCTGAATGCGCCGGCAAAGCCGACGGTGTGAGCCAGTATTCCGGAAAGCTCGATTGGGTGGAACCATTTGCGTCCGCAAAAAGTCAGATCTTGTATTTTGAAATGCAATCCTGGAGGGATCCGATGACAGCGAAGAATTATCTCTTTGTTTGTACCTCACCAAAGCAGCCTGATGATAAGGTCGCCATTTGGAAGGCTATGCGCGGAATTCGACGTGAGTTTTTGGTTCGCGAAGCCCTAAAACCTTAATCGGATAGAATTTGCTTCCCGGGTCCGGCGCTGCGGACGGGGACTTGGTTCATATGAGGCGGGAGGGGCCTGCCTCCGACCAAGGGCGTTCTGTTTTTTCCAATCTCGACCACGGTCTGCAGGGCGGATATGCCTGCGTGCCGTCGCTGCTCAGTGGCGTGATGCCGGTGGAAGCGCCGAAGTTCCCCGAGATGAACATGAGCCTCGACCAGGAGCTCGCGGAGCCTGTCGGGTCGGCGACGCGGTATCCATCCATGACGCTGCAAGTGAACGATGCGAATCTCATCAGCTTCACGCGGACGGGCGTGCAGGTGCCGGCGAGGGATTTGCGGGCGATGTATCGGGCGCTTTTCATTGACGACGATGCGAAGAACAAAGCGGCCGCGAGCAACTTGAAGCCCGCCTCTCACAGGAATCGTGCATGGGCTGTCACCTCGAGATTGACTCGCTCGGTTTTGCGTTCGAAAACTTCGACGAACTCGGACTCTGGCGCAATCATTACAAGGACGGCGACAAGGTGTTGATGATAGACCCGGCATCCACGCTGGCGGACGGCCGCACCCTCAAGGACGTGGCAGAACTGAAACGCTTGCTGCTGGAAAGGGAGGAGCAGGTCGCCCGCAGCCTCGTGGAGGAGAGGCTCACCTACGCCAGCGGACGAATGCTGACACCGCAGGACCGAGGCGAGGTGAAACGCATTGTCGGCGAGCTGAAGAAGAGTGAATTCCGTGTCCGTGACATCATTCACCATGCCGCGGGCAGTGGAAGTTTTTTGAACTTATGAATCATGAGAAGAAGGAGTAAGCGAGTTCTACCACCGGGCTCTGAAGAATCCGGCGGAAGCAGGTCCTGAGTCCGGCCACCCGAGCCACGCAGCGGCAGACTGGTCGTCGTGGCGGCGCTGACGCAACAACTGGTCTGGTGGCACGCTTGTCCAGTTTGAGAGTGATTGGGCGTACTCGTAGGCGGGTGCGGGTCCGGTGATGGGCTGCCAGTGGCGGAAAACAACCTGGCGCCTGGATGGCTCGATGACGAGTTCCTGTTGGCCAGTGCTCAAGAGCCAGGTGGCGAGGAACTGGTCGTCGATGGCTGGTCTGGGGCCAAAGATGTCGAGGGCGATGAAGCGGAGTTCGCCGCGCACGCCGTCATCCCGCGAGTCCGTCACGGAGAGGGTCCAAGGGCCTTGCGGGTGAGGTCCGCGCAGGCCGGCGAGGGCAGGTGGTTCCGCGCTTGGTCGGAAAGTCCCCCTGTAGGGAGCCGCCGCTTCGTTGATGATCTCCGTGGCCGCGTCGGCGAAGACCGTGAAATCAAAATTCTGACCGCTTCGAAGGGCGGACGGCTCGTCCGGGTCCACCAGTCGGACGATTTTGCCGGTGGGCGACCTGAGTTCGATGATGAGGTCGTTGGTGTCGCGGTGGTTCAGAGCGAGCGTGACGTGAATTTCTTCGGCATGCAGAGCGGCCAGGGTGATGGGTACGGTGAGTTCGCCCTGGTCGGGAACATCGCCCAGCGGTCCCTCGGGGAGGCCGCGCCAGTGAGGGCGGTCACCGGGCGAGGCGGGAGGGACACGCACCAAGAAGGGCGAGGAGCGGACACTGGCCTGGGGAGAGATGATTTCCACCTCATACGAGCCTGCGAGTTCCGCCGTCGCCCTTGGTATGATCCATTCGCCCGTGGCGGTGACTGCGGCGGGCCGGGGGGTGCCTAACTTGTGCCAGACGTAGGCACTGTCGGGACCAGCCTGGGCGGCGACGAGGAGGCTGCCGCCCTGGCCGTCCGTGATTTCGTGGTCGGGCGGATCCGTCAGGAACCGGGGCGAGGTTGTCCAGGCCGTTCCCCGGAGGGCGGCCAATCCGCGGTGCGGTTGCCGAAACTCCCCGCCCACAAAGACACGGTCGCCAGGTCCAATGGAGACGCTGGTGGCGGTGCCGTCGAATGAAGCCGGCTGCCAGGCGGGATCGGGAACGCCCTGGGGGAGCAAGCGTGCCACGGTGGGCACGGGGACGCCGTTGACCCGCCGGAATGGCCCGGCAATCAGCGTGTCTCCGGTGCGAAGCACCAAAAGGGCATGAACAAAGTCGTCCGGCCCGGCCACAAAGGAGGGGTCGATATCACCTGTCGGAGTGAGCCGCGTACAATAGCGAATGTTCTGGCCGTGAATCGCGGTGAAGGCGCCGCCGACGAGGATTTTGCCGAGGGCATCGATGCCGAGCGCGAGGATTTCTCCGTCTGCCCCGGTGCCGGCGCCCCCGCGGAAACCGGCGATGTCTGGTTGTCCGCCGGGTTTGATTCGGGCGATCCGGCGGAACGGCCAGCGGGTGTCCTGAAAGAACATGCCGCCGAGGATGATGGAGCCGTCAGGCTGGACGGCGAGCGCGCTGACTCTGCCATTCAGGCCGGCGGCGGCGAGTTGGGAAGCGAAGGCCGTGTCGTGGCGTCCGTCGGCATGCCATCGCACCAGCCAGGGGGAAGCCGAAAGGCCGGCGAGAACGTATGTTTCGCCATCGAGCGTCTGGGTGGCCACCGTGCGCACGGTGCTGGCGACGGAGGGGGGACGGAAGGAGGAGTCAAGTTTTCCATCGCCGGTCAAGCGGGCCAGACGGGCGACGGCCACGCCATGAAAGCTGGTGAAGTCCCCGCCGACGATCCAGCCATCGAGGTGAGGGGTGACGGCCCGGATGCGTCCGCCCTGCGCGCCGGGCAGGGATTGAAAGTCTGGTGAGGGCGAGCCGTCCCCGCGCAACCGCAGCAGGCCGCCGGCCTGCAGGGGGCCGGCGGCGGAGAAACTGCCGACTACAAGACCGCCGCCGTCGGGAGTGGGAACAAATCCCCGCACGTCGCCGCCACTGAGGGCAGGGTCCCCAAAGGCCAGATCCACCACTCCCGGAATTTCCGGGGGCACAATGACCGAAAGGCGAGCCGCCCGGCTGGCGGACTCGCCGATGAGCGGCAGCCCGGGGAGACTCCGACTGTTGCGGGCGATGAGTTGGTAGGAACCGGTGACTTGCGGGAGAGCGTGAAGAAACGTGAGTTCCGTCGAGACGAATCCTGCCAGCGGCCGGCTCTCAAGTTCCCAGGCGTAGGCGGCGAGGGGGTCGTTGGAACCGCCGATGAGTCGCGTGGCGTGACCGGCCTGGACTCGCTGCGAAAGGGGATGTCGCGTCAGCAGCGGCGGGGCGCCTGCTCGCCCGGCCGTTGCGACCACGCTCTCCAAAATCAGCGCTGCCAATGGAACCGCCCGCCTCATGGATCAAGGGCCTTGCAGCACGACGGCTTCACCCGGGGCGGTCACCGTGCCCACTTTTTCCAGGGTCATCAAATAGCGGGAGGGAATGAAACCCGGTGAAGGCAGGTCGAAGCCGTACTGTCCGGCGCCCGTCTCCGATTTGAGCGTGCCGAGGTTGACGGGGGAGGAGGAGCCGGAGTCGATCATCCACAGATGATACAGGTGGCCATCGGGAGCGGCTGGGAGATTTTGCACGATGAGGGTGCCCCGGCCTTCCTGGTCGACGATAGGCAGGGCGTAGGGAATGGCGGCGGCCGGAGCCTCTCCGTCAGGGGAGGAGGGGAAGGATGGATTGGATTCCGGTGTGGGGAGGCCCGGTCTCAGACCGTCCGGCGGACCGGCCGCCGCATCACCGGGCTCCGGCGGCGACCATCCATCGGGGGCGAGCACGCCGATGCGTTCGGCGCCATTTTCCGACAGGTACCAAAGCCCCCCGCGGCCGTCGTACACGGTGCCGTCCGTCAGACGGGTGAAGCCGAGAGCTTCATACTCTGATTCCGGCGGGAAATGCGCGTGCCGGATCTGGCTGGTTTCGGGGAGGTTGAACGAATGCAAATCAGGCACTTGGGAGTCTTTGATCAAAATGTCTGGGGCTGGCGGAGTGCCGTCCACGTTGATTTCCACCGGTCGTTGAGCGGGAGGGGATTCCGGGTTGGGAGTCGCCGTGTCTGCGGGTGGGGGTTCCAAACCGGCGGCGACGGCGGCCGCGATCCGGGCCGACAACAGGTCCTGCTTGTCCGCGGCCACGGTCACGCCGGGCGGAAGCATTTCGACAACCCGCAGATCAGAAACCCCTGGCGGCATGTCCTGGTTTTTTGGAAATGGCAAGCGCCGGGGAGGGGAGTCCCGGCGCCCGTCCGTGGAGTCCTGGCTCAGTCGCCCGGAAGGACCGGTCGTTCGCTGTGTAAAGTACCCTGGAGGGACGCTGTCCTTTCGGGGGCCGGGCCCTAACTCCTGAAGAGGAGAACTCCCAGGCTGCTGGCGAAGCCGGACGGCATCGGAGGAGTGGGAGGCTGATGGTGAGGGGGGCGTGCCAGAGCTGATACCCGATTCGGGGAGGCGCGCCGAGCCGGAGAACCGGGTGGTCCAGGTATCCCAGGCGGCAAGGGCGGCGAAGGTGGCCGCGATCGCCCAGGGAAGCCAGGCGGGCAGTCGGTGTGAATTCGGGCGTGCGCCATCGATCGCGCGCTCTCGCAGCCCGGGTTCCTGAACGCGGGCATAGATGCCGGCGAGGGCCCGGGGAGGCGAAGACACTGGTGGCGTGGAGGCGGCGGCCACCGTGGCCACGATGTCGCGCATTTCGGCGGCGGCGCGCCGGCACTCGGGATTGAGCCGGCATTCACGAACGAAATCCTGGTGTTCGTTCCCGTCCAACAATCCGACGGCATCGAGACCTGCGAGTTCTATGGCATCGCGTTCAATCATGTGAGTGTCGAAGTAGTTGGCGCAGCCGGGCCAGTCCGCGGCGCACGCGTGTTTTTACCGTACCCAATGGCTCGTGGGTGTGATCGGCAATTTCCGCGCCCGTGCATTCCAGAAACACGGCCATCTCGACGGCCTGTCGGTCCGACGCAGCAAGGAGGCGCAGTGATGCGCGCACGTGGCGCAATTCGTCTTGGGAAATGATCCGGGGCCAAGCGTGCTGGTGGGCCGCGTCTTCCGGGTGTGCGTTGGCGACGGCGAGTTGGCGGCGGCGATGGCGCCCGGTGCGGCGCAGGCGGTCGAGGCAGAGACCGCGTGTGATCATGAAGACCCAGGTATACGGACGGCCGAGATCTGGACGGTATTCGGCGGCCTTTTCCCAGAGGCGGACGAAGGTGTCCTGGAGAATCTCCTCGGCGTCCTGGCGGTTGCCAACCGTGCGCAGGGCGTAACTGAACACGAGGCTGCCGTAGCGGGCATAAGCTTCGCCAATCGCATCCGAGTCGCGGCTGCGCAGCCTCTCAAAAAGGCGTGCCTCCGGCTCCGCTTCCGCCGCGAGAGGTTCGGCATCCGGAATAGCCAGGGTCGCTCGTTCGGGGGGCAGCATCGGGGCAGGGGCGCGGTCCGGCAGAGTTCGGGCAGTGTGGGGTTTTGGGGTTTTTTTTGACAGAAAATTCTGGGATGGAGGCGGGCGTCAGGGATCCTGCAGCCGGAAGAACCTCCGGCGTTCGATGGCTGGTTGGGTGACGAGCCGCTCGAAACCGTCGCCGAGCGTGCCGGGGAGGACGGGCCACCAGTCGCCAGTTCCGAGAGTCTCATTGCTGAAGAGGTTGATCAGCTGGCGCGCCCGGGTGGGCACGGCGAGCTGGAGTTTTGGACCCGTGTCGGTCGTTTCGATCATCGGAATGAGGGAGCCGGCGGCGACGTTGGGGCCGCCGGGTGTGGGGGGGAGGCAGAAGAACGGGCCGCGCACGCCGATGCGGGCGCAGGCGACATCGGGAGCGAGAGGTGGGTAGAAGGCGTAGTCCACGATTTCCTGGGTTCCGGCCGGCGTGCGGCGAAACAGATAGAGACGCCCGCCATTCTCGGCGCTCAGCTTGAACGAACTGTGAAACTGTGTGGGCGCCCCGCCGTTGTCACCGTCGCAGAAGATGAGGCGGTGACGTCCTGGAGGCATGGTGAGATCGTCGGCTGGATAGGCGGCACTCAGCGCCTGGCTGAACTTGAGACGGCCGCCACTGCCAAACAGATTTTCCGAAATCTCGAGTTCGAACAGACTGAGCGTGTCCTGACCGGTATTGCGCAATTCGAAATAATCCTCGAACTGCCCTGATTCATCAGGCACAGTGCGTTGATTGGAGGCGAGGATCTCGGAGATTTCGAGTGAGCGCGGCGGTCCGTTCGGACCCGGGATGCGCAAGGTGTAAAGTTCGTCGGCCATGTCCTCCTCCGAGGTGGCAGTGGGGCGGCCGGGAATGAACTTCTTTTCCCCGCTGAGGTCCTCGGCTTCGAGGTAAAACTCGATTTCGGCGCCTTCGGGCAACGGCGATTCAATGACCCCGGCGAACACGCCGTCGAGGCGCCCGCCGTCCTCGTTCTGGCCATCATCGAAGAGAAGGGCCGGTGTGAATTCGGCAGTGGTCGAGTTGCGGAGGCGCCACTGCACACTCATGCCAACGATGCCGATGTCGTCTTCGGCGACAGCCTGAAACCGGATCGGTTGGCCGGCGGCAAACGAGCGGAGGTCGATCCCGTGCAGTTCGGCAGATGGCTCGATGGGGCCATTGTCCAGGTTGGTGCGGCCGGGATCCGGCAGTTCGTTGACGCGGAAGACGGGGTGGCCGTCACTGTAGCGGGCGTAACTTTCATCCAACTTCATGTCGGGGTAGGTTGCCTCATCGATGACGGCGCCCGCGGTGTCGCGAAGGCTCACGGTGGCGCCGCTTTCGGGCAGCTTGAATTTGGTGACCCATGGTCCGACGCGGTTGCGGGTGCAGAGAGCGACCGCCCGGCCGCCTGGAGGGAGGGTGGCCTCGGGAAGGGGGAAACTTAGGGTGCCGTCGGGGGTTTCGATCATCAGGATCCAGCCCCCCACCGGCTGGGCGAGCGTGCCTGCATTGTACAGCTCGATGCAATCCGGGTCTCCCTGGTCGAAATGGGAGGGCTCGAGAGGATTGGTCACCTTGACCTTGGTATTGGCCGGAAGGATTTCATTGATGACCACGCCATCAGCGCGGCGGTTGGATGGAGGAGGCAGGGAGGGCAGGGTTGCCTGAGTGCGGCGTCCACTGAGGGCGACCCACAGGGTGCTGCCCGTCCCGACCAGATCGGTTTTGCCGTCGCCGTCCAGGTCGCCGGTGGCCAGAAACGTCGTGCGCGGGGCGTCGACGATGAGTGCAGGAAAGTAGCGTGCCGACCTGTCGTTGGCAGCGGTGAGGATGTGGAGACAGCCGTCATCGGCGCAAATGCTGGCCATGTCATCGGAGTCACCATCGCCATCGAAGTCCCCGGTCACCATGGCGGCGATGGGAAAATTGATGGTCGGAGGGACGGGCAGGATTGCCGGGCCGCCGGTGTCGTCGATGGCATAAAGTCGGCGCTCGAAGTCAACTCCCGACTTGCCCAGCAGGACTTGAGTGCCCGCGCCGGTGCCGATGACAAGGTCCGGATCATCGTCGCCGTTGAGTTCGACGATCTGGATGTCCCGGGCCTGGGCCATGCCGGTGTCGAAGCGGGGGAAAAAGTGGCGGATGTAGGGCGGCTGGGTGGCGGTCGGATGCTCGAAGAATCGCCCGGTGTTTTCCAGCACCACGACATCCCCGGGCCAGGCGGCCAGCGCCAGATCCTGGTCGCCGTCCTGGTCGAAATCGGCGGCGACGATGTAGCGGGCCTCATAGCCGGTCATGAAGTAGAGTTCGTGGTCTGAAAAGCCCGGGGTGGCGGTGAACCCCCCGTTGCCGTCGCCCTTGAAGAAGATGATGCGGCAGTCGTAGTAGCCGGCGGCGAGGTCGAGGATCCCGTCCCCGTCGAGATCGACTGGAAGCACGGCATAAAGGTTGCCGTATTCGGGCGCGTTGCGGACGCCGGCGGGCAATTGGGGGTCGTTGAAGTTGCTGCTGCCGGTCGGCGGAGGCGCCGCCGGTTCGGTGGGAGGACGGAAGGATTGTGCGGGACCGAACCCGCCCAGTCCGTCGCCGAGGCGGACAATCATGAGCCCCCCGAGTTCGTCGCCGAGGTTTGCCGTGACGAGGTCATGGTTGCCATCGCGGTCGATGTCGGCCAAACTCATGGCCGATGGGCGGGATCCCATCAAATAGGAGGTCGGGTCGTGGAGCACACCTTGAGGACCGCTGAGGCGGACGCTGACTTCGGCGGAGGAACGGTGGAGCTGGATGACGTCGTCGCGGCCGTCGGCATTGATATCCACGAGTCCAAGCTGGGCGAGATCCCCCTCGACCGGGTACGACTGGTCGAGGGCGGAAAAGCCCGCGCGTTCAAGGCCCGGCGTCGCCGCTGCGGCATTGAGGATGGTGAGGCTGGCGGAGTTGCGGTTGAGGACGACGAAATCGGAGCGTCCGTCACCGTCGAAGTCCGCTTCAGCCAATTCGCGCGGGCTGGCGCCGGTCGAGCTTTCGGTGGAGCGGGCCAGAGTGCCCGCGGTATTCTTGAAGACCACGGCCTTGTCCCGGTTGCGGCTGAGAGCGACGAGGTCGTTCCACCCGTCGCCATCGACGTCGGCGATCTTGAGAGAACGAGGTCCGCCCTGGACGTCGAGCTGCTGATGGCGGACGAGGATGGGGTCGGACTCGCTCAGCCGGAGGCGGAAGACGGTGATGGTCCCCAAGTCTCGACTGGCCAGCACGAGGTCGCGTTGCGGGCTGGTGGCTGGCTGGGTGAGTGCGCCGACGACCATCGCGCGGGTGCCTTCGGCGCCGATGGGGGCGATGTCGCGCTGAATGAAGGAGCCGTTTTCCGCAGACCGGAGGACGTACACCTCGCTGGCTAGTGCGTGGGTGGCCACGAGCCAGTCGCGGGACTGGCCTGGGGGGCGCCATTTTTCCAGGACATAGACCGGTCGGGGGAAGCTGTCGGGGGCGTCTTGGGGCGGTTGGGAGACGGTGGCGAGGGGGATGAAGCGGGCGCGTTCCTCAAAGGCGCCGGCGCCCAGGCCTTTGTAGAAGACGACTCCGTGACGCGGTTGCACGGTATCGGGTGGGATTTCCGGGCGCTCCCAGGGTCGATCGAAATCGCGGGTGACATTCTTGTCGGAGCCACCCACCATGAGGTCGGTCAGGCCGTCGCCGTCCCAGTCAAGGGCGCACAGGTTGCGGGCGCCCGGCCAGGTATTGAGAGCGACGGGAGCAGACCAGGAGCGGGCTCCCAAGTTGAAGAGACAATAGATTTTCCCCCGGAGTGGGGCGGCGGCGGCGGCGTCGAGGCGGCCGTCGTTGTTCAGATCGGCGATGATGATTTGGCGGAAGGAATCAGCGGGAGTCGGAATGACTTGAGGTGGCAAAAAGCTGTGATCACCCTGGCCCCAGCCGACCAGCAACCGGCCATCCAGCCGGCTCACCATCCAGTCGCCCTTGCCATCGCCGTCGAGATCCCCGGCCGCCAGACCCTTGGGATTCTCATTGATGAAGATTTGCTCGCCTTCCACAGTTTCCCAGCGTGGCTGGCCGACCTGGATCTCGTTGCTCAGGGCGCGCAGATTGTCGAAGAGCTGAGCCCTCAGCGGAAGGGTAAGCGATAGTAAAGTCAGGGTGATTCCGAGGGAGGGTAGGAATCGGTGGGGGCGGAGCGGTAGAGGGATCATAGACTCCTTGTGCTCCGCCATGAAACGCAACGGAGATGAGAAAAATGTGACAAAATTGCGGGGGCCTGCTTGACCGGGCAGAATTCTGCTCAAATGAGCAGCAGGAGTCGTGTGGAAGCGGTGTCGATGGCAACCTGTCATTGACGAAAGCCGCCCCGTGGGGCATGCGCCCGCACGTCACTTCGTGATCCCAACGAGCACGTGCTGGTCGTGCCGCTCTGGCGGCAGTCGCGGGTCCCTGTGCCGTTGCCCGAAGCGAAACCGCTGCGCCTGTCCGCGGCGTGGCGCGAGAAATGGGGCGCGGCACTGGCGAACGCGCGCGGAAAGAAATCCCGGCTCACGGCACGCGCTCGGCGCGCAGGAACCAGCGCCCCGCGAACTGGGGCGGGACCTCCACTCGATATTCGTAGCGGTCGTCGTGCTGCACGGTGCCGAGCAGAGAGACGCTGGACCAGATCGGCGCGTCGAGGTCCCCGGTGGCGACGATTCGGTGCCGTGGATTCGGAGAATCGTCGCGCACGAGCAGGGTCAGGCGGCGCTGCGGGAGTTCGGTGAGGTCGCAGCGGTGGAGACTGAACTCGGCTGGCTTGACCCAAAAGCGGACGGTGGTTTGCTCCTTGTTTCCCTGCGTGTCGTGGACAGAGACGGCGAGCGTGGTTTCCTCCAGGTTGAGGATCGGCGTTTGCAGCGGAATGACGAAGATGCCGGCGCTGACGAAGCGGCCCTGATTGGCCAGTTCCGTGCTGGGCGCGGCGCCGTTGACGGTGAAGCCGGCTTTCACTGAGAGCGATCCGCTCTGCACGCCGGTGTAGGCATCGGCGACTCCGATACGAATCTCCGTGAGTGGGGCGGCGTGCTTGTTCGGGCGCGGGCTGCTGATGGTCAGGGTGGGCGGGAGTTCGTCGGCGAACCATCCATAGTCTTCATCGCCGCCGCTGCCGGTGTTGATGGGACAGCCGAGGTCCACCCAGCGGGCGATGAGCATTTTCTCGTCCTCACTGAGCGGCGGATAGCCGCTGCGGGGCGGCGGCATGATGTCGCCGGTGTAGTCGAGGTCGGCGGCGTTAGCGCTCGCACCCGCGGGAAGCGTAGAGGCATCGCCGGGCGTGGTGAAGGGCGTCATCGAAACGAAGCCGCGCGGCGTGAAGGGCATTTTCCACGGATAGTTCAATCCGCTGGCGGTGGTGTGGGCGATGGAGGGATTGTCCGCGGGGATGGCGCTGTGAAACTGCGGCTGCCCCGCGGGCGGCTGCGGCGGCAGTTTGTAGAGCGCGCCGAAGCCGTTGTTGTTCAGATTGTAATAGTCTTCGACGACGATCTCGCCATTCGAGAGCTGGGTCATGAAGTGAAACGCCTGCCCGCTGTGAAAGGCGCTCACCAGTGGCGCCCATGAGCGCCCATCGGGCTCAATGGCCCAGATGCCCCACATGCGCTGGTCGCGCAGGC
>JBJXFS010000033.1:0-11370 GCA_046155625.1 Verrucomicrobiales bacterium | reverse complement strand
TCACTATGCCAGCCCGTATCGGATTGAGATCGACATACGCGGCCATGCCCTGCACCGCGGTGCCATTTTCCACCAGTACACTGCGGTACCGGTCTTCCCACAGGGTCCCGGTCCGGCGCGTCGCCCGCGTGCCGTTGAACCACTGCGAGAAGCGCTGCTTCAGCACCTTCATGAAGGAGGCCAAGTTCCACATTCGCTTGAACCACCGCTCCCTCTCCTCTTCGATCGCCGGCCAGTTTTTCTGTTTCGCACAATGAGCAAACCACTTTTCCAATTTATCAGCCTGGGAGTGGCCCAGCGTCGCCCGGACCAAAGCGACCAATTCCTCGTTTTTCGGCAGCACTTTCGGCCGCGGCGGCACATCCACCAAAATGTGAAAATGGTTGTCCATGATGCAAAATGTCAAGATTTGCAGCCCATAAAGTTTGGCGTACAGGCGCATGTACTTGATAAATTGTTCTTTTTCGGCATCGCCGAGTACCCTGTCGCGGTTCACGATCCGCGAAGTACAATGATAAATGGCGTAGCTGAAGCCGGCGGGAGCGAGCAATCGAGGGCGGCGCATGGGAAGGGGAGTGAGGTGTCGTGGAAATACGGCGGCAACCGCCCCCATCTTTCATAGGAGGGCGGGTAGTTCATGAACGAATTCCCACGCATAGAGTGACAGGCAGAATAGCCCCCCACCCGTTTAAACGACGGACGAAAGTGGCACGATCGATTCGCCTGTTCACCCTTGATCCAGTTCACTCAGGACATCATTAAGCACCGCCAGAAGCGACCTCCACTCGTCGGGCTGGGTCGTCCAACCGGAGGAGAAGCGAAGCACGCGCTTCCGGGCGTCCGGCGGCAATCCAAGCGCGGCGAGGACCTGTGAATCGCCCTCGTGACGGCTGCTGCACGCGCTGCCGGTGCTGCATTGAATCCCACGTTGGCTGAGGCGGGCGACCCACCGTTTGTTTTGATGGCGCGGGGCGACGACCATGCTGGTGTTCCAAAGCCGGGGGCGACCACCGGCGACTACCGGCCATCCGAGCTCGGATTCGAAGGCGTCGCGCGGGGTCGGGTCGCCGGGCAACTGAGCCTCGCACCATTCCAGGGCGGCGACCATGGCCGACACCCCGGCCACATCCTCGGTGCCGGCCCGCCATCCATGCTCCTGCGGGCCGCCAACCTGCCAGCCGTCGGCCAGGACCGAGCCCGCACTTCGCCCCAATCGCAGGAACCCCACACCCTTTGGACCTCCCATCTTGTGGGCACAACCGACGACAAACGCCTCCGCGAATTCACCCGTCCCCATCGCTACCGCAGGCATCTTTCCCACCCATTGCGCGGCGTCGCAAAAATCGATGACCGGCGGGCCAGCCACAGGCTTCAAGCGATTCGCTCGTGCTTCCCATATCTCCCCCGTTTCATTGTTGGCCGCCATCCAGGCGACGACCAGTCCGGACGCCGCTTCGCGCGCCTCCGCTTCATCGCCGCCTCGGATCATCGTGGCCAATTGTTCCCAGTCCACGGTTTCCGCCTCACACCACCGCCGCGCCGATTGGCGCACCGCCGGATGCTCGTGCGGCGAAATCACCACACGATGCCCATGGCCAGGGTGCCGCGTGTTCCAGAGGTGACAACCGCGGAAAAACGCGTTGCCCCCTTCTGTCGCCCCGCTGGTGAACACGATCCGTTCGGGATCCTCAGTTCCCGTCAACTCCGCCAGGCGTTCGCGGCAATGCTCCAATTCCTCCCGCGCCGCCGCCGCCTCCCGATACAAACTCGACGCATTGTGCCACAGCCTGTCCTGCACCCGCAACCACGCCTCCCGCGCCGGCGGACACAAGGGAGTCGTCGCATTGAAATCGAAATAAGCCATCACCAAAATACGCCATCACTCCCCCTTCCCGCTCCCAACTCGCACCTCATCAAAATGAATCGGCTTGTTGGCGTAGGGCGAACCGAGCAGGGAGGCGCGTCCCTGGCCAGGCGCGGAATCGAGCGATGTGCGAATGGTTGGAGTGGCGGGGGCCTGACCGCCCGCTTTCCAGACTCGGGCCTCGGCGCTCCACGAGCCGCGGGTCTCGACGACTTTCAACTCGACAACCCACCAGGCGTCCTCGGTCCAACTGTCGAAGGCGGCTTCCGCAACAACGTCATCGCCGACGAGCAACTCGACCTTTCTTTGCGCTGGCACCACGCGCGCCTTGATGCCGGAAACGCCAAACAGCCCGACACCGAGACGAGGAAAGGCGCGTCGGCTTTTCGCGCCTTTGATGTGCGCCCGCACCGCTGCCGACTCCTTGAGGGAGGGGCCGACGAGAACGATGCCGTCAACCACCGGCTCCGCTCTCAGCTCCAGGACTTTGTTTTGCGGAGTTTCCGCCACCACCGCCCACTCGCCTTCAATCACCATCAGGGCTTCAGGCACTGGCCCGGACTCCCACTTTTCGAAATCCTCGACGATCGGCGGATCGTCGGCCGCTGCCGCCTGTAAAGCGATGAGGGATGCGACCAACGCGGCACGCAGAGGGACACGATTCATGCATGATATGATTGCGCGGCCTTCATTCGTGGCAAACGGTCACTGCATGTCCGTCATGAGCCTGTCCCGCCTCGCCGCCACCCTGGCTTCCCTGGGCATCATTCTCGGAGCCCTCGGAGCCCACGGCGCCGTGCATGACCGCCTGGTCTCCCGGCAATCATTGGGCACATGGGAAACCGCCGTCCTCTACCACCTCATCCACGCGGTGGCTCTGTGGACCATGGCGGGCCACTCCGGCCCCCGTGCCCCGGCCGCTGCGTGGCTCTGGGTCGCCGGCATTCTCCTTTTCTCCGGCAGTCTCTATGTCCTTTCGGTGACGCGCGCTCCGGCACTCGGCCCCATCACACCGCTGGGTGGCGTCGCCTTCATCGCCGGCTGGCTCTGGCTGGCCGTTCGGCCGATGGCCACAACCTCATGACGCTCGCTGGGTTGGAAGTACCGCTGGAAATGGCGGAATCGTCGGCCCGGTCGAGTCTAGGGGCGTCAATCCCTTTCGCACCGAGCCTTCGCACCTCGGCCGTCGATTCCGGCCCACGCGGCCGGTGCTCCCAGCCACTCCCCCGTCACTCCGCCAAGTCGTCAGTCCGTCTCACCCTCCGCTAGGTGACGATTTTCGCGGCGCTGGAAAAAAGCGTGACACCGGCCAGTTCGCTCTGGTATTCCACCAGTAGGCCAGAAAAATCCCCTCCCGCGCGGTCTTTAGCTTCGCGGGATGGGCGGCCCCTTTGAAGCCCGGCTGGTTGGGCATCCGCGAGTTTAAAATTGGGGGATCTCGCACGACCGCCGGCCGGGCTTCATCCCGTAGGGGAACGGGCGAAGGCGTCCCTCCTCGCAGGCCCACTGATCCCCAAGCCCATTGGCCTTTCTCCCGTCTTGAAGAAATCCGGTTTCCCCGGTCGCCTCGGTGGGTACGTTCACATCGTGGCGCTATCTCAATTTCCGTCGATGCCCCGGTGCACGGTCGTCTTCTGCTTGGCCATCGGGCATTTTCCCCTGGCGTCCGCCCAAGAGCCGACTGCCCCGCCTTCCGCCCCTCCGGCGATGGAAGAAGTTCAGCCAGTCCCCCGCCGGTTTCCCCGATTCACTGACGCCAATGGCTGCCGCTGGGGACTCGAAAGCGACGGAAGTGTGGTTTTGAGCGGCGGAAGTGTTCATCCTAACCTATCACTGTTCAAAAGAGCGGTTTCACTGAATGTCGACGGGCAGCCATTCGCGGCGGCGCAGGCCACCGCTTCCCCCGACCAATCGCTGGTGCGCCTGACCGGAACGGCCGGAAAAACCGGAGTCGTGCGTGACGTGTGGGTCGATCGCCAGCGCGGCGGCGTGCGCCATGCCGATACCTTCCTGAATCCCTCGGACCAGGCGCTTTCGCTGACCGTGCGATATCTATACCACTTTGACCAACCCGTGCCCGCGATCCATCGCAGCGACGGCGCCCCGCTGGCCGAAGGCGCCTCCGGCACACGCGAGACGTCGCTGGCTTTTATCCAGACCCAACCGGAGGGCATGACATCCGCCCTTGTCATCGCCGGTGACCCAAAGTCCAAGATCTCCCCGCAGTGGCGCGCCAAGCCGAACTCGGAACAGCACTCACTCGAATGGAAACTCGAGGTGCCTGCTCAAGGCGCTGCGACACTGCTCCACTGGGTGGTGCAACGCCCGACCCTCGCCCCCGAGGCGCTCAAGGAAACCATCGGCGACTTCTTCCGCGGCGGTCGACTGCAACGGCCGCGCCTCGACGCCCCGGCTATTGCGGCACTGGTCAATTTTTCCGACCGCGGATTGTCAGCGACTGACACTGCGGCCGAGTCGAGCCAGCCGGGCAGTCTGCTTTTCGGACTGGAGCGTCTTTCGGAAAAATTGGGGATCGAGCCTGGGGAATCAGATGTCTATTATATGAACGCCAAATCTCTCCTCGAGGGCGAGACGAGCGGCGGTCCATTGGCCCTCGTTTCCCGCTTTGGCCCGCTTACGGTACCGTTGGCCGAGGTGGCGGCCGTGCAAGGCGGCGGCGGCCGCGGCCGATGGCCCCGCGTATTCTTCCGGGACGGTCATGTCTTGAGCGGCAGCGTGACGCTCCCCGATTGGAAGATCAGCGGCGCCAAAGGATGGGCGATCACCCTCAATCCCGATACCTTGGAAGCTCTCGTGCTTCGAGCCGGCGCCCACGCACCGCCTCCAGGCGACGCTCCCAATTTCCTGGTCCAACTCAATTCCGGCGACACCCTGCCGCTTCGCCTCAACCCCGAGGATTCCTTGCCCTTCATCACCCCATGGGGACCACTCGAATCCCCCGCCGGTGAAATCACCAGCCTCTGGCGCCTGCGCCAACCCGCCCCCGCCACCCGCCTCGCGCTGCGCGACGGCACCCGCCTGACCGTGCTGCCCGGAGCTCGTGACCTCTCCGCCCGCTCGGCCCGACTCGGTCAGATCTCCCTTCAAGCCACTGACATATCCGCCCTCTGGCCACCTGCGGCCGACGCGCCCGATCCCGAAGCATCCGAAGAGGAAGTGACCTCCCTCGATGATCTGGAAGACAGCCCGTCTCCGCGCGCGCTGCTTCAAGGCTCCTCCGCGGTGGTCGCCACGCTCGCCACGCCTTCCCTCAGCCTCTACACCGGCGGAACGGAAACCGAGTTGAGCACTGCCGAGTTGCAGAGCCTGGAGCGCGCCGAAGGCGGCACGGAAACGTCGCCACTTTTCACCGTCACCCTGACCAGCGGCGCCACGTTCCAAGGCGCCATCCGTGGGAATGCGCTCGCCTTGCAAGTGCGCGGCGGATCGGTCTGGTCGGTTCCCATCAGCCACTTCGTCGCCTGGAGAGCCGCCACCCCCGTCGCCCCACCCACCCCATGATTCGCCTACGCAAGAAATTGCCCTCTTGGCTCGCCCTTTTTACCTCCCAGCCTCGGCGCCGTGAAACTATCCCTGTCCCGCCAGGATGTGAGACTGGTTCTCTGCGCCACATCCCAGAAAACGCGCGGTGGCTGGCGACGGCGGCTGCCTTGGCTGCCACAACTTTTCCAGCTCCGGCCGCCCCTCGCAGTCCCGCTGGCCCGGAAACATTGGTCCCGGCCAACATGCAGCCGCAATCGGATGACAAAGGAAACCAATGGAGCCTGAACAACTACGGATTCCTCCAGAACACCGGCAACAGCTTCTTCAACAACATCCTCATGCTCCATATCGGGGGGCAGCAGTTTTACAACTACCAGCCGATGGCCACCGCCGACGGCAAGGAATTCGTCCTCCCCGGCCAGCAGCCGGTCCTGGGATTGCAAGTCACCCGCCGGATCCGACTCCTCGAAAAAGACGGCGTGATGCGGTATGTCGATCTCTTTCACAATCCAGGCACCACCGCCATCAACGCCACCGTCGAGTATCGCAATAATTTCTCCACCCCCCTCAAAGGGACCGTCACCGACCGCGGCACTCAGAATCCATCCTCCCTCGCCAAAGGCGAAGCTGGGTTGGTCGTGACCTCGAAACAAAACGCCCAAAAAGCCTGCGTCTTCCTGCTCGGCGCTCCCGGCGCCCGCCTGCGCCCGAACTTCAGCCTGCGCGGCCAGTACGAGGCTCACTTCTCGTTTTCGCTTTCCGTGCCGCCAGGCCAAACGGTCGCGCTCGCTTACATGGTCACCCTGACCTCCCCGCCCGCCGACGGCGATAAAGCAGCGCTCGCCAAATTGTTCAAATCACTTCCAGCCGCCCGCTTCCTCAAAACCATCCGCCGCGAAGACATGGCGCTGCTCGCCAACTTCGCCGCGGCGGCCGGCGGCGAACCATCCGCCCTGCTCGCCGCCCAGGGGCTCGAATCGCTCGACGTCGAACGCACTACCTCCGATGTGCTGGCCATGGGCGAACGCACCCGTCTCACCGGCACCGCCAGCTGCGGCGAGTTTGTCCTTACCACCGAACACGGAACGGCCCCCGTCCCGTTTGAACAGGTCGCCGCTCTCGTCGGCGGCGCCCGCGCCGGGGGCGGCACGCGTATTTACCTCCGCGACGGCCAGATCCTCAACGGCCAAGTCACCGCCGCCGACTTCCGATTCGCCATGCCGAGCGGCGCCCAGATCGACCTCGAAATCCGAACTCTCGACCGCCTGGTTCGCCGTGCCTCGCCCGATGAGGGGAAATGGCCGTCCGAGACCACCGCCATGCTCGTCACCCAGCTCGGCGAACATCTGGCTCTGGGCACCGGCGAAACGAGCTTCGAGGCCAGCACCCCGTGGGGGCCGCTGAATTTTCGCCTCGACGAAGTCGGCTGGTTCGGGCCGGCCGACGAAACCGGCTTGGGCCAGCAAATTGAGTTTCGCGACGGCAGCCGGTTTCACGGGTTTTTGTCAGGCGCGCCGGTTCGGGTGCCAACACGGCTCTTCGGGCCCCGCGAATTCCGCCCATCGGACATCCGCGGATTGGTCACGGCGTCGGCCATGATCCCGCCCAGAGAGGCGGAGGCAGCCGATGGTCTGCCGTCCCAGGCGTATTTGGTGCTCGCTGGTGCCCAGCGGCTGGTCGGCCAGCCGGAATCCGAAATGCTCACCGTGCTCACCGGCGCCAAAGCCATCCAAGTTCCACCCAACAGCATCCGCAGCCTGCGCAATGTCATCGACGAGGCAGGCGACGGCGAAGTCGTGGACGTCGATTCACCGCCGTTCCAGATCGAGTTGTGGGGAGGGGGCACCCTGCTTGGCCAGTTGCGTGAACCGGTCGTGCCCATCCGGTTTCGCCAGGCGCTTTGGTCCGTGCCCGTCGCCGACATCGTCGAACTTCATAACCCGGCCCCCCGCGTTTCCGACGAAGTCCGCCTCAAGATGGCCGGATTGATCCGCGACTTGGGAAGCGACGATTGGCAAACGCGCGAAAAGGCCACCGAGGCGCTGGCCACTTACGGCTTTCTGGCGCGCCCGCTCCTGGATGAGGCGCTCAAATCATCGCCTGATCCCGAAGTGCGGCGTCGCGTCGAACAACTCATCGGAGAGATGGAATGAGCGAGTCCGCCCCCGCATCCGTGATGGCTCGCCGCGCCGAATTGGAGGCGCTCGCCTCCAGCGCGCAGCAGTGGTTGTTCATGATCGACACCCTCGCGGCTGCGCGGCGCTTCGCCTGGATCCCGTGGACCGCTCTGCCGCTCGTCGCCCTCGGTCATCGCTGGGTGCCTGCGGAATGGATCGCGCTCCCCCTTGTCAACGTCTGGATTGTGGCGGCCTTGCTTCGCGCGTGGCGGACTCGGCACACGCCCTACGGGGCACTCGCCGCCTGGGATGCCGCGGTCGGTCGGCACGACGCCCTGTCCAGTGCCCACGTTTTCGCCCAGGATCCTACAGCCGCCCGTGACCCGGGACGCCTCCTCCACCTGGACCGTACTGCCGACACCTTCCCTCAAGCTGCCCGCCAGCTCGCCGCCGACCTTCCCCTTCCACGCCTCCGGTGGACGTGGCTCGCCCCGGTCGCCGCTATCGCCTTTTCCTTCCTCCCCCTCTGGCGGCCAGTCGTCGCACTGGGCGACCAGCCGCTCACCGCCGATCAACTCGCCGCCGCCGCCACCGAAGCCGCCCGCCTCGCCCATCCGCCCGAATCACCCCTCACAAACCTCCCGGACCTCACCGACCAGGAACGCCGCGCCCTCGAGGAACTCGACCGCACCCAGCGCGAATTGGCCGAGGCCCTCAAAAACGCCGACGGCAAGTCGCCGCGCGATGTGCTCGACGATCTGGAAAAACAAGCTCGCGCCGCCGAAGCCCTCGCCAAACAACTCGGTGCCGATGCCAACGCCTGGGCTTCGGAAAAACTGCTGGCTCAACTCCGCCAACACCCGGATACCGCCGACCTCGCCGATGCCGTCATCGCCAAACAACCGGCCCGCGCCGCCGAGGAATCCCGCAATCTCGCCAGCACCCTCAAAGATCCCCAGCTCACGTCCGAAGTCGCCGAACGCCTCGCCCGTACCCTCGACCGCGCCCTAGCTGACGCCCAGTCCATTGAAACCGAAAAACCCGTCGACGCCGCCGTCACCGCGGCCGACCAAGACCTTGAGCAAAACCAATCCGCCGCCGCCGGCGAAGAATTCGAAAAACTCGCCGCTACCTTCGATCGCCAAGCCCAGCGCGACCAAGCCCGCGAACAACTCGAGAAAATGGCCGAACGCCTGCGCGAGGCCGGCAGTTCCATCATGGGCAAACAAGGCGAAGGTCTGAAGAAACTCGCCGGCCAGTCAGGCCCGCCCCCCGCCTCCCCCATGCCGTCACTCCAACCGCTCTCCGCCCTCGGCGAGCCGAGCGACGCCTCGTCCGATCTCCCCATCCCTGGCCTCGACCCACTGAACGACGTGAAGCCCGGTGACCCGTCCCAGCGCCGCGGCACCCCCATCCCCGGCACCGGCCCCCCGCCCAAAAACGCCAAACCTTTGGCCGTCATTCCCGGTACCGCCCCCAAGGACGCCAAACCTCTGGCCATCGCCGCACCCATCCCAGGCTCGGGGAAAGGACGCGCCGCCATCCCCATCCCCGGCGCCGGCGGCCAAGGCCCTCCCGCAACCGGTGGTACCCTGCCCGGTCGCGGCTCCACCGAAAGCGGTAACAAACCCACCGACCTCCAGGCCGCCGCCGCCCAAGGCGAGGTCGCCGTCAGCCCAGGCTCCGAGGGCGAGTCGTTCACCCAATCGATCGACGGCCAACCGCGCGAGGAAGCCGTCGCCCGCGCCGCCCGCCAATCAGCCGCCGCCTTCCTCAAAGAACAAGAACAAGCACTCGACACCGAAAACTTGCCCCCAGGTCGCCGCGAACAAATCCGCCGATACTTCGAGTCGCTCCGAAAAAGAGTCGGCGAGTAAGCCGCCGCCACCAGCCACAAGCAGGACTCTTCGGACATAATAATTGGAGGTGGAAAAATTGGGACGTTTCGGCGACTCAAGGGATCCGGGTTTAGAGTCCTCGATCCTAAAACAACCGCAGGTGGTAATTCTCGGCAAATTACCGCTTGCTTCATAACCTAATACTATTCGCCGAAGAAACAGAACCCAGATGAAAACAATATTATTTACATTTGCCCTCCTTATTACTGCAGCGACTTGCTTCGCGGAAGACCTTCCAGGTGAGCCTTTCGACTACAATCTCGATGGCCATATGGATTACCGAGTGCTCACCCTGCCTAACGCCCGAGCCAGTCAATTCGACGTGTTCATCTTCGACCCTAAGCTCGGTAAGCACGTGAGGGACGAGACATTGTCAGGGCAAATCTATCCATATCCCGACGCAAAGACAAAGCGAGTAAACTCGATTTTCACCGGGGGGCATAGCGGTGCTCTTTTCGCAGGGATCGTCTTCACATGGAACGGAAAAGGGTTTGAGTATTCGTTTTCCGTGAGGCAGGAAAGCGTGACGATCGACGGTAAGAGTCATTATGTCCGAGTTAAAGCCAAGTTGGTCGACGGTAAACCGCAGATTTTCAGTATCGCACCGGGTGACCCTGAGTGGGACGACAAGGGAATGAGCATCGAATAAGCAGCTCCTCATGGCTCCGTAATCTGCGAAGCGCGACGCGCACCTGTGCGTCAGCTTGTCCTACCCGTCAGCCGCGAGTGGGGAATTGTTAGCCTGAAATGAAAAAGCACGCGCCATGAAAGCTATCGCATCACTACTGTTCCTCGCCGCGTGTCAGCTTGGCTACGCGGGCCGCGACACGACCATTGTTGCGATGAGTGACTGGTCGAAGCCAGTGGGCACCACGAACGGGGCGACACTTCGCGCTCGAATGATTATCTCTCAAGAGCATTCCCCAGCCCACGCCGGCCCGCAGAAAGAGACCGCCTTCTATCTGGAGTTTCAGAAGGTCACGGGGGCAGCCGGCAGTCCCTTGCAGTTCTATTTCGACCCCGGAAGTGCTATGCGCTGTGAGTTGCTCGACGCCGACGGCAAGCCTGCTCCCCCGGAAGTGGGGCGTGGCAGCGGCGGTGGGGCTGGGCCTTGTTGGATCACTTTGCCCTACGATTCCACGATTCGACTCCGAGCCAACATGTATGGCCACGGCCTTAAGCCCGAGGATGGTTTTAGGCTCGTCATGTCGCCACCCAACATGCAGAGTTGGACCATTCGTCCCGGGGACGCCAAAACCTACTTCATGTCAGGCACCTTCACTGTCACTACACCCACGAATCACGTGACCAAAGATTTTGACGACACTCGGACGATCTGGAGTGGGACATTAGAGTTGCCGAAGATGAAGCTTTCATTGCCGCAACAATAAACTCGTCCAACAAGACGAAGCACAGCAACCGCCGCTAGCCGCCTTGTCGGCAAGGTCTTCTGTATCATGAACCCTGACTCCCGTCTCAACGCTCGCCCCCGCGAGTGGTGGTGCGTGCTCTATGACGTCAGGCGTCGCCACGTGCATGACGACACTCGACGGAGGCACAATACACAGGAAGAACAGAACCCGACAGTCCGCTACGCGGCGCGCCGCTAAACCGGAACGTTCGCCAGACACGCCCGCCGTTCCATGACAACCTCAGCCCTCCACATCGCCGCCACAGTCGTTTTGGCGGCGACTTTCACCAACTTCGCAGCAGCAGAGGAAACGTATGCAATTTTCAAGTCCAGTGACCAGGGTCAATCATGGATTCGTTCCGACGCCGGAATGCCTGGACGATCTCGCATCAACGCGTTCGGGTCTGCAGACGGAGCTTTATTCGCAGGAACGGACTCCGGTATCTTCAGATCGCGGGATGAAGCGCGGAGTTGGCAGCCCGTCAAAGGTGCCGCCATGCCCTCGGTTCGCATTCTTTCGTTTGCCAACATAGGCGGGAAAGTGTTCGCCGGAACCGACAGCAAGGGGATATTAGT
>JBJXFS010000025.1:0-12020 GCA_046155625.1 Verrucomicrobiales bacterium | reverse complement strand
TCATAAGAAATCACCCCCTTATAGTTGAAAACCTCCAAATCGTTACACATTTTTCGTGAATTTTCTAGCGGATGAGAGTCCACGGCGCCCTGTTCACCGCGCCACGCCCGTTTGCAGCTCAACACCTATCGCCACCTTTCCACCATTTCCTCCCGACCCCCAACCCTCTCAAACCAAGAACCAGGAACAACCAAAAAAACTACTTGGCAAGCGGCAGTGGCGTGGTAGCGATCTGGCTCGCGCCGTGCTGCCGGCCGGTGGAGGAAATCGGGGCGTTAGCTCAGGTGGTAGAGCACCACAATGGCATTGTGGGGGTCAGGAGTTCGAATCTCCTACGCTCCACCACTTCCGATCCTGGAGTGGTGGGATGGGACAGGGCCATGGCACAGGACGCCGTGGCGCGGCATAGGATGTCCCTATCGTTGCTGCAATGATTTGATGATGTGGCATCAACGGGCGGATAGTTCGAAATTCCTCCCCACACGCTGGAGCCTGATTGCCTCCTTGCGCGGTGGCGATCCGGCCTAGGCGCGCCCGGCCTTGGGAGAATTGTGCCCTGACTCTTGGTACTCGTTGGACGCGTTCGTTCGGCGAATGGACCATAGCCCGGAGAATGCGGCTGACTTGACGCAGGGATGTTTTGCCTTTTTGCCTACTTGAGGGAGACGGGTAACCAAGAACCAAGAACCAAGAACCAAGAACCAAGAAAGAACCAAACCTCCCATGGATCCGCGCTTGCCGTGGCGAGCGTCATGGGCTTAGTCTCCTGTGATGAGTCCAGACACGCCACCTCCGCCTCCGCCTCCGTTTTCGAATCCATCGACTTTCAATCCGGCGGCGCCGTTGCCGTCGGGACCGCCGAAGACGTCGGGCGCGGCGCTGGCGAGTTTTCTTTTAGGGCTGGCCAGTCTGGTCTGCATGTGTGTAACGGCGATCCCTGCGATCATCTGCGGAATTGTGGGCCTCTCGAATATTGGGAAGTCCAATGGTCAATTAAAAGGGAAAGGTCTGGCGATTCTTGGGATGATCCTGTCCTTGTTGCTGACCATCGTCGGGGCGGCGGGATGGACCGCGTTTGCAGGCAAGGGGTTGTCGGAGAACCCATTCTGGAGCGAGATCTTCGGGGCGGGCAAAGCGATGATACAATCGTCCGCGACCGGTCAGACGATCGCCACCGCGCTGAAGGCCCATGCCGAGGCGAACCAAGGCAAACTGCCCTCGTCGCTCGACGAATTGGTGGCGGCAGGGGGGCTGGACCCCAGCATTCTGGCGCATCCGGTGGACGGCACTGCCGGCTTCTGGCAATTGACGCAGCCGGGGGCTGTGTTGGCGGACCTACCGCCTCGCACCGTGATCGCTCGCGGCGGCCCGATTAGCGTGCAAAACGAGTCGCTGGAAGTGGTGATTTACGCGAACGGGACGGTCGAACCGCGCGAGATGAGCGCCGGTACCCTGCCGGAAGAGGGGTCCTCTGGTGTCGAGTTAGCCCCCGATCACGCGATCCCTGATCCGGCCGAATCGCCGACTCCATCCGAGCAGTAAGCGGATTGGCTCGCCTTCGCCGCGCCGACGCCGCATGTCCGTCCCCACCACGCTCGGCCTGATCGCTGGCAGCGGCCAGTACCCGCGGATCGTCTTGCACGCGGCGCGTCGAGCGGGCGTCGTCCGCGTAGTCGTGGCCGCCTTTGAAGGAGAAACCGACCCCATGCTGGCCGCCGAAGCGGATGTGACCGAGTGGCTGCGGGTCGGCCAACTCGGGAAGCTCCTGAAATTTTTCCGCCTGTCCGGAGTCACTGACGCCATCATGGCCGGCCAGATCGCTCCCAAAAACCTGTTCGACCTCCGCCCGGACCTGCGTGCATTGGTCCTGCTGGGGAAACTCAAACGCCGTCATGCCGAAAGCATCTTCGGCGCCATTGCCGACGAAATGGCGCGTGACGGGATCACCCTGCTGCCGGCCACCACGTTCCTCGACGACCTCCTCCCTGCGTCCGGTCACGTCTGCGGTCCGGCCCTCAACGCCAAACAACTCGCCGATGCCGACTTCGGGTTTCGCATCGCTAAGGAAATGAGCCGGCTCGACATCGGGCAGTCGGTCGTCGTCAAACGCGGCACGGTCCTCGCTGTCGAGGCATTTGAAGGCACGGACGAATGCCTGAAACGCGGTGGCGCCCTCGGCAAAGGCGGCGCCACCCTGGCCAAAGTCAGCAAACCAAACCAAGACTTTCGTTTCGACGTCCCGGTCGTCGGCCCCCGCACGATCCAGACGGCCGCCGAGGCTGGCATCAGAGTGATCGCGGTCGAGGCCCGCCGCACGCTCCTCCTCGGACTCGACGAAATCCGCCCGCTCTGCGAACGCCACCGCATCGGACTGGTGGCCGTCGAGGCTGATTAGCCAAACACCCCGGATTGGAGACCACGAAACCTACGGATCACACGAAAAATTTTTAGATGCGTTGGCGGCAATCGCGGCTTTTGGTTGCCGCAACATTTCCACCACGACCATGACCAATCCCCGATCTTCCACGACCCGTCGCTCGTTTCTCAAGACCGCCGCGATTTCCTCGGCTCCTCTCATCCTTCGCTCCGGCCTGCGCGGTGCCGACGCCCCGAGCCGAAAGATCACCATGGGATTCATCGGCATGGGCAAACAAAATGCCTACCTCATGCCATCGTTTCTCGGGCATGATGACAAAACCCGTGTCCTCGCCGTCTGTGACGTCGACACCACCCGCCGCACCGCCGCCAAACAACGCGCCGACGCACTGTACAAGGAGAGAGGCCAGTCCGCCGACACTACAGCCCACAGCGAGTGGCGCGAACTGATCGCGCGCAAGGACATCGACGCCGTCTGCATCGCCACCCCTGACCATTGGCACGGCCTCATCACCACCGCCGCCCTCGCCGCGGGCAAGGACGTCTACTGCGAAAAACCCCTCACCCACACCGTCGAGGAATCCGTCGCCATCATCGACGGCGTGAAAAAACACAAGCGCGTCCTCCAAACCGGCTCCATGCAGCGGTCGATGAAAGAATTCCGCGTCGCCTGCGAACTCGTCCGCAATGGCGTCATCGGAAAAATTTCCCACGTCGAATGCCAGTTCGGCGTGCCCAGCAAGCCGTGCGACCTGCCCGAGGAACCCATGGAACCCGGACTCGACTGGAATGCCTGGCTCGGGCCCGCTCCGCTCCGCCCGTACAACTCGATCCTCGCCCCGCGCGGTAACCACGACCACTATCCCCTCTGGCGCCTCTACTCCGAATATGCCGCCGGGTACGTTGGCGACTGGGGCGCCCACCACCTCGACATCGCCCATTGGGGGCTTGGCATGGACGACAGCGGCCCCGTCGAAATCATCGCCGCCCCCGCCGGCGCCACCGAGGGCGCCGTGCTGAAATACGCCAACGGCATCACCGTCAAACACCTCAACGGCGGCTTCGGTGTCCATTTTTACGGCGACGCCGGCGAAGTGAAAGTCAATCGCGGCGCCTTCGAACTGGTCCTCAAAGACGGTCCGTTCATCAAACCCGGGGAAAAAGTCTCCACCGACGGCGCCGTCGCCCGCGCCGAAAAGCAATTCCTCGCCGACGCCAAGGTCCGCCTCTACGCCACCCCCAAGGGCGACCACCTCCGCGACTTCCTCACCGCCGTCGAGTCCCGCCAAAAACCCTGTACCCACGAAATCATCGGCGGCCGCACCTCCATCATCTGCTGCCTCATGGATCTCAGCTATACCCACCAAAGGAGCATGAAATGGAATCCGGCGAACAACACGTTCGCCCAAGGATCGGGCAATCCTGACTGGCTCAAAGGTCACTACCGCGGAGATTTGAAACTGACCTGAGGCCCGTCGTGCTCAGGTCGTTTCGACAACGACTCCCGCCATCACGGCTCCGGCCGGATCGAGCCTGGGGTCAATGCCATCGTGGGCTTGGATTGGACATTCTGAACGCCCGGCCCAATGGTCCTCTTCCATGAGGATAGTCCTGCTCGACGCCCACACCGCCAATCCCGGTGATGTTTCGTGGGCGCCCGTCGAGGCGCTCGGACCCACCACCATCCACCCACGCACCCCAACCGAGGATATCGTTTCGCGGTGCGCCGAGGCCGAAGCCGTCCTCACGAACAAAGCCCCGTTGACTCGCGAGTCGATCGACCGCCTACCGCAGCTTCGCTACATCGGCGTCACCGCCACCGGAACCAACATTGTCGATCTTGAGGCGGCCCGCGCCCGCGGCATCGCGGTCACGAACGTCCCCGGCTACGGGACACCCGCGGTGGCGCAACATGTCCTCGCCTTGGTGCTCGAACTGACCAACCACGTCGGTCAGCACGTCCAATCCGTTCGCGATGGCCGATGGTCGTCCTGCCCCGACTTCAGCTATACGGAGCGCCCACTCGTCGAGCTGGAGGGCCGAACCCTGGGCCTCATCGGATTCGGGGACATCGGACGCGCCGTCGCCCGCATCGCCCTGGCCTTCGGCATGTCGGTGCTCGCCAGCCGCCGCACGTGGCGCGAACCACCGCCTCCTGGGGTCACCGCCACCGATACCGACACCCTCTTTGCTCGGGCCGACATCGTGTCGCTGCACTGTCCTCTCACGGAAGAAACTCGTCATCTCGTCAGTAGCCGCACCCTCGGCCTGATGAAGCCGTCGGCCATGCTCATCAATACCGCGCGCGGTCCACTCATCGACGAGCCCGCCCTCGCCCAAGCTTTGGAAGACGGCCTGATCGCCGGCGCCGGCCTCGACGTCCTCAGCACCGAGCCGCCCGCCGCCGACCACCCGCTGCTTCGCGCCAAAAACTGCCTCATCACACCCCATCTCGCCTGGGCCACCATCGAGGCGCGGCAACGACTCATCCAAGCCGTCGCCGACAACCTGCGCGCCTTCCTCGACGGACGGCCAATCAACGTCGTCTCATGACTTACGAAGTGATGGTCGTGGTCGGCCTGCTGCTGTTGGCCGTGGCCGGATTTGCCTTCGAGTGGATTCCCCCGGAGGTGGTCGCCTTGGGATTGATGCTGGGATTTGTGATCTTCGGCGTTCTCACTCCGGAGGCCGCCTTCCAAGGGTTCGCCAACGAAACGGTCATGATGATCCTGGGGCTGCTCATCATGACGGCTGTGCTCCGGCGTACGGGATTGATGGAGGCCGTCTCGCGACTGCTCCTCCGGCATACCGGCGACCATCCGGGCCGATTCCTCTGGCTGCTCCTGGGAAGCGTCGGTCTGCTCAGCAGCTTCATGAGCAACACGGCCGCCACCGCCTTCTTCATCCCTGTGGTGATCGGTGTGGCAAGGCGCCTCAAGTCCGACGTTTCCACCCTCCTGTTGCCCCTAGCCTTCGCCTCCATCCTGAGCAGCTCGGTCACGCTCATCGCGACGTCCACCAACCTGGTCGTCAACGGAATCATGAAGAATCAGGGGATGCCGGGCCTCGGGATGTTCGAGCTCACTCCCGTCGGCCTCCCCATTCTGGTCCTCGGCATCGTATATCTCGCCACCATCGGGCATCGGCTGATCCCGAGACGCGCTCGTGAGGGCACCCTCGAGGAACAACCGGCCGTCTATACCGGCGAAATCATGGTCCTCGACGACTCGCCATTTGCCGGGAAAAGCCTCTCCGAATCGCGGCTCGGATCGGATCACGACCTGCAAATCCTGCGCATCGTGCGCGCCAAGACCGAGCACGTCCGTGCCCGGCCCGATACCATTCTGCAGACTGGTGATGTCCTGCTGGTCAAAGCCGCTCACCAAGCCCTCATCGACGTCAAGAATGTCGCTGGCCTGGAGCTGAAGGGTGAAGCGAAGCTGGATCCGGTGACCGATCCGGATGGCGAATCGAAGATCGTCGAGGCCATCCTCCTCCCGGGCTCCACGTTGATCGGCCGAAATTTGAAACAAACACGCTTCCGTGAGCGCTATGGCGTCATTGTGCTCGGGGTGCAAAAAGCCGGATGGCGCGTGCGCAAGTTGACCGAGTTGAAGTTTGCCGTCGGCGATGTCCTCCTGCTCGAAGGCCGCCCCGAACACCTCGCCGCGCTGCAGGAACAAGGCGCCTTCCGCCTCATTGGCGAGCCCGCGGAATCCACCATGCCGCGCCAGAATGCCTGGTTCGTGGCGGCCGTTTTTCTTGCGGCCATCGCTCTGGGCGTCTTGAAAATCCTGCCCCTCGCCGTCGCCGTCCTCACCGGCGCCTTCATCCTGCTGGCCAGCCGAGTCGTGCGCACCGAGGATGTCTTTCGCGATGTCGAATGGAAAGCCATCATCCTCATCGCCTGCATGCTCAGCATCGGCGCCGCCTTGGCCGCTTCGGGCACCGATGCCCTGATCGCCGGATGGCTCGGGCAAGTGGCCGCCGGCGTGAGCCCGATCTGGCTCGTCGCCATCGTCTTTCTCGTGACCGTCGGCCTGTCTCAGCCGATGTCCAATCAGGCCGCCGCCGCCCTGGTCCTGCCCATCGCCGCCACCGCCGCCGCTCAACTCGGGTACGACCCGCGGCCATTCGCCATGACCGTGGCCATCGCCGCGAGTTGCTCGTTCTTGACCCCGTTGGAACCGTCCTGCCTTATGGTCTACGGGCTCGGACAATACCGCTTCAAGGATTTCCTCATCGTCGGCACCCCCCTCACCGCCGCCATCCTCGCCCTCACCCTGCTCCTCGTCCCGAGACTCTGGCCACTCTAATATCCCCATGCTCCCGACACACAAAACGAAAATTGTCGCCACCATCGGACCCGCTTCCGATTCACCCGAATCGCTCCAGCAGCTCCTGAAAGCCGGAGTGTCGGTGGCGCGCCTCAATTTTTCCCACGGCGACTTCTCGGGTCACGCCGAACGGATCGCGCGGATCCGCGCGGCGGAATCGGCCACCGGATGTCGCGTCACGCTCATGGCCGACCTGCCCGGTCCCAAGATGCGGCTGGGTCCCATCGATCCCGAACCCATCCGGCTGGCGCCCGGCGACCCCTTCATCCTGACTAACGACAAGATCGTGGGCGATCGGCGGCGTGTCTCGATGAGCTTCGATCCCCTGCCCCAGGTGGTAAAACCGGGTGACCGGCTCTTCCTCAACGACGGCAATGTCCAGATGGTCGTCGAGAGGATCACGGGCTCCGACGTCCATTGCACCACCGTCATCGGCGGCGAACTGCGCTCCAAAAAAGGGCTGAACCTGCCGGGCATCGCGCTGGGAATCAGCGCTTTCACCGAGCATGATCGCCGCTGCCTTGAATTTGCCCTCGCGCACGGTGTCGAGGCGATCAGCCAGTCGTTCGTCGAGCGCGCGGCCGACATGGAAGCTGTGCGCGCCGCCGCCGCCGCCCTCGGGAAACGGCCATTTCTCATCGCTAAAATCGAGCGCTCGGACGCTCTGGAGCACATGGAGGAGATCCTGTCTGCCTCGGACGGCATCATGGTTGCCCGCGGTGATCTGGGCGTGGAAGTGCCGATCGAGCGGATCGCGGTCATTCAAAAGCAGATCATCGCCAAGGCCACCGCCGCCGGAAAACCAGTCATCACTGCCACCCAGATGCTCGAATCGATGACCACCAACCGCCTGCCGACCCGAGCCGAGGCCACCGACGTGGCCAATGCCGTCCTGGATGGAACCGACTGCCTCATGCTCTCGGGCGAATCCGCCATGGGCCGTTTCCCCGTGGAATCCGTGCTGATGCTCGCCAATATCGCCGCCAGTGCAGAAGCCTTCCGCGACGCCGCCCGCGGAAAGAACGCCGGCCCCCTGAACCGACCCTCGTCCACCGCCTCCGACGAAGTCATGGCCGACGTGGTTCAGTACTCGGTCCAGCATTCCCCGGCTTCCGCCATCTTCGTCCCCACCCAGACCGGCACCACCGCCCGCATGATCTCGCGCTTCAAACCGCGCGTCTGGACCGTCGCCATCAGCCCGGATCTCCAAGTCTGCCAAAGCCTCGCCTTCTCATATGGCGTGCTCGCTCTCCACGCCGATCGCGAACCGGAAAACTGGCGCGATTTCACCGCCGCCTGGCTGCGCGACCACGGCCTTCCCGTCCGCCTCGCCGTCCTCGTCGCCGGCCCCTCCCCTCAAAACCCCGACGCCAACCTGCGCATCGAGTTCCTCCACGTCTGGGAAACGCCCGGCACCGTGGACTAGTCCTTCCCGGGAGACTCCGCCGAATAATCAATGCAAACCACTTTGAGGAATTCCTGCGGCAGCTTTTCCTCGTTTTGCGGGGGGAATTTCACGACACTAAATCCATGGGCCTGCGTCGGTTCGTCCTCGGGCATATAATCCGGATGTACCCCAAGGGCAAATCCCGTGATCGCCGCTTGACCGGCACGGATCTTGACCCATCGAAGCGAATTCCCGGAATAATCTGCCCTGGGATCTTCTGAACCAAACCCTTGCGGCATATAGGCCAGGATGCGCACATCGCGCAAAGCCGTGATCTTGTAAGGCATGGGCAAAGAAAAAGTGAGACGGCCGGAAAGAACCGCCACCGTCGACGAAACCCAACGCACGAAAGACTCCACTCTTCCTTAAGGGCAACGCGCTCCCCTGTCAACGTCCATGACCGGCCAGAGCTTGGCGGCGGGGGACGCCGAATGCCTTCAGGTTCGTCATTTCCATGCCCATCGCGACCACCCCTTCAAGCCGCGGATCAACAGGATCCATTCTCTGACGGCGCAAGAATGAGAATCGGCGATTCTCGGATCACTTCAGGCCTCAAGGTTGATTCACAGCCGTGGCGCCTGAAATCAGAATTGCCCCGATGCGGTGAGTGGATTAAGAACTGGTTCGTCCGACGGCTCTCCGTTCATGGCCAATCCCGAACCAGTGCGTGCTATCCTGGACCCGCATGTCGGGGTCTTTTTGACGACGCACTGGTCGGTGGTCGTGCGGGCGGCGGACAGTCTGTCGCCGGAAGGAGACGAGGCCATGGCGCAACTGTGCCAGACCTACTGGTACCCGCTGTACGCCTTTGTGCGGCGAAAACGGCACAGCCATGAAGACGCGTGCGACCTCACCCAGGAATTCTTCGCGCGATTGATTGCCAAACGCTACCTCCGCTCGGTGGATGAAAATCGGGGTAAGTTCCGGACGTTTCTCCTCACGTCCATGACCCACTTTCTGGCCAATGAGTGGGACAAGACGCAGGCCGCAAGACGGGGGGGCGGGTATCGGATTCTGTCACTGGATGGCATGGAGGCCGAGGAACGCTACCGCATCGAGCCGGCCACGGCCGAGACTCCCGAATCACTTTACGAGCGGCGATGGGCCCAGACGCTTGTCGCCGTGGTGGTTGACCGGTTGGCCAGGGAAACCACGGAGAATCGATTCGAGGTCTTGAAGGGATTCCTGCTCGAGGACAAGGGAGCGCTCACTTATGAGGAGGCAGCCCGGCAGCTGGGGATGTCGGTCGCGGGCGTCACGTCGGCGATTTTCCGGTTGCGGGCGCGGTTTCGCGCCCTGCTCTTCGAGGAGGTGGCCCATACCGTAGAGTCCTCCGACGAGGTCGAAGCGGAATTGCGCCATCTGCTGGCCGCCCTGACCGGCTAACCGCGGCCGGCACGAAAGAAATCGGGCGAATTTCTTCTAAGGGAATAAAGAACCGCGAAGGCGAATGCCGCACACATCGACCAGCCTAGCCTGTCCGAAATGCGGGGGCATCCTTGCTCAGGATGCCCCAAGGGGGCTCTGTGCGAAGTGTCTGATCGCTGGGATTCTCGACGACAGGCCTCTTATTGCGGGCTCTAGAGCATTGCCGCGGGAGTTTGGGGGCTACGTCCTGCTGGAAGAGGTGGCGAGGGGCGGGATGGGAATCGTTTACAAGGCGCGCCAGCAGCAAGTGCAGCGAACCGTGGCGCTCAAAGTCATGGTCAGTGGACAATTCTCCTCTCCGGATTCAGTGGAGAGGTTTCTGACCGAAGCCGATGCCGCGGCCAGTCTGGATCATCCGAACATCGTGCCGGTCTATGAAGTGGGGGAATTTGAGGGCCAACCCTTCTTCAGCATGAAGTTGATCGATGGCCGATCCCTGGCTCACCGGCTGGCGGGTCTCGAATCTCCGATGCCGCAGCGCGAAGCGGCGGAGCTGCTGGCAAAGCTGGCCCGGGCCGTCCACTACGCGCACCAGCGGGGCATCCTGCATCGCGACATCAAGCCCGGCAACGTCATGCTCGATGCGCAGGGTGAGCCGCATCTCATGGACTTCGGGCTGGCAAAGCTGGTGGAGAATGACAGCACCCTGACCCGCACGATGGCGATGCTGGGCACGCCCAGCTACATGTCACCGGAGCAGGCGCGCGGCCAGACGAAGGAATTGACGACCGCGGTGGATGTTTACGGACTCGGCGCGATTCTCTATGAGCTGCTCGCTGGTCAGCCCCCCTTCGCCGGCGGCACGACGATGGAGACAGTCAGGCAAGTCCTGGAGAAGGAATTGCGGCGGCCATCGGTTTTTAACCCGGCCGTAGACCGCGACCTCGACACCATTTGCCTCAAGTGCCTCGAAAAGGACCCGGGCCGACGTTATGGTTCCGCCGAAGCGTTGGCTTCCGACCTTGACCGCTGGCGGCGCCACGAGCCGATTCTCGCCCGGCCGTCTCCCCCGCTGGAACGAACGGTCAAATGGATCCGGCGCAATCCCGGCGTCTTTGCCGCGCTTTCCGTGATCGCGCTCTCGCTCACGGCCGGCGCAACCGTCAGTACTTGGCTGGCGCTGAAGGAGGCGAAGGCTTGGAAGGAGGAGTTCAAACAGCGGATGGCCGCCCAGGACGCCCAGGCTGTGGCGATGGGGATGCAGAGGAAGGCCGAGATCGCCACGAGGCAGGCGGATGCGAATCTGAGGCGGGCCGAGTGGCTGGTTTATGCCGGCAAGCTGATGCTGGCCCAGACCGAGTTTGAATTCGGAAATGGAGGGTTGGCGGGGCGTTACCTCTCCGAGTCCCAAGAGGACCTACGTGGCTGGGAGTATCGTTACCTCTCGAAGCGCATTAACGCCCAACAGACGCTGCTCGGGCACAACGGGACAGTGTCGAGTGTGGCGTTCAGCCCAGACGGCCAGCGCATCATCACGGGGAGCGAGGACGGGACCGCGAAGGTGTGGGAAACCGCTACTGGCCGGGAAGTCCTCACCCTCAAAGGCCGTAAAGGTCAGGTTCTGAGCGTGGCCTACAGTCCCGATGGCCGACGCATCGTCACTGGCAGTGGTGACTGGGGGTTTGGCCAGATTCCAGGCGAAGCGACGGTGTGGGACGCCGAGAGCGGCCAGCCGCTGTTTGAACTCAAGGAGCACAACTATTATGTCTGGAGCGTGGCGTTCAGCGCGGACGGCCAGCGCATTGTCACCGCTGCTGGGGATCGGGATCACAAGGGGGGAGAGGCCAAAGTGTGGGATGCCATGACGGGCCGGGAAGTCCTCGCCCTCCAGGGCTGCACCGAGAGTTTGCGTGGCGCGGTGTTCAGCCCCGATGGCCGGCGAATCATTGCCGCCACCATCGACGGGACGTCGAAGATGTGGGACGCGGTCACAGGCCAGCCAGTCTTTCCCCTCAAGGGCCACAGCGAACCCATAACGAGTGTGGCGTTCAGCCCCGACGGACGTCAATTCGCCACTGGTAGCCTGGACTGCACTGTGATCGTGTGGGACTCCGCGACAACCCAGCCACTCTTCACCCGCCGAGGACACAAGGAAGCGGTGACTTGCGTGGCGTTCAGCCTGGATGGCCAGCAATTCGTCAGCGGCAGCCGGGACCAGACGACGAAGTTGTGGAACAGCATGATGGACGAGGAAGTCCTCAGCCTCAAGGGACACGCTGGCATCGTTCGTGGCGTGGCTTTCAGCCCCGACGGCAAACGGATCGTCACCGGCAGCGAAGACCGGACAGCGAAAGTGTGGGACGCCCGGCTGGGTCAGGATGTTCTCACCCTCAAGGGACACACGGATTTCGTGAACAGCATTGCCTTCAGCCCCAACAGTCAACGATTCGTCACCGGCAGCGGCGACGGGGGCGCGAAGGTATGGGATATCG
>JBJXFS010000023.1:0-6372 GCA_046155625.1 Verrucomicrobiales bacterium | reverse complement strand
TCGTAAGATATCCAGCTATATTTACAAAATCCGAAAATATGGTGCAGAGAAGTATAGTACTGTAATAAATATCGGTCAGTCCGTCCCCATTGAGGTCGGTGAATTCGACTCTGTCGGACGTGGCGGGGTCGTCAAAATTGGAGAGGATGCCGGCCGGCAGCCTCCAAGACGGCTCGTATCGAAATCCCAGTCCGGTGTTCAGATAGGATCGCCGCCCAACCGTGGCATTGATCGACGAGTACAGGACATCGGGAAGGCCGTCGGAATTGAAGTCGACGACGCGCGCGCCAAGCACTGGGCTCCACCGGAGCGGTCTGAGTTGAGCTGTAGCGTCTGTACCAAGATTCCACCCGCCCTTATTTCCATGGACAATGCTCCAAACTGGCAAGTTCGAGGGCGATGGATTGGTCGTTCCTGAGACGTCGCTGAATATGTCGAGAAATCCGTCTGCGTTCCAATCCGCGATGAGGCTTCTTTGTTTTTCGTCCGTATGGGTTGCCAATGGATTCGGTGGGGCTGCGCCGACGGTTCGCGTCCATGAGACATCAGTGCCACTACGGCCACTCAAGTAAGAACCACGCACAATAGATGAGGGAGCCAAGTAGTTATAGAGAATGTCCGGAATTTGGTCAGCGTTGATATCGGTGAGCAGGAAGGCACGCGGGTGAAACTGTTCCGAAATCATGGGAACCGACCAAGTGACCGTCTTCCAGGGAATCCATTCAGTGCCTGTGTTTCGGTAGATCTCGATGCCGGTCAGTTTGGGCTGGACCAAATCCGGCAATCGGTCGCCATTCATATCGAGAAACTGAATTGCGCCGAACTCCTTCTGCTCCTGCGCTGATGCGTTCGTCTTATGCAGCGGGATTGGGGCATGAAACAACGGGGAGGTCACCCAGCCAAGGCCTGGATGGGCGTTGTCGTTCAGCCAAGCGGCGTCCTGGCGCACCAAGTCCACGAGACCGTCACCATTGGCGTCGACAAGTCGAGTTCCGTTGTTGGCGCCATTCTGAGTGATAACGTCGACTGGCAGTTTTGACGAGGTGGGCACCCAGGGCCAGATGTTGGTGCCGATGTCCCGTCCTCGGGGCAGACGGACCGGCTGGCCGTAGGCGAATTGCAGCGGCTGGTAACCCACACCGTCCGTGCCCGTCTCTTGAATTTCTGTGAGAAGCTGGCGGCCGGTGATTGAAGAATCGGTATAGTGCAATTCATAACTGCGGAATGTTCTGTTAGGTGTCGTGCTTCCTTTAAACCAATTGTCATGGAACGGTCCTGTGGTTACTCCGGAAGTAACGTAAGAGACTAAATGGCCGTTTTGCACCGGACGGTCGTTGACGAACCGGACTGTCGGTCGCGCAACCGGGCGGTATCGTATTCTCACGAATCCGAAAGATGCCGTGTGGTTGCGATTACGGCGGTTTAATCCGAAAGCGACAGAGGTAAGGAGGTAATCTGCCGGCCGGAGAGTTGACCGCTGGGAGCGGCTGGTCATTACCCCTGGTTCGAGCGAGTTCGTTGCTTCGTCGAATACAACCAAGTTGGATCCATCCAATACGCCGCGAACCGCGGTGTAATCGTATAGTGTCTGGTTACCGGACCGGTCGGTCACTTCCTTAAGAAGCCAGACGCCATGAGCAGTTTTACCATCGGGGTCGAAATTCGTTGGAAGCCCGCCGAGCTCGCTCTGCCATGGATTTGTATAATCGGGCGGTTCGAAGCGCATGACGAGTCCGGACTTGGTCTCGACCGTAAAGGCGTCCGGTCCCTCCATGATATTGGGATTGCTTGTCTTGAGCGATATGACGCGCGAAAACACATCGGATTCCGTGCGATATTCAGTCCCGTGGGCTCCGTAGACTGCGGTAGCCGACACCGGGATGAGCCTCTGTCCGTCGAGAAAAAACAGATCATTGGAGTCGAAATCTACAGGATCCTGGATGGCGTCTCTATTTGGGTGTGTCGGGCCGCGCGTGATGCGGGATACTCCGGCGAGGTCCCAGCTCCATCCGCAATTTCCTTGGTCAGTTTGAGAATTATATTCGAAGCTGAGAGCGGGAAGGGGCCCGGCGAATCCCGGCGGCAGTTTAACGGGAACGCTGACCGTCGCCGCCCCGCTGCTGGTTATTTTCGCCCCGGACTCAGTCGTTCCTATCATGCCGGCGGCACGGCTCGAAGCCCGACTCATGACGTCCTGGGCTTTCGAGCCCTGGCTGAATTCGAACCCGTTGGTGTCACCGTCTCCGTCCCAGTCACCGGCCGAGTTCTGTGCGAGATTGCCGAAACTGGCCAACTCCCACGAGTCGGGCAATCCATCAGCGTCATCGTCCGCTCCAGCGGGTGGTGCAATTGACGGAAGATGGGAACTCATGAGCATCCGGCGGTTTGTGCCGTTGCCCCAGAGGAAGACCCTGCCAGTGCGGTCCATGGCCATCGAATAGCGATTACCGGCGGCTACATGGGTAATTGGGGGTAAATCGGGAACTTGAACAACAGTGGTATATTGATTCAGGTTGGATTGTCCGAGTTGACCCCAGGAATTGTCGCCCCAAGCCCACACACGTCCCGCAAGATCGACAGCCAATTGGTGCCGGCCTCCGGCGGATAGCTGGACGATGGAATCGGCTTCGAGGCCTGGCAGCTGGGATGGATCGCCAAATCGTGCAGATTGGCCGTAAAGCGGCGAAAAATTACCCGTGATCTCCGGCCAGGCGAACTTGGCTTCGCCCCAAGCCCATACACCGTCCTCGATAAGGGTCGGCATAGCTGCCGAATCAGGTCTGTACTTCCTACTCCCGCGAAAGGCAAAATTCGTTCCTCGGGCCGCGACAATTCCGGGCGGAGCCAAGAATTCATCCATCCATTCATAAGTGGAAATAGGAAGAGCCGAGTTGATCGTCGAAGGTAATCGGGATACCTGATAAGATCCATTCGCTCCCCAAGCTTGGAGCCACCCGGAAGGCCAGTCCAACACGCAGATTATATGGGCTCTTCCCGCAGCAAGGGCAGTGGCTGGTGAAGGAACCAAGTCGCCATCCGGCTCTTCTGCCACGAACGAGAACGCATTCATTTGGGTGCGCGCCGATGGGGTCTGGCGGCACTGCCCGCTGGTATTCAACCCGGCAGCTCGCCCGGCGCTTCCGGCGGTGACCACGCTGAACTCATCGCCGACAGCGATCAGTTTGTGCGTACGGGCCCAGGCAGCAGGGTTGAACGAGCTTGCTTCGACTGGCGTGAGTGAAGCCGCCAAAGTGCCTGTGCCTAACTGATAATTGGCGTTTTGACCCCACGAATAAACCTTGGCCGCAGGTGTTGTTGCCAGAGTATGGGCCACCCCGGCAGCGACGCGGTCAAACACTCCGGCGCCGGTCGGCGGCCGGATTTCGACAGGAACCGAGAACGAATCTTGTAATGAACCAATTCCCAGTTGGCCCCCGCTGTTTTCACCGAATCCAAACAGTTTGCCATCGCGGAGCACGAAGAACGAATCACCGGTGCTGGCGGCCAGTTGGTCGACCGCGCCCGGTACCGACACGCGGTCCCATAGCAGTGCTGCGTCCACCCCAGCATGGCGGCCGAGGGGAATTCTCCCGTAGCTCATCGCGTTGCCGCCGGCGTTGCGTTTATCGGTGCCCACGGCCAGGACTTCTCCGTCGGAATCTGACCAGACAATGCAGTTTGTCGTCCCCCCCACAGAGCCGAACCGCTGCCGAGCTTCGTCGGACCAGACGTATCTGGAGAACACGGCTGGCTGGTACAGGATTGCGGGCCAGCCGGCGATACCGGGATTGCTGCCGAAGAAGGCGATGGACGAACCCAGAGTGAAGAATGTACGGTCTCCGCAGGCTTTGAGAGCGCCCGTCCGAGTCGGCGCCAGGGCAACGTTCAACCTCAGGCGGTCGACCCGGGTGGTCGTGGTGGGATCGAATCCGCATTGTCCAAAGTCGTTTTTGCCGAGGAACCACTGCTGCGCGAGTTCGTCACTAACTACAAGGTGGCTGGATCCCGCCGAGATCCTGACAAAACGAGCATTTGGCACGTTGGTGACTGCATCCCGCCGCAATGTGTAGACCACTCCGACCGATGGATGGATGCTGACATCGCTGACGAGGCGGCTTAAGTTGCCAAAGAAATAAGCTTCGCCATCGATCCCGATCGCCGCTGTGAAATCGAGGCCCGCAGCGACATCGATCACGCGCGGCAATCCCGAGATCAGGGTAGGGACGTCCTTGTTGGCGGAGTGTCCGTTCTGGAAGGCGCGGCCCCAGCCCCACAGCCGTCCCTGCGCATCGAGGGCGACACCGTGATACTGGCCAGCACCGGTTTTGATGAAGCGGTACTCCGGACCGGCCGGCACCAAGATGCTGCCAATGGTCTGACTGTTTCCGGTCGCCGCCCCGTCACCCTTCTCCCCGAACGATTCAGCGCCCCAGGTGTACAAACCTCCATCGACCAGGCCAATCGCTACGCCGTGCTGCGATCCCAAGGCGACATCCATGTAACCGGAAGGGCCGGCAAGCGGGATGGGGCTGCGGTCGCTGGTGGCGTTGGGGCCCAGCGGCGCGAGAGCGGGGGAGGAAAGCCGAGTGCCCGCCAGATAGCAAATTGACGCGTTGTGACCGGCCCGGATTCGAACGCGCGGCACCTTCACGTGCAGTGTCGCCACGTCGCTCCACCGACCGTCCTCTTCGGCGGCCGTGTGAATTGTCGCCTCCCGGTCGAGTACTAACGGCCTCGAAGAGTCGTAAACCGGACTCGTGAGGGAGGGAATCGAGCCATCCAGAGTATAGCGGATAACGGCTGAAGAAGCGGCGTCGGTTAACTTGAGGACCGCGACGCCAGGAACATCAGCGACGTAATGGTCGCCAGGGGCCAGACCCGTTAGAATCTCCGGTTTTGGCACCGGTGGAGGGTCAGAATACAAGGTGAATTCGGCTTCAGCGGCGCCTCCACCTTGAAGTGCGGCGGTCGCCAACGTTACTCCCAAGTGGTTGGTTCTGAATGCTGTGCTGGCCATCCCCGCGGCGTCGGTGACGACGACCCGCGAGTCCACAAACTCGGAGTTGTCGATCCACTCTCCATCGACAGCCAGCCTTTCATGAAACCCGTACGCATGTGACGGCACGTTCGGTGCGGGAATCGGACTCGCATTGAAGACCACTTCCTGACCGCTCCACGGGTTGCCGTCGGCGTTGATGAGTTGCACCGTCAGAAGTTCCCGGGTTTGCCTGATCGGTGTGCCGTCCGCCAGTTTCGCCGCTGTCAGCGATTGCCGATCTCCCCCCCGCACCACGAGTCGCGCGGGAACGTCGGATGCCAATAGGGGACTGGTACTCAGCCGCCATTCATCTTGGTCCGTGACCCCGTCGTCATCGGTATCCGCGAGCTGCCAGTTCGTCCCGATCGCGCGTTCCTCCCAATCGGTTAATCCGTCGCCGTCGGTGTCGTTGCTCTCGATTACGCGGACTCGGAAAAAGACCTGAGATTTGCCGGTAGAGGGAACATTCCGCACCAACCCCGTTGAGGTGGCTGCGATCGGCTCCCCCCACGGATACCAGTCCAGCATGTCGGTGGACATCTCGAGTTGATATCGTTTCCCGGGCTGAGCCGGCCAAGAAACCTGCAATTCACCGCTCGCCAACTGAACGACGTTGACCTCCAGAGTCGAGCTAGCCAGATAGGGATTGGTGCCCGCCAGTGCTTCACTGAGGTTGGAAAACCCATCGAAATCGTCATCGTCCTGCGCTGCCAAGCCAAATGGTGGCACGTCGTAATGCGACTGCCAGATGTCGCCGAACCCATCTCTGTTCCCGTCATACCCTCCGGTACCCTGCGCCGCCCATAAATTGGGGTCAAGGCAAAGCAAAGGCAGTAGAACCGCGGTCACGTGGGCGGACAGTCTTTGGCGGAATAAGACGAGCATGAGGGCTAAGTGGGTAATGCGGACTATTCGTCAACGGCAGGATATTTATCGGGGCATCAGGCTTAACGTGGAATTCGGCCCTTGGCAGTCTCCCGATGGACGGAAGATTCCCGGGGCGTTTGGGGGAATGGCGCGGAAATGTGACAGGGGAATCGAAAAAAACCATTTGCTGTTGGTGAATCCTTTTCAGGGCTTTTATAGGTCATCACAAGGGTGATCCCATCCTGAGGCGCAGGGCCTTCCAGCCATCGTTCTCGAGGACGAGTTCGAATTGCCAGTCCAGCGGCCGAGCCGAGCCGTCTTGGAGGCGGCAGCGGACTTCGGAGCGTCCTCCCGGGAGGCGGCGGAGGACGGGAGCCGAGTGTAGCGTCAGTTTTCCGCGGGCGGCCTCACGGTCGAGACTGTGTATGAGTGCGGAGACGAGGGATGCACGGGGGGTGGGGATATCG
>JBJXFS010000020.1:0-24341 GCA_046155625.1 Verrucomicrobiales bacterium | reverse complement strand
GACGAGACCTCCGGGCTCGTAGGCGATGGGAGCGTGCCGGAAGGAGCCCAGGTTGCCTTGGTCTGAGTTGGCGTGGGGGAAAGCGCGAATCCTTCTGCTGAACGAATTCGCTCTCCCGCGCCAACACCTTCCAAAGAGATGTGGGCTGGGGGGCACGGAATGTCTTCCCCGCCTACGCGCCCGGAGGTCGCGTCCCACCTTCGATGCCCTCGGCTCTCTCTTGGAGCGTCATTCCTCTGCCGAAGAACCATGAAAAATGGACAAATGCCACGGCATCGTGCCAGATTGCCGATTCGCCGGGCAGGCCGAGGCGGTCGAGGTGGGCGGCGATGGTTTCGATTTCGGGTTCGCGGATGCCTTCGTGGGAGAGTTGATGGGCGTCGGCGGGCAGGTGCGGGAGCAAGGCGCGGGCGAGCGCCCAGCAGGCCCAGGCGCGCCACGTGCGAAGATCCTTGCGCGGCTCGACCATGCGGGTGGCGAGGTGCTGGTAATGGCGTCGTGGATTGCCGATGAAGTGGGTCGGTTGATGGTGACGCAGGACCCAGGCGACGGCGGCGTAGGGCAGCGGCCAGTCGCGCAGCACGGGGTCGTCAGCGGGCAGGTCGGCGGAGAACGCGCGATTGATGAGGAGGAGCGATTGAGCGGGAAGCTCGGCGAACCAGAGGGCCTGAGCGCATTCCAGCGCGAGAAAATAAAACCCTGGACCGCGGTCGGTGCCGACCTCGCGGATCGAGGCGGCGGTGAGCGGTCGGTCGGGGACAGGCAGATAGGGGCAGGGCGCGGGCATGGTCGAGGCTCGAACGCTCAGGCGGATTCCTTGAGCACGTTCTCACCGACGACAACCATGGTAACGGCGCCGTGGAGCGTTTTGTTGAGGAACGGGGTGTTGTGGCTCTTGGATTTCATGAACGCGCGGCTGAACGTGGTGGTTGCCTCGGGGTCGAAAAGTACGAGCTCGGCAGGTTGACCTGCGGCGATGCTGACGGCGGGCAAGCCGATGAGGCGGCGGGGTTCGGCCGAGTACCGGCGCACGAGCAGATCCCATCCGAAGTGGCCATCGCGGACAAAGTGGTGGTAGAGCGACACCACGGCGGAATCCAGCCCGGTGATGCCGTTGGGGGCGGCGACGAACTCGCGCTGCTTTTCGAAATCGGTGTGCGGAGCGTGGTCGGTGGCGATGCAGTCGAACAAGCCCGCCTTCAGCCCCTCGAGCAGCCCGGCGCGGTCCTCGGGTGTGCGCAGCGGCGGGTTCATTTTGTAGTAGGTGTCGTAGTCGCCAATGTCCTCGTCGATGAAAAGCAGATGATGCGGGGCGACTTCGCCGCTGACGCGCACGCCTTCATTTTTGTAGCGCTCGATCGTCCGCATGCCGCGCACGGTGGTGACGTGCTGGATGTGCAGTCGGGCTCCGGTAAACTGCGCGAGCCGGCAATCGCGGGCCAGGCACAATTCTTCGCTCAGGGCGGGCGTGCCGAAGAGCCCGAGCTTGTAGGCATGACGACCTTCGTTGATGGCGCCGGGACCGGAGAGCGCCTTCGTCTCGCAATGGCTGGCCAGCATGACGTCGAAATCCCGCGCGTACTCCATCGCGCGACGGAGGACTTGCGGGTTTTCGACCGGGTCGCCATCATCGGAAATCATGACGGCTCCGGCGGCCTTCATGGCGGCGATGGCGGCGAGCTCTTCGCCCTGACGCCCCTTGGTGATGGCCCCGCAGACAAAGACCGGGATGCGCGCCGTGCGGGCCGCGATGTCGCGGACATTCTTGACCATCGGGCCGCCGTCGGTGGCGGGTGTTGTGTTCGGCATGGCGACGACGCCGGTGATGCCACCGTTGATGGCGGCCTCCGCGCCCGATTGGATCGTTTCCGCCGCGATCTTGCCCGGCTCGCGCAAATGGACATGTGGGTCAAAAAATCCGGGGGCCAGCACCAGCCGGCCGCCGCCCTCCACCACCCGCGCCCCCGCCGGCACATCACTGGCGGCGAATCCGCGGGCCTCCACCCCGCGCACCACGCCGTCTTCGACGAGCACGTCCGCCTCCGTGGGGGGGCCGGATTCGGTGGCGACGAGGACTCGGTGGAAATGCAGAGCAGGCATGGTGTAAGTCGGGATTGGTGCGGAATCTGCCGGGCCGGAGGCGATCGGCAAGCGCTCGTCGGTCGACGGCCACCGGGCGTGGGAGCGCTTTACGTTTGTTTTCATGGACATTGAACGTCCTCACCACCTCCGCGCCCAGAGGTCGTGTCCCGCCTCCCGCACAGCGCGTTTGCTCAATGAGAAGGCTCAGACCAGCAGCGGCCTGAAACTTGACTCCACCATTGTTTCGACTTCAAAGATCAAGGAAGGGCCTCTCTGGGTGTTCCACTGCGGTGGAGGTCACCGGGCGGCTTGGCGGCGCTCGATGACGGCCATCGGATTGCGGGGAGCGTCGCCCGGATCAATGAAGCGGGCGAGGTCGCGCAGGGCGATGACGTGGTAGCCTTCGTTCTTGAGCCAGACGAGGTACTCCTCGAGTTTTTCCGGCGGGGTGTGGACCCAGGGGTGTTCGAGATCCGGGGCGCCGTGGAATTGGAGCACGGCGATCCGGCCGTCGCGGGCACCGGCCACCGCTTCACGGACGTTTTCCAGCGACCAGTCGGGTCGGGCGTCCCCGGCCGTTGGGATGAGGCGTGGGTGGTCCTGGCTCGGATCGTACGGCACCCCGCGGCCGGACTGGTAGGTAAATTCCGGCTGGGCGCCGCGACGAGCCCACTGGATGCCGGCTTGTTGCAGGATGGTCAGAGCCGCCGGGTGGATCGCGTTGCCCGGATAAGCGAAGCTCACGGGACGAGGGATGCCGTGGGCGACGCATTGCCGATGGATGTGCTCGACTTCCTCGCGCAGTCGGTTGAGTGATGTGTCGCTGACGCTGAAATGGGTGCGTGTGTGGTTACCGATCTCAAATCCGTCGCGGTGCAGCGCGGCGATCTGGTCCCAGGTCATGTAAGCCGTCTTGTTGGTCAAAAAGGAAAACCCCTCGGTAATAAAGAACGTGGCCCCGAACTCGAGGCGCTTGAGGAGGGGCGCCACCACGGTGGCATGCGAGGCGCACGAGTCGTCGAACGTGAGCACCACGAGCTTGTCGGGCACGGGCGGGCGGAGTGCGGCGGCGGCGGCGGCCGAATTCACCGGCCCCAGGAATTCCCGCCGCAACCGCGAGAGTTCAGCCGCCAGAGTCTCGCCCTCGTAAAACCACAGCCAGCCTTGGGCGTGGCGCGACTCACCCGGTGGGCAATCGGGAAGTGCGGGATCCGCGTGGAGGCACGGCACGGGAGGGTTTTGCCATGCGCGGTCGAGAGGGTTCCAGGCCGTGATGATCCAGCGGCGGCCGGATTCATCCCGCGCGGCGGCGAAGGGCGGATCGAGGATTTTATTGTCGCCGCTCTGGGCGGTAAATCCCGTGGCGCGCCCGAGCATGGCGCACACTTGCGCGCGTAGCCCGGTCAGCGGCGCGTCCGATCCGTTGCGCACCCACCAGTTAAACTCGACATGACAAGCCTGTGGCGTCACCCGCACACCGAACGTCACTCCGTTGGGCAGGCGCCGCTGGCTGGCCAAGGCGCCGTCGGCACGCACGCTCCACTCCTGTGGATCCAGCCGCACACCGGCCTTGGTCCAGAGGGTGTCGATGTGCGTGTGAGCGAGGTAGGTGAGACCGAGATTCGACCAAATGGCTTCGGGCACGTCGACGACGACATAGCCACCCTGAGCCCAGGGAGGAAAGACGCTCACTTTTGTATCCCTCTGCGGGTCGATGGCACCGTCGAAAAACCCGAGCCTGGGATGCCGTCCGCCGGGATAGGGCAACACCCGCAATGCCCCAGGCGAATCGGCCACGGTGGGGGCCGCCGGGAATTGGAAACGGGCCACCGCCGCGGCGATTTCCTCCGCCGTCAAGCCGGTCGCCGCCGTCACCTCATCCGTGCTATACCCATGATGCAGGATCATCGACTCCAGCCAGAATCGAAGGTCGGATTCCCCCCGCGGCCGCCGTGGCTGCCCGCCCCCCGGATCCGCGGAGGCTCCCAAGGCAAGACAGAGCCAGACCAAGGCGATCGATAGGAAGCGGTGGATCCAAGGCGATGGCCGAAGCCACGGGCGGAGCGTTTTGAGCCAAGGGATTAGGTGGGGCGCTGTGGGCGTCATGCCGCCTTTATAGAGGGACGGGGGAGCGATCGGCAAGCATTGCCGCCTTGTGGCGGGAGCATGCCCCGTCACGGAGTGGGCTTCCCGCCCCAAAGAGATGGGATGATCCCCGTCCGACTGCCTTCGGCGCCCTTGCTTTCGGGTGATTTTGATTTGGCGTTCAGAATCAGCACATTGGTGAAACGGATGACAACGATCTCGGAGGGAAGGGGGCTGAAGGGGGAAGGAGCTGGGGTGGAGATTAAGATAAAGATTAAGATTAGGAGGAGGGGGATGGCGATACGGTGTCTATATTAATTTGTTTCTCGACCGCCGACCGCCGACCGCCGACTGCCGACCTCCGACCTCCGACCGCCGGCAAGAAGGGGCTTGGTTGACGGACGGTGTGGTGTGGGCCTTGATGGGCTCTGGACTCCATGGTTCGCAGTTTATTGAAGTCGAAAATCCATCGTGCCACCATCACTGGGGCCGAGGTGGATTATGAGGGCAGCATCAGCATCCCCCGCGATCTGATGGAAGCGGCCAATTTGTGGGAGGGGGAACGCGTCCTCGTCGCTTCCATCACGACCGGCGCCCGCCTCGAAACTTACGTCATCCCCGATGAACCCGGATCGGGCCGCCTCGTCATCCGCGGAGGCGCCGCCCACCTCATCGGCGCCGGACACCTTGTCACCATCCTCGCCTTTACCTGGAGCGAAACCCCCATCACGCCCCACCGCGTCCTCTGCGGCAAGGGAAACGCCTTCCGGCGGGGAAAGGGCATGGGGATAAGGGGTAAGGGGAATCTTGCACGGGCGAGAATCCCGTAACTTGGGAGAGCGGCGATCAGTCGCCGCTCTCTGGAGATTGTCCATTCTTGCGCCAAGAGCCCTACCAGGCGTGGAAGTTTTTTGGCATCGGCAGCGTTGCCAGCTATGGACGAAGCGCTTTAAATAGGAAAAACTTGGTACTCTTTGACTAGAGGTTTCAGCGGGCGTCTGAGGCTGGAGGTGGGACGAGACCTCCCGGGCTCGTAGGCGGTGCGAGCGTGGTGAAGGAGGCCCCTTTTCCCCTTCTCAAGCGGTGCCCAAAGCCAGGAAAAGCAATGAGGACGGACGCGGTAATGGGCAACTTTCTCCGGGCGTGAATCACGCGACCCTCACTGGTTAAGCGGAGACCATTTCCAGATCGTACGCCTTCACCGCCTACGCGCCCGGGAGGTCGCGTCCCACCTGAATACCACCATCTCTCATTCTCTTGGAGCGTCGTTCCGTTAACAAACAAGCTGGAAAAATGGACAAACTCCAGAGAGTCGACACGTCCGCGCGCTGCGATGTGATTTAAATGACTCCCTCTCGATGCAATAGAAAACTCCTACGCAAAAACCCGCCGTGCCTTACGTGGGGTGGCGGGGAGTGGTTTCTTGGTCCGCCGCTAGTTTGTAAGCAGAAACCTCTCCCTCGAATCCCCAAACCAAAACCAAAAACCAAGAACCAAGAACTCAGGGCACGGCGCCGAGCTCTTCGACGGCGGCGAGAACGTCAGCGACCATCATGTAGGGTTCGACGCCGAGGTGGCGCCAGCGGAGACGGCCGGCGGCATCGACGACGAAGACGCCGTGGATGGCATCGTCGTAGAATTCATCGATGACTCCCCAGGCGGTGAAGGCGCGGCGTTCGTGGTCGGCGAGGACGGGGAAAGTGAACGGTCGGCGCACCGGCTCCGATTCGAGGCTGGCGAATGTTTTGGCCACGCCTGTCGGGTCGTCGATGCTGACGGCGACGAGACGGGCGCCGGCTTTGGTGAAGCGGGCGGCCATGGGGTCGAATGTGCGCAACTGGTCCATGCAATGGCGGCATTCATGGCCGAGGAAAAACAGGAAGACGGTGGGCTGGCCGCCCTGGACTTCGCTGAGCGAGCGCGGGGTGCCGTCGGCGTCGGTGAGCGTCCATTCCGGGAGCTGGCCGGCGGGAGCGACCGGGGCGGTGGGTGTGCCGGCGGGCGGAGCCGGGATGGGTTGCCATGGGGTTTGGTCGCGATTGGCCTCCTCTTCGCTCAGCGGTTGTTGTGTGGCTTGCGCCACGGTGGCGAGCAGTTCGCGTTCGGGCTGGCCATGTGGCGTCGCCTTGACGGCCGCGCGGGCGTAGCGAAGCGCCTCGAGGGGCAGCTCCAGGGCGAGGGCGAGCCGGGCGGCCCGGGCGGGCGGGATGTGCCGCAGGGAGGCGAAGCGACCGCGGGCCTCGTCGGCCGCACCGCGGCCCAGCAGGTTGTACATCTGCAATTCCGACTCCATGTCTTCGAAAACCGGCACTTCCGTCGGCGGCACCCCGGCGGCACCCGAGCGGACTTTCGCCAGCAGTTGCTGGACTTCGGAGAGCCAGGCATAAGCGTCAGCCGGCCGCCCTTGCACGAATGCCGCCAGTGCCCGGGCGTGCGCCAAGGCAAAGCGATCGCGAATCGGGGCTTTCGCGGGAATGTCCGGCTGCGCCCCCAGCCGATCCCACGCCTGCAGTCTGAGCCAGGCGTCGACCCGTACCGAAACCGGCACCACATCGGGAAACTCCGCCCGCCCGGCCGCCGCGAGGGCCGCCACCTCGGCCGTTTTCATTTCCTCGACGAGCCTCCAATCTTCCATGTCCGCGGGATGGCGTGTCCCGGCCAAGGCCGCGGCGGCCGCATACCAGCCGGCTGCCTCGACCGGCCGTCCGAGACGTTCGAGCATGGCTCCGGCGGCGCGATAGGCCCCGGGACTGGCCGGGAGATCCTTGAGGGCGGTGATCGCATCGGCGGGGCGGATGGCCAGCAGGAGCGCGTAAGCGCGGGCTGGATGGTCGGGAAAATCAGTCAGCAGCTCGCGCAGCCGCAGGCGGGCTTCGCCGGTGAAACCGGCGCGAATCAGGCCGCGCACGAGCAACGCGGCCATGTCGTATTTGACCGGCGGGGCGGCGCTGCTCCACGCCGCTCGGACCTCGCGAGCCCAGTCGGCTTCGCCCCGCCGGCGGAGCGCATCGCGTTTCGGGGCGATGGCCGCGAAGGCATGGATGAGTCGCCGATCGGTTTCCGAGGCCCGAGTGCTCTTGGCCACCGCCCGGTTCGCGAAGGCGAGCGCGCGGCCCGGCAGGGATTCGTTCGCCAGCGCCAACCCGAGATAAGCCATCGCGCTTTCCTCGTCCTGCGTGATGACCAGACGAAACGCCCGCTCCGCTTCACGATCGTCCAACGCATGCAAGGCACGCCAGCCCAGCCGCAGCGCCTCGTCAGGCGGCGTGTCGCGGGTCGTGCCCGCCGGCAAATCAAACGGCCCTTCGTCAAAAACATCCTCCCAGGCCGGCACCGCCCACGGATCCGCCCCACGACTCATGACGTGCGTCTTCGCCGCCAGTGGACCCGCCCACAGCACCATTCCCAAGAACCAAATCGAAACACCCGTTGACCAACGCATGGCCTCATTCTCTTCGCCGACGCCACTTTGTCATCGCTGTTTTGGGCAGGACCCTGCGGCGGCCGTCGACGATCGGCGGTCGGCGGTCGGCGGTCAATGAGCGGAAAGTCGAGAGCTGAAGGCTGTGTTCGGTATTCAGTACTCGGAATTCAGTAATCGGTCTTCAGTAATCAGCCCGGAACGAGCGGGGCACGAGGGACAGTCGTACCACCAGCGATAGACAGGCTGAGCAACCAGCGATGGGGTCAGTCTGGTAGCGGAGCGGATTTTTCGAGGACGAGGGCGAGGACGATTCCAAGCATCCTGCATCGGTCTTTTCCTCCCACACGATTCTTCGTCAGCTTCAGCCATCCCTCCTTTGTGCCACTCGTCCTCGTCCTCGTCCTCGTCCTCGTCCTCGACTTCACCTGTGCGATCCTCGTGCCGCAATGGCGCGAGAATCTGGTACATAACCACCAGGATTGGCGGGCTATCGGCGCGAGCGCCATTCCACTTTTCCAAGGACGCCCACGCTTCTCCTTGTCTGGCGCGTGCCTTACGCGGCACGGGGTTGGGCGACGGCGGTGACCCATTTCCCTCGCTTAAGGATCTGGCGGAACTCGAATCCGTGACGTTGGCCTTCGTCGAGGAGCGCTGGGGCGCTTTTGTCGAGGATGCCGGAGAGGATGAGGAGGCCGTCGGGGGCGAGGAGGCGTTTCATTTTCGGAAAGGAAGCGGTGAGCACATCGGCGAAGATATTGGCGAGGATGATGTCGAAGGGATCTTCATCGGGGTTCCAGGCCAGGATGTCGTGCTGCTCGATAGTCACACCGCGGATGCCGTTGCGGCGGGCATTGCGGCGAGCGGCGGCCACCGCGGCGGGATCGAAGTCGACGGCGAGAACGCGACGGGCGCCGAGCTTTTTGGCTGCGAGACCGAGGATGCCGGTGCCGCAGCCGAGATCGAGGACGCGACGTCCGTTGAGTGGCAGGTCGCAGAGGAGCCGGAGGCAGGTGGCGGTGGTCGGGTGGTCGCCGGTGCCGAAGGCCATTTCGACGGGGATCGAGAGCACGGTGCGCTCGGGGTGGTGGGCGCGGTGGCGCGCCAGCGATTTCTCATCCGATTCCGAGACGACCAGGAACCGGTTGCGGATTTTTATCGGCTGGATCCGGGGAACGGCGAGCGCGGCCCAATTCCTGTTTTTGAGGGCCCGCAGGGTGCCGCCAAATAATTTTTTCAGACGGGCGGCCTCGGTCGGGCGCTGGCAGTAGACGTCGAGCCGGAGCGTCCGGCGACCGGGGATTTCGGTGACGACGAGCGATGTCCCGGCGAGTGCCTGGAGCCGTTCCTCCCACGCGTCACGCCAGGCCACGGAAGTCAGTTTGCTCCAGAGCCACATGGGGTCGATGATCGGAGGGAGGACAGGCGGGTGCCCATGGGAGCCTAGCGCGGATCCATGACGCGGCCGAGGAACAGGCATGTTCCGGTGGCGATATGCTGAATGGCAAAGGCGAATGGCCGGTCCACGCGCACTTCGAGCGGTTCCTCGGACGGGATGGCGGAGGTGACGCGGGGTATAACGACGGCGGTGGCGGCGGCGGCCTCGGTGCCGTGTTTGTCCACGGCAATGAAGGCCTGATGGACGACTTCGCCAATGCAGAGGTACTCGTTCGGGCGGCGCGGGGCCATGCGGGAAAAGTCCGCGGTGCCTTCAGGTTTGTCGAAAGCGGTCGGCATGCCCATGGCGATGAGATTTTTCGAAAGCAGGACACGATCGGGTTCGAGTTTGAACGCCGGGAAATGCAGGGCGATGAGGCGGCTGCCGGCGGCTGCGGTGGCGGTGAGTGTTGCTGGGGTGAGCTGTTTTTCCAGGGCGGGCAGTCCATCTCGGGCGTCTGGAACGAAGAGCACGAACTGCAGGCCACCGTCGGCGTAGGGCACGGTGACCGCGATCCCACCGGGAATGACGGCGTGGCCGAAATGCGCTTGCCGGCTCAGCCCGGGCCCGTCAAGGCGCTCCGTGCCATTGACGAAGAAGGGCGCTTGTTTCTCGTCGGCAAAGGACTCATCCCAGGGCGCCTTGAGGAAAACCGCATTGGCGAGTACCAGCCTGGTGTCCGAGTCGATGACCCTGGGTGGGATCAGGTCCTTGATCCGCTCCCTCGTTTGCTTGGCCACCCACGCGTTGATCGCCATTCGTTCGCGCTCCGAGTTGGACTGGAAATCCATGAGTTCGAGCGGCGCCTCATAATCGTTTTGGACCCGATCGAGAAAGGGAGTCTCAAATACGTAGCCGCTCTGGCCGAAGAGGCGGTTCGCCACGTTGATTTCGGTCGGAGTCGAGGGGCCTGCGCGCTTTTTGGCCTGCTCGACTTGAGCTCGGCTGCGTTCGGCCAGGGTGCGCAGGTCAGCGGCCAAGGCGGCGAATCCCCCGTGCAGCGCCGCCTCGTCGGCGGGAAAGTGCAGGACAGCGGCCATTTCTTTCTTCGTCTGACCCGCCGCTCCGGCATATGTCATGGCCAGCGCCGACGAGATCGACCAAGGCGAGGTGACGAGATTGCCCGCGCCGAGCCGACGATGGAGCTCGAGGCCGAAAGCATTGGCACTGGCGGCCGCGGCATTCGATTCCGCGGCGCGGGCTGGAGTGGACGTTGTCCAAGCGACCGCGACCGCGACAATGGGGATGAGTGATGGTTTCATGGCGTATTCCTGGTAGCGTGCTGTGGCCGCCATGCCAGCAATCACCTTACGGCAACACCTGGGTATCGCGGACCATGACCTTCTTGGCATCGCGGCCGAGCAGGTCTTTGAGGCGGGTCTGGAGTTGGGCATCGGCCTCTTGTTTGATGTCGGATTTTTCCGCGTCGAGGCGGGCCTGGGCGAGCATTTGTTTGGTGGCGAGCTCGACGTGTTCGGGCTTGAGTTTGTGAATCAGGCCGCTGTCGGAGAAGAAAACTTCGTAGTTCTTCATTTCGACACTGGTGATTTTGGCTGGGGGAAATTCGGCGAGCACCTCGCCGGTGGTTTCATTGACCGTGACCGAGAAGGGTTGGGAAAGGTCGTAACCGGCTTTGACCGCGAAGTCGCCGCGCAGGATCAAGGTGGCGGTGCTCCCGAATTGGGACGTCTCGAACTTCGTGACGGTCTGGGTTTTTCGCTGGACGACGTTGAGTTCAGCGATGTTCGATTTTTGCAGCGTGACGGTGTTCGAGCTGACGGCAAACCGCTCGCCCGTGATTCGTTCGAGCGCGCCGGCCACCGTGTCGCGCAGCCCGCTGGCCGCCTTCTCGACCGGCCGCACCATCAGCAGCCAGCCGACGAAGCCCCCCGCTAAAATGACCAAGGTCAACCCAATCCCCGCCCACAACCAAGCGAGCCCACTGCCGGTGGGCGGCGCCTTCGGTGTCTCCGAGCGTGCCGGCGTGGAACTTTCGGCCGGCGTGACAGCCGAAACCATCAAGCCCTCCCGAGGCTGCGGAATCGAATCGGTATCGCTCATGTGACGGTGTGAAAGCCCCGTCATTAACGCCCATGCGACCCGCCCGCGCCAGTGCGGGTTTTCGGGGCTTTCCCGCATGCCTCATCTCCCGCTTGCGCCGCGCCCGGCACCGTCTCCATTCCGGATCATGACATCTCGCCGCCCCACCTCGAGTTCCCGCCGCCGATTCCTGCGCGGCACCGCCGCCGCCGCCCTGAGCGCGCCCTACATCGCCAAGCGGTCATGGGCTGTTTCGCCGAATGGCAAAGTCCAGGTCGCGACGGTGGGCGCCGGCGGCCAGGGAGCCTCGGACCTCGAATCGTTCGTCCGGCATCCGAAATTCCAACTCGTCGCGGCCGCCGATGTCGACCGTCGGGCGCTCGACGCGCTGAAATCGCGCTTCGCCAACGAATTTCCCGATGTCCGCCTGCACGGTGACTGGCGTGAACTGCTCGCCAAGGAGGCCGACTCGCTGGACGCGGTGCACGTGGCCACGCCGGACCACATGCACGCCCCCGTCGGGCTGGCCGCGATCAATCTGGGCAAGCATGTGTACGGCCAAAAGCCGCTGACCCAGAATCTGTGGGAAAACCGCCAGATGATCGAGCGGGCTCGGGAAAAAGGCGTCAAGACTCAGATGGGAATCCAGGTTTCATCGGATTTCACCGAGCGATTTGCGGTCGAGATGGTCCACAGCGGGGTGATCGGCAAGGTGAAGGAGGTGCACACATTTTCGGAAAAAGACTGGGGCGATCTGGCCCCGGTGCCGGACCGCAAGGACACGCTACCGGAATGGCTCAACTGGGACCACTGGCTCGGCGTGGCCACCGACCGCCCGTTCATTGAGGGATACTATCACCCGGGAAACTGGCGCCGCCGCCGCGACTTCGGCACCGGAACCCTGGGTGACATGGGGTGCCACATCTTCAGTTCGTGGTACCGGGCGCTCGGACTGACCACCCCGACCGCCGTCAAGTCGACCGGCACCGCGCCCGTCAACACCACCAATTGGGCCATCAACGGCCAGGTCGAATACGTTTTCCCGGCAACGAAATTCACCGCCGGTAACACGGTGAAAGTGACTTGGTATGACGGGAACAAACGGCCGCCCGCCTCGGTGGCGGCCCTCATCGAGGCCGATCCAGGACCGCGCAAGATCACGGTGCCCGGCCAGGGGAACATCATCATCGGCACCGAAGGCGTGCTCCTTCACCCCCACGGCGGACGCCCGGAACTCTTTCCCCAGGCGAAGTTCACCGGATTCCGATACCCGAAACTTGAGCCCCGCGACCACTACCACGAGTGGGTCGACGCCATCATCGCCGGTGGCACTACCCAGCCGTCCGCCCACTTCGACTACTCCGGCCCGCTCACCGAATCCGTGCTTCTCGGCTGCCTGGCCAGTATCTTCCCGAACGAGGAACTTAAATGGGACTCGGCCGCTGTGCGGTTCACCAATTCCGAAGCCGCCTCCCAACTCGTCAAGCGAACCTACCGCTCCGGTTGGGAGATCGCGTGAGGTTCTTGATTTCCGCGAGCGTCCGATCGGAAATCGCTTGCTTCCGGGGAACGGATTCCCTTGAATCCTCCCGCGTCGGGCCGTGTCGAGGAGACACGGCCGGCCCCGTTCGCACACCATGAAATCCCCCGCTTCATCGAACCAATCCCCGCAGGCCGGGCCGGACATGAGCTTGTTTTGGGCGTGCTTTGTCGCGCTCGTGGCCACCTCATTTGTGTTCGGGGTGCGGGCGACCACGATTGGCGAGCTGCAGAATTCCTTCAATCTCTCGGAGTCGCAGAAAGGGGCGATCAACGGGGCCGGCATGTGGCCCTTTGCGTTGAGCATCATTTTCTTCAGTCTGGTGATCGACAAGATCGGGTACAAGACGGTCGCGCTCTTCGCGGTTATTTGTCACCTGGTCTCGTTGGGACTGACGCTGCGGGCGTCTGGGTTTCACGACTTCTATTTCAGCACGCTGCTTGTGGCGCTGGCCAACGGGACGGTCGAGGCGTTCATCAACCCTGTCGTGGCCACGATTTTTCACCGCGAGAAATCGAAATGGCTGAACATCTTGCACGCCGGCTGGCCGGCTGGACTGGCCTTGGGCGCGCTTTTCTGCGGCCTCATGCCCGACACGAAGCTCTTCTTCGCGGAGGTGTGGCAATTCCGATTTGCCCTGTGTTTCGTGCCGGTGGTGACTTACGGCCTGCTGATCTTGGCGCGGAGGTTCCCGGTGAACGAGCGGGTGGCGGCGGGAGTGAGTTATCGGGACATGCTGAAAGAAGTCGGCGGCATCGGGTTCTTCATCATTGGCGCCTTGGTCTACTGCGCCGTGGTCCAAATGCTCGGGCAGCCGGCCACGCTCGTCGGAGCGCTGGTGAGTGGCGGGGTGGCGGGCGCGGCGGCCGGTGTTTACACCGGTTCGTTGGGCAACTGGCTGTTCATCGTCGTGTTGCTCACCATCGGGCCATTGGCCACCACGGAGCTGGGCACGGACGGATGGATGCCCGACCTGCTCAAACTCAACGGCCCGGAGTTCCCGAACTTCGCGATCTGGATATTCGTGTACATCTCGGTCATCATGACCATCCTGCGCTTCTACGCCGGCCCCATCGTCCATCGGTTTTCCCCGATCGGGCTGCTGGTGGTCAGCGCGGCCGTGGCGGTGGTCGGGCTGCTTCTCCTCTCGAAGTCGACCGGCTGGGCGATCGTGGCAGCCTCGACCGTCTATGCCTTTGGGAAAACATTCCTCTGGAGCACCACGCTGGGCCTCACCTCCGAACAATTCCCCAAGGGAGGTGCCCTCACGCTGAACGGCGTCTCCGCGGTCGGAGTGCTGTTTCTCGGAGTGCTCGGCTCGCCCTTCATGGGGCATCAGCAGGATCGCGATATGGACCTTCGCCTGCGCGCGCCTGAACACGCGGAAATTTACGCCCGCATCGCGGGGCCGGAAAAGAGCGGCCTCTTCGGCGCCACCCCCACCCTCGATCAAGACAAAATCCAAGCGCTTTCGGTGACCGAAGCGGAGCAGCTCGAGCGCGTGCAGGCCGACAGCAAGCGCCAAGTCTTTGCGCGCGTGGCCATCCTGCCGGCCTTCATGCTGGTCTGCTACCTCGGAATGTTTTTCTGGTTCCGCGCCCGCGGCGGCTATCGGCCGATCGAGATCGGGCATTGAGGGTCAAGCCAGGCACCTGATCGCAAACCCTCCTGAACCTGGAACGGCCGTCTCGGGTAGGGCGGCGCGTCCCGCCCGCCGGACGGGGCGTCCCGCCGCGTCCACCGCGCGTCTCGCGCTGCATGCGGTTCGGCATCTCGCACCCCTCATTCGGAGCAAGGCGCGAGTCGCACGGAGCAGCGGGCGAGGACGCACTGTCATCAGGGCGGCACTTATTCCCATCTCAATGAGGTGATAGACCGATAATATGCTCTCACTCAGTCAGCTCAATGGTTCAGAGCATACATCGTTGCGATCATTAGGAGCATTGGCAGAACGATGAAAGTAAGAGTATAGAGGTAGAATAAAACAGGATGCTCCTTTCGGGTGTAATACCCGTAATGCATGTAAATCCTCCCGACGATCAGGGAATAGACACCCCAACCGAAGAGCCCCGCTGCAAAGAGTAACACCAGGCCACCGGAGATACCCTCGCTCGTTTCATTGGGTGCCTGCGGCATGGTGGTTCTTATTGATCCGCAGGAGCATTCCCGGACCGACCGCGTTCCGACTGAGAATTAATTACCCGAAGGAATGGCGGAACGGGGGCGCCGATGGCTTCGGCGATCGCTCGGACGAGTTCGAGTTCGGCGTCCTCGATGCGGCCGTCCTCGGTGGCGACGATGCCAACGAGGCGGAGCAGGGATTCCTTGACGGGCGGGGTGGCGGCCTCCAGTTCGCGGAGGGCTGGGGTGAGGCGCAGCCAGTCGATGGTGGCGGGACCCGCGGGGAGCGGGGCGCCCGTCTGGTGGCGGAAATCGACGGCGGCGGCTGACAGGGCATCGGGAGAACCCGAAGCGGCGGCGACCGCCTGGAGGATGACGGCGGCTTCCGTGGCCAGTGGGTGGAGGCGGCGGTGCCGGACTCGGGCGACCGGGCGCAACCCGAGCCCCACGGCCACGTGGCGTTCAATGACCTTTTGCAGCATGAATTCGAAGAGGTCCACGCGGCCATCGGCGGCAACCAAAGTTTCCGTGGCGGCGATGAAGCGCCGGCCGTCATCGGGGCTGAGCCGGCGGAGCCAGGGCAGCGAGAGGTCGACCAGAGCCAGTTTTTCCGCCGAGCTCAGGCCGACCGCTTCGCGTTGCCAATGGGCGGCGCGTGCGGCGAGGTGCGGTGAAAGCCTCGGTTGCCAGGCAGCGAGTGAATCCGCGGGCGTCCGATTTTGAGCCAGCAGGAGCCCGAGGAGGCGGGCCTGCGCTTCGAAGTGCTGGTTGCCAGCCCCCTCGAGGTGGTGGAGTCGCTGATGCAAGGCCAGACCGACGCCGGTGTGGATGCGTGAGGTTTCGGCGAGTCCGCTGGCCAACTGGGGATCGCGGGTGGTGGTGACCGGGGATTCTGCGTGCGGGGTAGCGGGGTCGCTCGTTTCTCCCTCTGCCGACAGCTTCATCTGGCCATCCCATTGGGGATCGATGCGGCGGATGCGCTCGGGCAGCGGCGGGTGGGTGGCCAGGCCGAGCGAAAAGAAGTCGCTGCTGGCAAAAAACAAATGCCGGGCTTCCTCGGCCTTGGGGGTGAGGATGCGGCCGTGGGTGGCAAACCCGCCGACCTTGGCGAGCGCGCCCGCCAGGCCACGAGGATTTCGGGTGAACTGAACGGCCGCCGCGTCGGCGAGGAATTCGCGTTGGCGCGAGACGGCCGCCTGGAGGATCCGGGCGAGCACGGTCCCGATCGATCCGATGACCCACAGTCCGCCGCCCGCGATGACCAGAAGCAGCACGACCGCGCCCGCGCCATCCCGGTCATTGGACGAGACACGAAAATGCCGCAGCACGGAAAAGAGCCCGCGCCCCAAGAGGGCGACCATGACAAGGCCAAACACCCACCCGACTAGGCGTTGATTGAGCCGCATGTCGCCATTGACGATGTGCGAAAACTCATGGGCCACCACGCCCTGCAACTCGTCGCGCGTCAGGCGCCGCACGCACCCGTGGGTCACACCGATGACCGCATTGGTCGCGTCGGTTCCAGCGGCGAAGGCGTTAATCCCTTCCTCGTCGTCGAGCAGCCAGACTTCGGGCACCGGGGTGCCGGCGGCGATCGCCATTTCCTCGACCACGTTGAGCAATCGACGCTCCAGCGGATCGCTGGTGTCCGGAGCAACCGGCCGGCCGCCGAGGTCGCGCGCGACCACGCGCCCGCCGCCAGAGAGCTGCATGAGTTTGTACGCCGAGCCGGCGCCGATCAAGAGGGCGACGCTGGGCGCGATCGAGGCAAAAAGTTCAAGGTCCCGCCAGGCAAACCCATCGCTCCCCGGATCGTCGTTCATCATCCCCTTGACCACTACCGCCAGCGCAAAGACCGCCAGCACCACCACCCCCACACACAGCGCAAACCCAACGACGAGCCAGCGCGTCTGGGTGCGGGCGCGTTCCTGCGCAGCGAAGAAGTTCATCGCGGTGGAATCGACGTGCGCCCCTGCCCCATCAGAATTGAACCTTCACCGCCTCGCGTTCCTCCGGCTTCTCGATCTCGAAAAGACTGGCCGGACCAAATTTGAACAGGCCGGCCACCAAATTGCCCGGGAATGCCTCCCGCGCGTTGTTGAACGTCATGACCGAATCATTGTACGCCTGCCGCGCAAACGCCACCCGGTTCTCCGTGCTCGTCAGCTCCTCGCTCAGCTGCATCATCGTCTGATTCGCCTTCAGATCAGGATACGCCTCGGCCACGGCAAATAACCGACCCAGCACACCACCCAGCCCGCCCTCAGCCTGCGCCAGCGCTTTCATGGCCGCGGGATCGCCCGGATTCGCCGCCACCGCGCTCAACGCGCCCGCGGCCTGGTTTCGCGCCGCGATCACGGCTTCCAATGTCTCGCGCTCGTGCTTGAGATAGGCCTTCGCCGTTTCGACCAGATTCGGGATCAAGTCGTACCGGCGCTTCAACTGAACATCGATCTGGGCGAAGGCATTGCGAAAGGCATTCCTCAGCCGCACGAGTCCGTTGTATTGACCCACGGCCCAGAGGCCCCCCACAACGGCAAGACCCACCAGAACAAGAAGAGCAATCGTTAGCGGTTCCATATGGGCGCCGAGCCTAGGCGCCATCCCGCCCTCAAGGCCATGATAAAAACCTTCCGAATTCCGAACTGGCGGCCTCCGCCGCACGTGATTTAGACTCGCGCCATGACGCGCCGTGCTTTTTGTCTCGTCGCCGCGACCTTGTCGTTTGAGCTTATCATCGCCGAGGCCCCTGGGGCTCCGACGCTGGAAGACCGAATGCGCGGGCTGCTCATCGGTTCATTAATTGGCGATGCGGCCGGCGGGCCGGTTGAATTCCAAGACTTGAACCAGGCGGCGGCGCTGCCGGGCGGGACGAAGCTTTGGCGTGAGGGCGAGCGACTTACCGACGAGGCCCGCGCTGCGGCGGCCCGGCGACTCACCATGCTGCCCTACGCACCCTTGCGTCCAGAGCCTGAGCCCTATGCGCACTGGAGGCGCGATGCCGCGCCAGGCACCCTCACCGACGACAGCCGGCACAAAATCGTGCTTCTCGACGGCCTGCGGCGCACCGAAGCAGCACGGGCCTGGCCCTTCACGACACGTTCGATGGCGCGGGCCTACGCCGTGTGGCGCGATGACTGCGCACGCCCGCATTACCGGGAAACCGAGACCCTCTGCCTCGAGTGGCTCGCGGAGTTTGGCTACGCGCTCGCGTGGCTGGAGGGCGATCGCGATCCGGCGCGTGCCCGGCCGCCCGAGCGCCTGTGGAATGGTCTTGGCACGTGCTGCGGCCAGATGACATCGCTACCGCTCGCGCTGCTTTTTCCCGGCCAGGCGGACGAGGCCTACCGGGCCGCGTGGCATATCGGGTTTTTCGACAATGGCCAAGCGAAAGATCTCAATGCCGCCCTCGTCGGCGCCCTGGCGGCCGCACTCACCGTGCCCGTGGACCAGACCCCCCTGCCCGCTTGGGAAAAAGTGTTCGCCGCCCTGCTGGCGTGCGATCCGTGGAAACATAAGGACATCCCGTGGTGCGAGCGCGCCGCCGATCGCTGGCTCCGGGTCGCACGCGCCCACGTGGCCGCGGCACAGGGCGAACCCGCCCGCCTCTTTCGCGCCCTCAACCAGGAATTCGCCCACACGGTAAAATGGGAGGCCCAAGTCCCCTACACCCTCCTGGTGGCCACGGTGCTTCTCGCCGAGGGGGACCCGCTGGCGGCCATGCAGCTGGCCATCGAATGGGGCCACGACACCGATTCCGACGCGCAGATGCTCGGGGCTTTCGCCGGCGCTCTCTTCGGCTGGCAGATCTTTCCCGAACACGTCCGCTCCCCCGTCGAAGCTCGCCTCCAAGCCGATTACGGCGAATCCGTCGACGCCTGGCTCACGCTCTGTGACGCACTGCGCGCCCGCGTCGCGGCTGGCCAGGTCCTCTTCGCGCCGGAGTGAGCGGACTCTTTCTCGAATCGTCCCCTGGGAGTCTGCGCGTTTTCCACGCATGCGAATGGCCGGCTTCCGGTTGGTGTACCGGGTTGACCCGGAGCGCGGAGCATTTCCGCCAACGCTTTTCGCACCTCGCTTCGCGCCCGCCTGAAAGGCGGTACACCAACCCAAGGCTTCCGGTTGGTATACCGGGTTGACCCGGAGCGCAGAGCTGTTCCGCTCCATGCTTTTGGGTCCCCCTCGCGCGGCACGGCCCGGTTTGCTTCTCGCCTAAAAGTGGTAAATTTCCGATTTCGTGGAATAATCCATCGAGTTCGCGCCTCCCACAGGCGTTCTGTCACGTTCACTTCCGGCTGCCGCCCCCATGAGGATCCTGTTTCTTGCGCTCTCCGTTTCGGCCCTCCTTCAGGCCGGCGCCTCGGCCATTCCTCAGCCGGACTTCACTTTGACGGACATCAATCCTGGATCCGTCCGCAGCCAACAATCGATATCTCCGCGGAATTATCGCGGACTCATTTCGGCGTGGTACTTCGGTCGGGAATGGTGAAGCACCTGTCGGACGCAGTTTGGCGTCCTCAATGCCATCGCGGCCGAACTGCGCGATCAGACCGACCTCCCCGTGGAGATCATCGGAATTCACGACCTTGGCCAGACCACGAGCCCGACCATGTACACCGGTCGACAACTCAGCTGGCTTCGGGAAAACGCGCAGTTCCGACCCTGGCAAACATGGCGCGTCCCGGTCGCCTCGCGCCCTACCCAGCGGGTCGTATGGCGCGACCTCGTGATCCTCGACGAAAACAACGAGTTTTACGCTGTTCAAAGTCTCACCGCGGAGTCCTTGACCATCGCCGCCAATCGTCTGGCGCTGACCAACGTGCTTAAAGCGGCCGCCAGTGTGACCGACGTCGATGTCGACGGTTTGCCTGACAAATGGGAGATCGCGACTTATGGATCCATTGAAGCGGAGCCAAATCAGTTGGCGCCCAATGGGCAACCAAATTTGTTGGCCTACGCCTTGGGGTATCCGACGACCGGCGCGCCGGAATCATTGGATCCCAAACTTGAAATCGTCATCGCGGACAGCAAGCCTTGCCTTCAATGGCGGTTTCGTCGTCGCCTGGGATTGGTGGGCCGCGAACTGATCGAGTACCGACCGGAGCGCACCGCCGATTTTCTGACGTGGGATAACACCGGGTGGACTGAGGTAAGCCGCTTCAACCCATGGGATGGGACCGGTACCGAAATCGTCGAGTTGAGATCGCCGATCGGGGTGGGATCGCCAGATTTCGGATTTTCCCGGCTACGAGTCACCACCCGCGAGTGAGATGCACCGTGCCTTATTTCTGACGCTTTCACTCTCGGCGGCCGACGCCCAGGACCGGACATTCTCCCGGCGCGATGTCGGTGTACCCGGGCTCCCGCCGCCTGGCGTGCGAGCGCCCGGCCTCTCTCCCGATCCGGGCGCACCGGCCGCCGACACGGCCGAGGCGTGGTCAGATCTCGACCCCACGGCCTACGGCGAGCAGGAAATCCTGGTGCGGGTCCCGCACTGGCAGCCGTGGAGTTTCGGTTTCACGGCCGGCTGGGAATACCAGGACAACGCCGGCCTGACGCCCAATCGCGAAATCTCCGACCTCGTTTACCGCCAATCCAGCTCGGCCCGGGTCACGATTCCATTGAACGAAACCCGGTTCCTGGATGGCGGTGTGCAACAACAGAGCACTCGTTACGACGACCTTGAAGTGCTTGATTTCGATCGGTTCGACATTGACGCCGGTCTGCTCCAAGCGCTTCCGGAATCATGGCCAATACTCGGCGGAGCGGTCGCTTCGCTGAGGGCCGGGTGGTACCGGTTGTCCGAGGGCGGACGGTTGGAGGACGAGCTCTTTAATAACTTCAGCCTAACCCCCAGCCTGCTGCGCAGTCTGGCCCTCAATCCGTCGCACTCGATTCTCGGCAACATCAGCGCGGAAATCAGTCTGGATTCAAATAGCGCGGAAGCCCAGCGCAACGAATACAGCGTGCTTGTCGCGTGGCAGGCGAAGTGGTCGCCACGCTGGGAATCCAGCCTCTACCTGAGAGGGGCGCTCTATGATTACGATGGGCACAATGATTGGAATTTCGTCGGTGGCGCGGCCATCGATTGGATCTGGACATCATGGTGCCGGCTCGGGGTCGTCGCGAGCTGGACTTGGAACGACTCCGATGAATCCGTATTCGATTACGAGAACTCAACACTCGGGGCTGGCCTTCGCCTCTCCGTCCGCTTTTAACTTCAACCTTCGTGAAAACGCTCCTCTTTCTCATCCTCCTTGCGGCATCCAGCCACACCGTCCCCGCCGCGCAGCAACGAACAGCCAACGGCGGCATCCTGCGGCTCAGCCGGGATGCCGCGCTCCGGGACGGGCAACTGGAGGCGGGCACGGTGCTGATGAGTAGTGCGCGGGGGCTGGTCCGCGCCAAACCGGAATTACTGAAGGTCGGCCGAGCGGAGCTAACCTGCCGCGGCACCGCGCTCATCGCCAAGACGCCCCAGGGCGGCATGAAAGTGACGTGCCTCGAGGGTCAACTCATCGTGGGTTTGGACAAGGAGCGCCTTCGTCTCGAGGCCGGGCGGATGGTCCTGATCGATCGGTCCACGGTCGAGGTGCCGGACACGGTGGAAATCAATTTGGAGCGGCTGCTCGATACGAGCGCTCTGACGCGCAACGACCGGGGCGCCCCCCTGCCGGGGGCTCCGGCGATTGAGCGGGAGATAGCGCGTCAGCGGAAAGCCTTGGCCCGCGGCCGGCTCGTCGCGTCGGGGGTTGCGATGAAGGACTCGGGCCACACGGCCACGGTGGCTGGATCCAGTCCATCCACCACGGATCAGCGCGGGGCATCCCCGTCCGGAGTTTCCACCTCCTCGACCAGCACCGCTTCGGCCTCAACGGGGGCTCCCAGTGTCGCGACCGCGAGCGTGCAGTCGGCCACCGCCTGCGCTTGAAGCTCGCGCGCGGTGCCGGTCGGCACCTTCAGCGCTCCCGACGCGAATCGGGTGGCACAAATTCAGCGCGGGCAAGATTCGGGCGGTTCCAATACGGGAGTGGCCGCGCCGGGGCGTCGGGCCGCCGGGGTGACGGTGGCCAACGAGTCGACTCGCGGCGATCTCGACCAGACGGCTCCACCTGTCGCGATCACCGTTCGCCACTCGACCGATTTGAACGCCCTGGCCCAGGCAGTGGCCCTGGCGTCGTTTGGCGAGCCGATCGTGGTGGAAGATTCGGTGTTTACACGCCCGGGGGGCGGCATCAACGCGGATGCGGGCGAAATTCACGCGCGCACCCTCACCTTCACCCGTACCACTCTCGCCGCCGACGTCATCAAAGCTCGAAGCTACCAGACGGGCGGGCGCGATGCTCTGGTGGTGGACGGCTCACGATTTGACGCCGCGCGGCTGGTGCGTCTGTATGCCGGCGGTGCGGGCACGCTGCGGTTCCGGGGTGACGTCACCTTGAACGCGCCCCAAGTCGATTTGGCTGGCTCATCGGTGGTGATCGACCCGGGAAGCCGCGTTTCCTCCACGGGCAAGGTTTCCGTATTTGCCGACGTGCATGGCTATGATCAGCCAGGAACGGGGGTGCTCGAAGCCACCGTCAAAGAACGCCGCACCCATGCCGAGCGGCCGAGATTCTAGATGGCATTCTCCGGCCTTTCCGTGAGCCCGTTCGCGGCGACGTCCCGCTCGGATCACTGGCGGATCAACCCAGCAACGCCTGAATCTCTTCAATCGGCCTGTGCCCGAGCAGCATCAGCGTCCAGCGCCCCTCCGCCCAGGTGAGTGCGGCATGATCGGGGGCGATGACTTCCCGGGCTGGCGCACCGGCCAAAGGCGGATCGACCAACCGGTCCGATTCGGTGCTGAAAAGATGCAGGACCTCCCCGTCGGGCCACATGAAGCACTCCAAACTGACCGGATGGCCGGCCACCGTATATAAGTGACACCCTTTGCGCCCGAGCGCATCGAGCTTCGACGGCAACGTATCGGCGCGCGGAGCGGACTGGTCGCGCATCCACGTGGCGATCGCCGCCCGGTCCATCGTCATCAGCGAAAGCGTCACGCCTCGAGTGGAAATGGCTGCCAGTTCCGTGGCCAGTCGGTCCAGCGTCAATCGAGCCGGCCACCGACGCCACCACGCCAGTCCGGCCGCGGTGACCGCCGCCGCGGCGCCGGCCCAGGCGAGCCAGCGGCGGCGTGTCGGGCCCACGGATTGAGCGGCTGGGAAACGCGCAGGGAGGGCCGATTGATCCGGTTCGCTCGGCGACGTTTCCGCCTTCTGCACCGCTCGGACCGCGGCTCGAACGCGCGCTTCCAAATCCGGCGGAATGGGTGCTGACTGAAGGGCACGGGCAAAGTGGACATCGGCCACGCGTTCCTGCTCGAGCGCGGCCACTTCGGCCGGATCGTCCGCGGCGGCCTCTCGCGCTTCGCTCACGTCGGGATCTCGCTCATCCTGGCCGGATGGGCGAGCCGCTCGCAAACGCTGGCGAAATTCCTCGTTCATGCCAGAGATGGGTTGAGGTATTCACGGAGCACATCCTTGGCCCGACTCAAGCGCGACATCACCGTGCCAACCGGCACATCGAGGACACCGGCGATTTCACGATAACTCAGATCCTCCAAATAATAGAGCGCCAATACCGTCTGATGAGGTTCCCCGATTTTCCTCAGGGCGGCGACGGCGGCACGGGCGTCGAAGTCGCCCTCCTGCCGAGCCGGCTGGGCGGCGGCGCCATCCAGGATGGCCGCCCCGGGCTCGTGCAGGTCCAAGCGTTGGCCACGACGTCGTTGATGCAGGAATTCGCGGTGCAAGGTAGTGTATAGCCAGGCCTTGACCTGACTGGTGTCGCGGATCTCCCGGCCTTTGGTGGCAAGAATCACCGCTGTTTGCTGCGTGAGATCCGCCGCGTCGGCCTCTTTGCCACTGAGACTGAGCGCGAACCGGTACAGCTGGGGATAGTGCTCGACGATTGTGGCTTCCACCCATCGCCCGTATGCCTCCACCGACGACACTGCCGTGATCGGCGAATCGTCCGCGTGGTCGGTAGCATCGGGCTTCGACGGGGGCATGCGAAATCAGCGTACACTATGGGAGGCGAGGAGCGCTGATTTTATTCCATCCCACCACGAATTTTTTTCGAAAAAAGTCATCGCCCCAATGGAATACGGCTGTCGCCTCGCGGCTCTCCTAGGGACCTATGAAATCGCATCATCCCAAAACCCATCATACAGCCGCAACGATGAATCCGATCCGATTGCCCATCCACCCCCGCGCCGCCATGATGGCCGCGCTCTCGGTCATGGCATCGGCCGGAGTCGCTTCTCCCGTCGCCGCGCAAGAATATGAGATCCAGGTCGTCGCGGTTGGCCTGCATAGTCCGACAGGCATCGTGCTCGATGAAAACGGCACGATTTTCTTCACCGAGGTTCCCACTCCGCGCGTCAGCGGCGCCGACGGTGGGTCGAACTCGGTCAACAAACTCGACTTGCGCCGCAACCGCATCACCGTCCTCTCCATGGGCGAGCCGGAGCCGGTGAACATCGCCATCGGCCGGGACAACTCGCTTTATTGGACTTGCAAGTCCGCCGGCGTGATCCTGGAACAGGACAAGCGCGGCGAGACGACGCT
>JBJXFS010000016.1:0-9033 GCA_046155625.1 Verrucomicrobiales bacterium | reverse complement strand
GCCGGCCCTCCTCAAAGACGTCTTGTCCCCCTTGCCGCCACGCCTCGATACCTGAGGAGAGCGTGTAATCCGACTCCCGGGAAGCCAGGAATTGTTCGTCGGGCTGCCGGCCGAAAACCCGCATCAGATTCCGTGCCAGCGGCACATCGAACCGGGCCAAAATCGGCCCGGCCACGAGAAAGCCGGCCCGCAGCAGGAGGGGCGCCCGCCGCTCGAGACCGGCCAGAAATCGAAATTCCCGCATGATCCCTGCGTGGTCGGCCCGGTCGTCCAGCGGGGGCGCCCCGCTGATGACCACCACGGCCGTGATGCGCCCGGGCAACCCCGCGCCACTCACCAACGCATACGGTCCACCCCCTGACAGCCCGATCACCGGACATTGGGCTATGCCAGCCTCGTCCAGAAAACGGGCCATGACCGAGGGCCAGGCGGCAAACGACCATCCGCTCCGGCTCGGTGATCGCCCGATCCCGGGCCGGTCTGGCGTCAGAACCCGCCAACCGCGTCGGGCCGCGGTCGCCGCCCAGACCCGTCCCATCAGCCTGGACGACGGCCAGCCGTGCAAAAACACCACCGGACGTCCATCGGGCGCGCCCACCTCGAGCCACGCCAACTTCGCCCCGCTCGTGTCCTCATCCTTTTTGGGGATCTGTTCCCGGACGAGGCCCAGCGACAAGTCCGCCATTACAAAGCAGTGGGCACTCCGGCCTTGGCAGCGGCTTTGACGCCGATGGGCTCGGTGATGATGTCCTTGTAGGTCATGCCGCCCGGGATCATGGGGAGCACGTGCTCGGTGTAGGGCACCATGACATCGAGGACATACGGCTCCTTGGCGGCCAGCATGCGTTTCAGAGCCGGGACCAGGTCTTTCTTGTGGATGATCCGCTCGCACTTGACCTTGAACCCAGCGCACATCGTCGGGTAATCCGGGTAGATGATGTCCTCATTCCGGTGAGTGGGGTCATACTCGTGTTTGGGGTCGGCCAAGAATGTGTGGGCGCGGTTCGAATTGTACTTCAGATCCTCCCACTGAACGACCATGCCAAGATGCTGGTTGTTGAGAATGAGCACTTTGATCGGGATGCGCTCGACCACCGCCGTGGCGAGCTCCTGGATGTTCATGATGAACGACCCGTCGCCGTCGATGTCGACCACCTCCTTGTCCGGAAAGGCCAGTTTGGCGCCCAAGGCAGCGGGCAAACCGTATCCCATGCTGCCGAGGCCGGCGCTGGTGATGAACCGGCGAGGTTCCTCAAACCGGTACCATTGCCCGGCCCACATCTGGTGTTGCCCGACCCCGGTCGTGACGATGAGGTCCTTGTTCAGGCGATACAGCTGGTCGACGGCGTATTGCGGCTGAATCTGGTCCTCCGTGTCCCAGAATTTCATCGGGTGTTCTTTTTTCCACTGAGCGATCTGGGCATGCCACTCCGCGTGCAGCGTTGGCTTGGCCGTGCGCAGGTGGCGCTTATAGCCCGCCGTTTCAAGCAATTGATTCAATCGCGCCAACGCCTCCCTGACGTTGGCCAGGATCGGTAGACGCACATGTTTGTTCTTGTTGATCTCCGAATTGTCAATGTCAATATGAACAATAGTCCCGTGCTCGGCAAATTTCTCCACCTTGCCCGTCACCCGGTCATCAAACCGCACGCCGAGAGCGAGCAGCAGGTCCGCCTCATTGGCGGCATTGTTGGCGTAGACGGTGCCATGCATGCCGAGCCAGCGGAGCGAGAGCGGGTGGCTCTCGGGAAAGGCCCCGATACCCATGAGAGTCGTAGTCACCGGAATCTGAGCGCGTTCGGCGAATTCGATCAATTCCCTGCTGGCCTCGGAAGAAATGATGCCCCCGCCGGCGTAGATCACGGGGCGCCGGCTTTGTTTGATGAGCCCGATCACCTCGTTGAGCGCCACGTCATCGATCTCCCGTTCAGGGGTGTAGCCGCGCAACGCTGTGCGCTCGACAAACACCGGTTGGATCTTCGCTTCCTGCACATCCTTGGGCATGTCGATCACCACCGGGCCGGGTCGGCCGCTTTGCGCGATGTAAAACGCCTCCTTGACGATCCGAGGGATGTCGTGGGGATTGGTCACCAAATAGTTATGCTTGACCACGGGCAGCGTCATGCCGAAGAAGTCGGTTTCCTGAAAGGCCCCGCGCCCGATCATGTGTTGCGGCACTTGGCCGGAAATGGCGACCAGCGGCGTCGAATCCAGAAAGGCGTCGGCGATCGCAGTGATCATGTTCGTCGCCCCGGGTCCTGATGTCCCCATGCACACGCCCGCTTTGCCGGTGACACGGGCATACCCTTCCGCGGCGAAACCACCCCCCTGCTCATGGCGGGGCAGCACAGTGCGGATCTGCTTGGAACGGGTCAGCGCCTGATGGATCGGCATGGAGGCCCCCCCGGGATACGCAAAAATCAATTCTACGCCCTCCCTCTCCATGCACTTGACCAGCACTTCGGCGCCAGTCATCAGCGCGCCGCGTTCCGCGGCCGGGGCAAGAGGCTTGGATTTGGACTTCGGTTTGGATTTGGCAGGCATGATGGCAAAAAACGGGCGGAATCGCAGATCGGAAGGCCGGACACGTTCCCCGCGAGTACCCCCCGCGGCCACCTTCCCCCAGGAAAACAGTCCTATCCCTACACCGGATCCCCCCATGCGACAAGGCGCGAGGGCGCCAGGGGGAAAACTTTTTTGCAAAAAATTGCCAGTTTCGAAACGCTCTTGCGATATCTTGCGTCATAACGATGTAAATACATCGTCCGCTTCCAACCTCTGACTCGTACTACTACTGACACCTCCTAACGCCTCGTGCCGGTTTTTCCTTAGATCTCGTTTTTTGATCGCTTCGTATTTGCCCTCCCTCACCTCAAAACCCCGCTGCCAACATGAAAACAGAATTGGTCCATAGCCCCGGGCTCGATGTGTATTTCGAGCAGTTACGCCGGCGGCCGCTCCTCAGCCGCGAGGACGAAAAAACGCTGAGCGCGGAGGTCCAAAACGGCGGCTTGGAGGCGCGCAACAAGATGATTGAAGGGAATTTACGTCTCGTTGTCTCGATCGCCAAGCGCTTTCAAGGACGAGGCATTCCCTTCGAAGATTTGATCGCCGAAGGGAACGTTGGGTTGGTGCGGGCGGTGGAGCGCTTTGACCCGAATGTGGGCGTCGCCTTCAGCACCTACGCCACGTGGTGGATTCGGCAGGCGATCTTCCGGGCATTCGAGAAGATTCCACGGGCGATCCGGCTGCCAGGGCACATTGCGGAAAGTATGCGCAAAGTGCATACCGCGGCCGCCTCGCTAGCGGAAACCTTGGGTCGCGAGCCGAGCGACGACGAAATCGCGGCGGCGGCCCAGATGAGCACGAAAAAGATCGAGGAATTGCGAATGGTGAACCAACCGCTCCTGTCGATGGAAACGCCCATGGGCGACACTCGAGGCGGGGATTCGCGCACTTTGGCTGAAATGCTCCCAGATTCGGAGCACACGGCCCCCGATGAATCGCTGGCCCACTCGGATCTGGTGGCGACGCTGGAAAAGGTGTTGCCCTTTTTGGGTGAGCGCGAGCGTTATATCATCAATCGACGTTTTGGGCTGGACGGTCGCGCTCCTCAGACGCTGGAGGAGATCGGCCAGCACTTAAAAGTAACGCGGGAGCGGACGCGGCAGCTCCAAGTCAGTGCCCTGCTGCAGTTGCGCCAGTCGCTGCAGCGGCTCGATCACCAAAAACCCACTCCGGCCCCGCGCCGCGGCCGACGATCGATGCCATCGGCCACGCGAGTGCGCAAGTCAAAGGCCACGCCCGATTTGGTCAGTGCGGCCTGAGGCCTGATGTCCAAGGCTAGACCGCTGTCCGGCGCCCGAAATCGCTTCTGAATCTTTGGCTGCCGATCGAATTTCCGGCGACCAGCGAGATCCCCCAAGCCGCCGGAAACACGCCGTCCGCTTTCTCTCCTTCCTTAACAAGGGGCGAGGCGGGCGGTGTGAGAGGCTTTCCCGCTCATTCCTCCCAAATAAAGTGCTCCAGGCGCAGCCGCGACGCACGAACCTTGGCCGCGGCGGCATGGGGCCCCGGACTGGCCGCGAGTTTTTGGGCCAGGGCGGCGGCAGCGGTCCAGTCGTGACGGCTTTCGAGCAGGCTGACGGCGGCGAGCCCAGCTCGGGCCGGCCAGACGGTGGCGGCGGGCGGCGAGCTGTCGGCGGGCGGAACGAGCAACGGTTGGGCGGCTTCGGTCAGGGTGGCGAGCGCCTCCTCAGTACGGCCGAGCAAGGCCATGGCTTCGCCGCGCCGGCAGAGTGCCCGAGCCCTTCGGGGGGAACCGGCTGGAGATTCGTCGACCACGCTCTGCAATGCCTCCAGGGCGGCGGCGATCCGGTCGGGCTGGTCCTGGGCGGCGGGCAAAAAGAGGAGTTCGCCCCGCGTGAGTTGCACTGCCGCCTTTTGGGCGGGTGTGAGGGTGGGCAGACCGGTGAGCAAAGTGTCGAGCTGCTGGATGGCCTCGTCGATCATGCCCAACCGGCACTTGGCGAGCGCTTGTTGGTAGCGGGCCGGAAATACGAACGATTCGTCCAGGGCGGCGGCGTCGCGCCATCGATCGATGGCCAAGTCCAGCGAGTCGGGCGAAGGAAGGTTGATTTCGGCCAGCCCGGCGAGGTACATGGCACGCGCTCCGGCGACCGGCTGGGTATCCGCCTCAGCGGCCAGGGTGTCGTATTCCTGCATGGCACCCGCCCAGTCACCCTGATTCTGGTACCACTCGGCGCGGTGAAACCGGATCGGGATCGCCCGCTCGGATGTCGGCCAGATTTGGAGGAAGTCGCTCGATTTGGCCAGAGCGGCGGCCCAGTCGTCGGCGGCCGCTTCGACGCGGATGACCAGCCAATCGGCGAGTTCGCGGGCTCCGGGCTCGGTGGCGGTGCGGCGGGCGGCCCGGGCGTGTTGTCGAGCGGCGGCGATGGCCGGGGTGGGGGCGGCGAGGTCGAGATCGACCAAGGCCGACCAGGCGACCGGTGCCCGCGGGTCACCCTCCGGGAGCTCGGCCAGCAGCGCTTCAAACCAGTCGACCGCTTCCGGACGGCCGACTCGAGCCGCGTGGAGGGCCGCCTCATACTGGACCGTGAGGCGGGCGGCAGGCCAACCCTCCAGGCCGGCGAGCGAGAGAGAGCGTCCGGAGGCGACCGCGCTCAGGGCGACATTGATTCGGGCGGCTCGCTGGGTGGCCGCATCCGGCGCCTGGGCAGCGGCTTGTTCGAAGGCGCTGACGGCGGCCGCGATGTCGCCCTCCTGCCAGGCGGCCAAGCCTACCATAAATGCGGCGCGCGACCGTTCGGCCGGGGCCTGCTCCACGGACGGATGCTGCCACCAGGCATCCGCCCATGCTCGAGCCCGCGCGGCTTGTCCCGTGGCCAGGGCGAGTTCGACCGCCCGCAATCGTGCCACGCTGGCCAGGGGATGCGATTCGTTCGTCACCGCGAAGGCACTAAAGGCGGTCGCGGCCGCCGCAGGATCGTCCCGGGAGGCAAGCGCCGCCGCCTGCCCATAGGCGGCGGCGGGAGCCAGGGCGGGTCGGGGGTCGCCTTTCCACTCCGCAAACAACGTGTTCACTTCTTCCGCGGCCAGACCCTTAAACTCCTCAAGCGCCAGAACGACGGCCGGCAACGGGGCTCCAGCGGGCTCGGCGCGCACCCACTCAAGCAACCCCCGGTCGGCTTCAAGAATCTGGCCAGCCGCCGCTCGAACCCGCGCCTGAACCAGACGCGCCGTGTCCCGGGCCGCGCCGGCCGACGCCTGAGCGGCGACCGGGCCAGCCAATTGCGCGGCATCCTCCATCTTGCCTTCCATCCAGGCCGCGCGCGCCTCGAGAGCCGATTTTTCCAGGCTGGCCGGAGCCGCCTTCAGCACGGCACGCGCTTCGAGCGCGCCTCCTTGGGACAAGTGGAGTTCAGCCAGACGCAAGCGCAGCGTGGCCAGGAATGCGACGTCCTCGGATTCCAGCCCGGCTTCCAACGCGCGGAGCGCGCGACCCGTCTCGCCCCTCGAGGCCCACAACGCCCCGTGACTCAGCACCGCCTCCTGAAAATAAACAAACGATTGATCCCGGGTCAGCCCATCAAAGAGTGCCGCCGCCTCCACATGTCGACCGGTCAGCAGCGCGGCCTGAGCTCGCCAAAACCTCTCGACTGGTGGTTCTGGCTCTGGAGCGCCGCCTTCCATGGCCCGCGCCGCCGCCGCTGCATCCCCGCCGCGAACCGCGAGCTCCAATGGCGCCCCGGCGTCCAATGGCGCGTCCTGGCCCGAGCATGGCCCAAGCGCCAGCCCAAATGCGGCCGCTTTCAGCCAGCGCCCGCGCCGCGGAGACTCGCGTCCTATCGGGTGAATCGCGCGTACCATTTCCATGCCTCTAATGAACCATCTCCCGGGTCATTGCAAACTCCGCCTCCTGTGTTAGACTCACTATCCGGCCGGGAGTTCGGCCGCTTTACCCACTCACGACATGTCCGATTCTCCACCGCGCCGACCGCGCCCTCCGGGCGAAGGCGGCTCCAACGGGTCTGGCGATCCGAATTTCAACTGGCGCGGTCTTGTGCTGCTCGCCTTGGCCTTGCTCTTGGTGAGTTCCGCCTTTCTTTCGCCCAAGTTGCTCAGTCCCGCGAAGCCACTGACCTATCCGCAGTTCCGCGAAAAGCTCACCGCCCAGCCCGAGACGCTGATCGACCGCTCCAAGCCGTTCTTGTTTGTCCTTCGCCCCGAAACCGGCGAGGAATTCATTGAGGGGTACTTTAAGACCGAGCAGGGGGGCGGCCTCAGCGAAAAGTTCAACACCCCGGTGCAAAGCCAGTGGCTCGAGAAGGGTGAACTCCTCGAGGAGTTGAAATCACTCAAAGACAAAGAGGGCAACCCCACCCCGATCGTCCCGCAATTCGCGACCCGCGCGAGCCTCTTCGGCTCGGGCACCATGATGTTGCTCTCGATGCTGCTCATGTTCGGGCTGATTTACTTCTTTTTCCGGCAGCAGATCAAGATGGCCGGGCGCGGGGCCATGAGTTTCGGGAAATCGAAGGCCAAAATGCTCAACAGCGACCGCAACAAAGTGACCTTCAAAGATGTCGCCGGCTGCGACGAAGCGAAGGAAGAGGTGTGGGAGCTGGTCGAGTTTCTCAAGGATCCGAAGAAATTCCAGCGCTTGGGCGGGAAGATTCCCAAGGGAATCTTGATGGTCGGCCCGCCTGGAACCGGGAAAACACTCCTGGCCAAGGGGATCGCCGGCGAGGCAGATGTGCCCTTTTTCAGCATCAGCGGCTCGGATTTCGTCGAAATGTTCGTCGGGGTCGGGGCCAGCCGCGTGCGCGACATGTTCGAGCAGGGTCGCAAGTCGGCCCCCTGCCTGATTTTCATCGATGAAATCGACGCCGTGGGTCGGCATCGCGGCCACGGCTTGGGCGGCGGCCACGACGAGCGGGAACAAACACTCAATGCCCTCCTGGTGGAGATGGACGGATTTGACACCACCGAGGGCGTCATCATCATCGCCGCCACCAACCGGCCCGACGTGCTCGATCCCGCGCTGCTCAGGCCCGGTCGCTTCGACCGCCAAGTGACGGTCAGCCTGCCGGACGTGAAAGGTCGCGAGGCCATTTTAGCCGTGCACGCCAAGAATGTGAAGATCGCCGCCGAGGTGAACATGAGCGTCATCGCCCGCGGCACTCCCGGTTATTCGGGCGCCGAATTGGCCAACGTCCTCAATGAGGCGGCCCTGCTCGCCGCCCGCAAAGGGCTCAAGGCAATCAGCCAGGCGGAATTGGAGGAAGCCCGCGACAAGGTGCGTTGGGGGAAGGAACGGCGCAGTCTGGCCCTCAGCGAAAAGGAAAAACAGAACACCGCCTACCATGAGGCCGGTCACGCCATCCTGAACGAGCTTCTCGAACACACCGACCCACTCCACAAGGTCACTATCATACCGCGGGGCCCCGCCCTCGGTGTCACCATGTTCCTCCCGGAGCAGGACAAGTTCAGCCTGCGGAAAAATGAACTGCTCGACATGCTGGTGGTCGCGATGGGCGGCCGTGTCGCTGAGGAAATTGTTTTCGGCGATGTGACCAATGGTGCCGTGGGCGACATCCGTCAGGCCACCCGCATTGCCCGCCACATGGTGTGCGAGTGGGGCATGAGCGAGAAGCTCGGCATGGTCGAGTACGGATCCTCCGACGAACCCGTGTTTCTGGCGCGCGATTTCTCCAGCCGGCACGCCAACTACAGCGGTATGACGGCTCAAAAGATCGACGAGGAGGTGAAACGCCTGATCGACGAGGCCTACGCCAAGGCGACCAAGCTGCTCACCGACCACCGCACCGTGCTCGACGCGCTCGCCCAAGCCCTGCTCGAGTACGAGACACTCGACCGCGGCCACGTCGGCGACCTCATCGAGCACGGTCGGCTGCTCAACCCGCCGCAGACAAAGCCGCCGCTCGCGCCACCGCCGCTCCCGCAGACGCCCGCGCCCGAGCCTCCCACCCCGATTCGTCGCGACGATCCGGATGGCCCGCTGCCGGGTGAGTTGGTGCCAGCGTAACTCGGCTCTGGAGTTCAGCCACGGCTGATTCTCGAAGTGCCCCACCTGAGCCAGCGAAGTGACCGTCAGGTCATTTTTCAGCCAGGGTTGATTCTACTGTGTCGAACCCTGGCTAGGGGGTTGTCGGACCGGCACGACGAGACCTTCCGCTTCGACCAGTTTTTTCTGATTCGCATCGAAAGTCAGGAACTCGTTTGCTCCCAGTTCGATGGCAGTAGTCACATGCAGGATATCCATGGCTCGATGCCCATGGGCATCCGTGTACAGTTCGCTCAGGCGTTCTGCGGCGAGGTGGATTTGCGGCCATGGGCCCGGAACGGTCACCCTACACACCGGGATGGGAACCACGAAATACACGAAACACACGAAAAACCAAAGCGTTAGCCAACAATTGCCGTCCATCTGATGGATGACAAGGCCGCTTGTTCTAACTCAGTAATTTTTAGTGTGTTTCGTGATTT
>JBJXFS010000014.1:0-19236 GCA_046155625.1 Verrucomicrobiales bacterium | reverse complement strand
GAATCGCGCCGGGCGCAACTGGATGAGCAGGCGGCAGCCGTGGAATCGCGCAGCGGCGAGCTCGACGGCCGGGAGGCGGAATTGGAAAGCCAGGCGCGCGAACTGGAGTCGCGCCGGGCGCAATTGGGCGAGCAGGCGGCAGGCGTGGAATCGCGCAGCGGCGAGCTCGACGGCCGAGCGAAGGAATTGGAAAAGCGGGCGGGCGAGCTGGAATCGCGGTCCGCGCAATTGGATCAGCGGGCTGCGCAGCTCGACGCACGGGCTGCTGAGTTGGACGCGCAGGCTGCGAGGCTCGCAGGGGGAGGAAAATAGAAACCCCATGGGGGCCGAGGCCGGGCCACAGGGCCACACTCTCCCAGGAGAATATTCTTGACGAAAGCGTCACGATGCCGTGACGTCGGATTTTAATCAATATGGAGCGCTTCTTCATCCTCTCGGTGGCTGCCGCGCTGCTCGGAGTCCTTGGCGCTCTTCCCTTCTGGCGTAGGCGCCGGTAAGGGCGCGCTCTCCACGTGATCCGGCCTGCCCCATCTACCCGTGTGTGGCCCCTGCTGCTCGCAACCGGGGTCATTTTTTTGGCCGGCTGCCGGGAGCGACCGACCCCGCCGCCATCCTCCCCGGCACCGGTAACTCAAACCGGTGCCCTTTCGGCACCGACCCGGCCTTCTTCCGTCACTCGTGAAACCGTCGGTCTCACCCACACCGGCGTGCCGACGCAGCTGGACGACCACCGCTGGCACTCGGAACATCTCAACGAATCCGCCGGCCATCGCCTCAAGGAATTGGCCTCTCTGCTGAGCCGGCCCGCTTCGGAATGGCCGGAAGCCGCCAACGCCCTGCTGGCGCCAGGGTTTCGCACCACCCGACTCCGCCCGGCCGCACTCGGAAAAACCGAAGTGCCTCCCCTGACCGTCCAGCGCCTCCAGGCACCAGTCCATGACCCCGTCGAGGCGGATGCCGCGACTTTTGCCCTTCACCTCCGTGAACTCTTTGCCTCCGCCCCGGACCCGTCGGACGTTTCTGCCCTCTTTAAAATCTTCCGCGTCTCCACCGAGCCTGCCGAAACAACCGTCCGCTTCGAGCTCGTCGCCGGCAACGCGGCCACACGATTTCAATCAGTGGCCCAGTGGCGCTGCCGCTGGCTGCCCCAGGAGCAAGGCGACCCGTTTCTCGCCTCGATCATCGTCGAGGAATTCGAAGAAACCACCGCACCCACCCCCCGCACATTCGCCGACTGCACCGGGTCCCTGCTCGGTCACGACACGGCGTTCACCTCCCAACTCGCCCACAGCCTCGACCACTGGGTGGCCCGCATCGAACAATCGTACACCTTCGGCCCCAGCGGCTGGGAAGGCATCGCCCTGGGCGACGCTAACGGCGACGGCCGGGACGACATCTACGTCTGCCAGCCCGGCGGGTTGCCCAACCGTCTCTTCCTCCAAAATGCCGACGGCACCCTCACCGATGGCGCCCGCGAGGCCGGCGTCGACTGGTGGGACCAGTCGCAGGCCTCCCTTTTCTGTGACTTCGACAACGATGGGGACCAGGACCTTGCCGTCTCCATGATCTGGGGCGTGCTCTTCCTGGCCAACAATGGCACCGGGAAATTCGCCCCGGCGGCCAGCAAACTCACCGCCGAAGGAATGCCGTACTCCCTTGCGGCGGCCGACTACGATGCCGACGGTGACCTCGACCTCTACGTCTGCTGTTATGCCAAACGTGGCACGGCCGTTGATCAGCGGTTCCTCGCCCGCCCGCTTCCCTACCACGACGCCAACAACGGCAGCCGCAATCTGCTCCTCCGTAACGACCGGCAATTCCGCTTCCGCGACGTCACCACCCAGACCGGACTGGGCGAAAACAACGCTCGCTTTTCCTTTGCCGCCGCCTGGGAAGACTACGACTCGGATGGCGACCTCGACCTTTACGTCGCCAACGACTTCGGCCGCAACAACCTCTACCGCTGCGACCGCACGCCCGATGGCACGCGATTCCGCGACGTCGCCGCCATCGCCGGCGTCGAGGACATCTCCGCCGGCATGAGCGCCAGTTGGGGGGACGTCGACAACGACGGAAACCCCGACATTTACGTGAGCAACATGTGGAGCAGCGCGGGAAATCGCGTCTCCTATCAGCGCCGCTTCCGCGAAGGCAGTTCCCAGCTCACCTCATTTCAGCGGCACGCCCGCGGGAATTCGCTTTTCCACAATGCGGGTGATGGCACGTTTCACGACATCAGCGAGTCCGCCGGCGTGACGATGGGCCGCTGGGCCTGGGGCAGCCGGTTCGCCGACCTCAACAACGACGGCCATGACGACCTCGTCGTCGCCAACGGGTACATCACCCAGCCGGATCCCGCCGACTTGTGAAGCTTCTACTGGCGCCAGGTCGTGGCGCACAGCCCGGGCTCCTCCGCCGATACCATCGATCCCGTCTATGCAGAAAGCTGGGACGCGCTCGGCGCCCTCATCGCCGCCGGCAAGTCGTTCAGCGGCCGCGAGCGCAACGTCGCGTTTCTCAACTTGGGAACGCCGGCCCCGTCCTTCGCCTGCGCGAGCGGTGCGCTTCAACTCGACCAGATCGACGACTCGCGCGCCGTCATTCCCTCGGACTGGGACGGCGATGGCGATCTCGACCTCTGGTATGCCAATCGAACCGGACCCCGTCTGCGCTTTCTGCGAAATGACACCGCCACCGACGGACGCTGGCTTGCCCTGCGCCTAGTCGGCCGTTCCGCCAACCCCGACGCCGTGGGCGCCCGCGCTGAACTCACCCTCGCCTCCCCCCACGGCACCACCCGCACCCTCTGGCGACGCGTCAAAGCAGGCGACGGATTCCTCAGCCAGACACCCAAAACACTCCACTTCGGATTCCGAGCGAACGAATCCATCCAACGCCTGGTCATCCGCTGGCCTGCTCCCGGGCTCCCCGAACAAATCGTCACCGGCATCGATGCCATGGCCCACTGGCAACTCACCGAAGGCGAGGCCCCTCTTCGGCTCGATCGGCCACCCCTCACCCTCACTCCCCGTCCCGCCACGGTCGCTGAGCCCAAGGACTCCATCCGCGCCGCCCTCGTCAATCGCCTCGCCGTCCCACCCATCGAGCATTTGGACCTTCAAGGTAAAATCACCTCCTTGCTCCCCACCCCCACTCCCACCGCCCCCTCGAAACCTCTGCTCGTCCTCTTCTGGGGAAGCTGGTGCCCGAGGTGCACGGCCGAGATGAAGGAACTCGCCGCGCGCGCCCAGGATCTCATATCACTGCGCATCCTCGCCCTGGCCGTGGACACCGCCCGGCCGGACCCGGACACCGCGGCCATCGAAGATGTCCGACGGGCCCTGGACTCGCGTCCCTGGCCATTCGAAGCCGGGTTCGCCTCGCAGGGGACAGTGAGGGCGCTCGCCGCCCTGGAAGCCCGGGCGCTCTACCCCGAGCGCGACCTCCCACTCCCCAGCGCCTATCTCATCACGCCCGACGGTCGGCTGAGCAGCCTCTATCATGGACCCACGGATGTCGACACCCTGATCAAAGATGCGGCGGCCGCTGCCGATCCCACCGCCGCTACGGAAGCTGCCGTTTTCCCATTTCCCGGTCGAAGCGCCAAACCCCTTTTTCCCCTCCACCTCGCCGGACAGGTCCAGTCGCTGCGGGATGGCGGATATCTCGACGACGCGCGGGCCGAAATCCGCCGGGCTCTCGCCAGTTCCGCCAACGCCCCCCCAAGCACGCGCACCCAAATCCTTCGTTTGCTTGCCGACCTTGAGGACGAAGCGGGTCTCCACGAAGCCGCCGCCGCCGCCTGGAAAGACGCGCTGGCCCTCACTCCGGCCGACCCCGCCCTGCACCTCGCCCTCGGCGCCTCGCTGTGGAAAGCCCAACATCCACAGGATGCCCTCGACGCGTTCTCCAAAGCCTCGACGCACTCCCCGGACGCGGCCGCCTTTCACAATCAGCTTGGCAAAGTCTGGCAAGCCCTCGGCGAGCACGCCCGCGCCCGCGACGCCTTCGCCGCCAGCCTGGCGACGGCCCCGGAAAACCCCGAAGTCACTTTCAACCTGGCCGTCGCCCGTCAGTTCACCGGCCAAACCGCCGAAGCCATTGCCACCTACGAAGCCGTCCTCAAACTCACCCCCACCCAGTCGGTCACCCCCCTTTCCCCCGCCTCACTCGATGCCGCCAGCAACCTCGCCTGGCTTCTCGCCACCTCAACAAACCCCACCCTCCGCAACCCCGCTCGCGCCCTGGCCCTGGCCGAACAAGTGAATGAGCTCACAAAGGGTCAATCAGTCCCTGTGCTCGACAATCTCGCCGCCGCTCACGCCGCCGCTGGCAACTTTGCCTCCGCCACCACGATCGCCACTCAAGCCCTCGCCCTCGCCACCGCCACCGGCGACACCTCGCTCGCCACCGACCTGGCCCGCCGCCTCGCCGCCTACAAGGCCGGTCAGGCTTGGATTGAATAGGATCAACTTTGCGCACCCGCCCTTCTCTCACGTCCCCCTCTCCGGCTCAAGCCGGTACCCCAACCCACCCTCCCTCCCGCGACCCACGCGTCCATTCCCAGCGCCGGCCCCCGGAAGTAAATTCCTATCAGCGGCCGGGAACGCGCTCACCTGATTTTGTGATGCCGGGCCGTGCTCTCAGCCGTTGGCAAAAGCGTATAACTACTTTCCCAATGGAGGCGAAGCGCAAGGCACCACAAAACACCACCACCCCTGCGGGGCGGATGTTCCCCTGATCGCTCAACCGGTGGCGAGCGCCACCGGCTAATTTTCGTCTGCCCTCTGGGCTCAGTCGGGGAACGCCAGTCCTGGGGGTTTCCCCTAGGCAGACCGGTCGCGCAAGCCACTGGACCGCTCAAAACACGGCCCCGCTTCCGCAGGGGCGGCGGCAGCGAGGTTGCCGCGCCTAGCCCGATGCCGCCCACCACATCTGAGGCGAACTAAACGGATGCGTGACAAAAAATTTCATGCGACGGTGACTGGGGCACCGTGTGGTGTTTCCCGCCGAATTTGCCGCCTCATAATGCTCCAATATCGTAAGTCATCAGTGACTGGCGTCGCCCGCGATTCTTTGCGGGCGCCGTCGCTGTTGCGTCGCTCGCTCTTCGGCGCACCCGTCGTGTGGAAGAAACGGCCCGCGCTGCCTCTGCCGCGAGAGAGCGCGGCCTCGAGAGGTCTGTTGGGAACTGTTGAACCCTTCCGAATTCGCCTCTCTTCGCTGAATCCATCCAAACTATGAACACATCCGCCACCCACCTCATGAACCTCGCCGCTATCACCAGCACCGCAGTCACATCCTTGGCCGACACTCCGCAAGTCCGCACCGTCAACTCGCAGCCTTGTGTCATCCTCGCGTCCAAGGAAGTCGAGGTCGCGGTCACCCAACTGGGCGGACACACGGCGCCGGTCACTTTTTTCCGGGACAGCGCGAAGCCGGTGCAGCCTTATCACATCACGCCTTGGCAGGATGAAAAGGCGGGGGCGATGCCCGTGCCGGTGCTCGTTCCGCTGCGGGGCGACTTTTTCTGCATGCCCTTCGGTGGAAACTCCGCTGAGGTCGCTGGCGAGAAGCATCCGCCCCACGGAGAGGTGGCCGGAGACGCATGGAAAGTCGTGGGAACCAAGAAAGCCGGCGACGTGACGACGCTCACAATGGGGATCGATACCAAGGTCCGCAAAGGAAGCATGACCAAAGAGCTTTCGCTCGTGGATGGGCAGAATGTCCTTTATTCACGGCACCTCATTGAGGGCTTTGCCGGGCGTGTGCCGCTCGGTCACCACGCGACCCTGGCAATGCCGGACAAGGAGGGCTCGGTGCGCATCGCCACCAGCGCCATTCGATTTGGCATGACGAATCCGGGCCTCTTCAGCGATCCCACGAAACGCGAATACCAGGCATTGCTGCCCGGTTCGAAGTGGAAGGACCTCACAAAAGTCCCCTCCGCATGGAAAGAGGCGCCGGATGCCGACCTCACGCGACTGCCAGCCCGGACGGGTTTTGCGGACCTCGTGCAACTGGTCAACGAGCCATGGGAGAAAACCGGCGGTCCGGCTTGGATCACGGCAACAAATGCGGAAGCCGGTTACGTGTGGTTCGCGCTGAAAGACCCTGCCGTGCTGAACAGCACGATTTTTTGGCTGGAGAACCGCGGGCGCCATGGCTTCCCGTGGAATGGACGCAATAACTGCGTCGGATTTGAGGACGTGACGGCCTTTTTCGCCGATGGTCTCGCGGCTTCCACAAGCGACAATGCGCTGACCAAAGAAGGAGTCGCGACCGCCGTCCAGCTCAGCGCGGACAAGCCGACTGCCATCAACTACATCCAGGGGGTGGTCAAAATCCCCGACGGATTTGACAACGTGAAGACGCTCGAATTCGCGCCTGGTTCCGTGAGCTTTGTCTCGACCACCGGCAAGCGCGTCACCGCTCCCGTGCGGCACGAGTTTATCCGGTCCGGCACACTGTGACCCATCAAGGGAATCCTCATTCAAACTCTATGCACACCCGCGCTGCCCACCGGATTCTCCTGCCACTCTTCTGCCTCGCAGGTGGTCTGGCCGCCGCCCGTGCGCAGGAGCCAGATTTTTTCGAAAAACGCATTCGGCCTGTGCTCAGTGAGCATTGCTCGGAATGCCACGGGGCGGAGAAACAAAAGGGCGAGCTGCGTCTCGATTCCCGCGCCGCGATGCTGGAGGGCGGGGAATCCGGCCCGGCCATTGTCGTTGGAAAGCCTGACGAAAGCCTTTTGTTGAAAGCGGTCCGCCACACGGAAAAGGATCTGAAAATGCCACCCGCAAAGGCAGGCCCGAAACTTTCCGATGACGCCATCGCCGATCTCGCCGCGTGGGTGCAGGCCGGTGCCGCATGGCCACAAGAGGCCACATCTGCCGCACCGGAAAAGAAGGAGAAATTTGACCTACAGGCCTATAAAGAGCGCCTGCCGTGGATTTGGCAGATTCCGGAGCGCCAGCCCGTTCCCGATGCGCCGGGGGCTACGGAGGTGGACAAATTCATCGCCGCGAAACTGGCCGCCAAAGGGCTCACGCCTGCTCCAGCCACCGATGATCTGACCTGGCTTCGCCGCATCCATTTCACCCTCACCGGACTGCCGCCGCAGCGCGATGCCACTGCGGCCTTGCTTGCGGACACGTCACTGCAGCGGCGCGAGCGCGTGGTGGATGCCTTGCTGGGCTCCGTGCATTTTGGCGAACGCTGGGCCCGCCACTGGATGGATCTCGTCCGCTATGCCGAGTCCCGGGGCCATGAGAGCGACTTCCTCATCGCCAATGCATGGCGGTATCGCGACTATCTGATCCGCGCCTTCAATGCGGACGTGCCCTATGACCGCTTGGTCGCGGAGCACGTCGCGGGCGATCTGTTGCCGCCACGGTTGGACCCGGCCACTGGCGCCAATGAATCGATAGTCGCCACCGGCTGGGCATTTCTCGGCGAGGAGGTTCACAGCCCGGTGGATACCCGTCAGGATGAATGCGAGCGCATCGACAACAAGGTGGATGTTCTTTCCAAGACGTTCCTTGGACTGACCGTCGCCTGCGCCCGCTGCCACGACCACAAGTTCGACGCCATTACGCAGAAGGACTACTACGCCATGAGCGGTTTCCTCCTGAGTTCGCCCTACCGGCAGACGCGGTTCGAGACCATGGCCAGTCATGCGCAGGCTGCTGAGAAACTAGCTGCTATTCGCAAGAAACACACCGGCGCTCTCACGGCTGCCTTTGCCAATGCGGCCAAGCCGGCTGCGGGAAAACTTGCCAGCCAGCTTCTCGCGGCACCCGGCGCCTCTGCACCGTGGGCGGAACACTTGAAGCAGGCCGCCGTGAATCCGCAGCATCCGCTCCACGCTTTCGCTTTGCTCGCCAGCAATCCGGACGCCGGGAAACCAGAACGTTTCAAGGAACGGCTCACCCAAGCTCGAACCCCAGCCCCGGCTATTCCCTCGGATGCCGTGATTGTGGCCGACTTCACCCGTCCTGGCGCCACGCTATGGAGGCCGGACGGTCCCTGCTTTGGACCGCGCCCATTGAGCGCCGGAGAAGCGATCGCCGGCAATGCGGAGCGCCCGCTGTCGCGAATCATGCCCTATGGTTCGGCGATGCGCGATACCTTTTGGAACCGGCTGTCACTCGCGCCGGGAACGGAGGGCGACTCCGGCAGTCAGGCAGCCACTGAGCGTGCCGGCCGGACACTGCTGACTCCGCGATTCACACTGAAAAGTGGCCGCCTTCACTATCTGATCCGGGGCAAGGCCACAGTTTATACCGGCGTGAACACGCACATCATGATCACCGGGCCGCTGCATGGCAGTTTGAGACAGGAGTTCGATACCGGTGAGAAACTCTCATGGGTGACCCACGAACTCAAATCCTATGCAGGGCACCGGACTCATGTGGAAATTGCCCCGCAGGCCGACTCCGCGCTGGAGGTGCTCATGGTGGTGGATGCACCGGAGCCGCCGGCATGGCTGCCCGTCACCTCATGGCAGCCGAAAGCCGATGCGCCCTCGCTGCAGGCGGTGGCCGATGCCATGCAGACGGATGCGCTGGCCGCTCTGGACTGCCTGGCCGCAGGAAAAACCGTGGAGCCCCACCTGGCTCCGCTCGCAGACTGGTTGCTCCAGCACGCCGCCCTGCTCGGGGTGAATCCGGCCGCCCTGGCAGAGGCTGCCACCGCTTTCCTGAATGAGCAGGACGAACTGGCTGCGACCATCCGTTGGGAATCCGCACTGGCCCCAACCCTCAGCGATTTGTCAGGCGTGGACGAGCACCTGCTCGTCCGCGGGAAATACCAGCGCCCCGGCGCCGTGGTCCTGCGCGGCCTGCCCCAGGCCTTCGGCATGCCCCGCATTGCGCCCGCCGACTCCAGTGGACGTGCGGAACTGGCCCGCCAAATAACGGATCCCGCCAATCCGCTTATCGCCCGGGTCATGGTGAACCGCGTATGGCACCACCTCTTCGGACGCGGCATCGTGCCCACCGTGGATAACTTCGGCTATCTCGGAGAGCGCCCCTCGCATCCGGAACTGCTCGATCACCTCGCATGGCAGTTCGTCCACGAAGACCGGTGGTCCGTGAAAATGCTCATCCGGCGCCTCATCCTCACTGACACGTTTGCCCGCAGCAGCCGGGCCTCAGATCCCCGGGCCGCGGTGGTGGATCCAAAGAATTTGCTGCTCCACTACCTGCCAGTGCGCCGTCTCGAGGGCGAGTCCATCCGCGATGCCCTGCTCTCTGTTTCGGGACGCCTCGACGCCAGGCCTTTTGGCCAGCCCGTTCCCGTGCATCTCACGGCCTTCATCGTCGGCCGCGGATCCCCGGGATCCGGTCCGCTCGACGGCGATGGCCGCCGTAGCATTTACACATCGGTCCGCCGGAATTTTCTGCCCAGCATGATGCAGGCTTTCGATTTCCCCACGCCCTTCAGTACCGTGGGCCGCCGGAATGTAACGAATGTCCCTGCGCAGTCGCTCGTCATGATGAATGATCCGTTTGTCAGGGATCAAGCCACGCTCTGGGCCGCCCGGATGATGAAGGAACTGCCAGAGGCACCCGATGCATCCCGCATCACCTGGCTTTTCGAGTCCGCCTTCACCCGCCCGCCGGGCGCAGAAGAACTGCGCCTCGCCACTGAGTCACTAGAGGAATTGCGTACACTCTTTCCAGGGGAACAAACTCCTGCCGTCTGGCCGGAATTCTGCCACGCTCTCCTGAATGCCAATGATTTCATCTATCTGAAATGAATCCCGCTTATCAACTGCCCCTGCCGAACCTTTCCCGCCGCGCCCTGCTGCAGCGGGCCGGGAGCGGATTCGGAGCGATGGCTTTCTCCGCCCTGTTTGGCAAGGCAGGGAACGCCGGGGCGGCGGCGAATCCATCGCTGGCGAAGGCACCGCATTACCCGGCAAAGGCCCGCAGTGTCATCTTTCTGTTCATGGAAGGCGGATTGTCGCAGGTGGACAGTTTCGACTACAAGCCGATGCTGGAGAAGCATCATGGCGAGGACCCGCGAAAGGCGATCGGCAAGCTGGAGAAGACGCAGTTTGCGGATGTAGGCCAGGTGATGAAATCGCCGTGGGAGTTCAAGCAGCGCGGGCAGAGCGGCCTGTGGGTGAGCGAACTTTTCCCGCACATCGCCACTCGGGCGGATGACCTGTGCGTGCTGAAATCGCTGACGTCTCAATTCCCGGAGCACACCAGCGCCAACTATTTCCTGCACAGTGGCCTCGGCCTCCAGGGGCGACCCAGCATGGGAGCGTGGGTCGCGTATGGCCTGGGAAGCTATAATGAGAATCTGCCAGGATTCGTCGTGCTCAACGGCGGCCAGATTCCGTCCGGCGGGCTGGATTGTTTTGGCAGCGGCTTCCTGCCTGCGAGTTATCAGGGCTCGCTGCTCAATGCGAACGGCACGCCCATCGCAAACATCGTTCCCGGAGAGAAAAACCCCGCGCAGCAACTCGCCAAGCGGAAGCTGGCGGAACGGCTTAACCGGCTCAGCCTGGCGGACTCCGGCGGCAGCGACGCTCTGGAAAGTGCCATCGCCAACGCCGAGCTGGCCAGCCGGATGCAGACCACGGTGCCGGACTTGCTGGATTTTTCAGGCGAATCTGAAGCCACCAAAAAGCTCTACGGGCTGGACGCGGATTACGAGCACACGAGAACCTATGCAAAACAGTGCCTGCTCGCCCGCCGTATGGTGGAACGGGGTGTGCGCTTCATCGAACTGACCATTACCGCGACCGGCGAGGATCGCTGGGATGCGCATGGTAATCTGAAGACCAACCACAGCAAGAACGCCCGCGTCGTGGATCAACCCATCGCCGCACTGCTGGAAGACTTGAAGCAACGCGGCCTGCTCGACTCCACGCTGGTGGTCTTCACCGGCGAATTCGGACGCACTCCCTTTGCCCAGGGCGGCGAGGGACGCGATCACAACGAGTACGGTTTCAGCATGTGGCTGGCCGGTGCCGGCGTGCGGCCGGGTATTTCCTACGGCTCCACCGACGACTGGGGCTACAAAGCGGTGGAAAACACGCTAGAGATGCATGACCTCCACGCCACGATCCTTCATTTGATGGGCATAGACCACACCAACCTTACTTACCGCTTCGGCGGTCGCGACATCCGCCTGACCGACGTCCACGGCCATGTGGTGCATGATATATTGGCGTGACACCCTCCCGCATTCCAAACTACGATTCGACAACCCTATGAAGCCTGCCCTCTTCAAACTCACTCACCTTTTGGCTGTTCTCGGCATCATGGCCTCGGCCCATGCCGCCGATGCTCCGGCGATCCGGCATTCCTACCTGGTGATGGGCGCCAAGACCGCGATCATCGGAGAGGATGAAAAAATGGAGTGGGAATACAATGGCGGCACGCGGGATGGTTTTGTCCTGCCCAATGGGAATCTCCTCCTGGCTTTCAGTGCTCAAGTGGAGGAAGTGACCCGCGCGAAGGAGGTCGTGTTTTCCTACAAGCTGGACAAGGCAAACAAAGAGATCGGGACGGCGCAACGTCTTTACAATGGGAACACCCTCATCACCGAACTGGGAGCGAAGCCGCGCCTGCTGGAAGTGAACGCGAAGGCGGAGATCGTCCATGAAGTGGCCCTGCAGCCGGAAACAGACAACGCCCACATGCAGACCCGGATGGCCCGGCAATTGAAGAACGGCAACTACCTCGTGCCGCATCTGCTGGCCTTTGCCATCAAGGAATACACGCCAGAGGGCACGGTGGTCGCCACCTTGAAAACCGACCTGGAAGAACTCGGCGGACGCCCTTCCAAATCATGGCCCTTCACCGCGATTCGGCTGGACAACGGCCACACCGTGGCCTCACTCACGAACGGCAACCAGGTCGTGGAATTGAATCATAAGGGCGAAGTCATCTGGAAGGTCACCAACGCCGACGTGAATGGACTGCTGAAGGATCCGTGCGGCTCGCAGCGGCTCGCGAACGGCAATACCGTGATCGGCAGTCACGCCGCCAATACGGGAATCTCGATGGTGGAGGTGTCTCCCGAGAAAAAGATCGTCTGGACCAGCGACCATCCCCTCGCCGCAGGCGTGCATCACTTCCAGATCCTCACCACGAACGGAAAAGCCGAGCCCGGCATGCCGCTGAAGTAAACCCGTGGATCTTGGACTGAACAACAAGGTCGCCATCATCACCGGCGGGGCCAAAGGGATCGGCGAGGCCGTCACCCGGACGTTTGCGGCGGAAGGTGCCGTTGCCTGCATCTTCGGCCGCAGCGCGATGGAGGCCGATCGGCTTGTTCAGGAACTGACGGCGCTCGGCCTGCGAGCGGAGAGTTACGTTTGCGAACTGACCGACGAAGCCCGCCTTTGCGAGGCAGCCGCGCAAGTCCTGTCGCGACATGGGCGCATCGATTATCTGATCAATAATGCCGGCGTGAATGATGGTGTGGGTTTGCGGTCTCCTGTTGCGGATTTCCGGGCCTCGCTGGAGCGCAATATCGTTCACTGCTTCGTGCTCATGCAGGCCTGCCTGGATGCGCTCATTGCCTCGCAGGGCGCCATCATCAACATCGGCACCAAGTGCGCGACGACCGGTCAGGGCGGCACCAGCGGCTATGCCGCGGCCAAAGGGGCGATGAATGCCCTCACCCGGGAATGGGCTGTGGATCTGGCTCCGCACGGAGTCCGGGTGAACGCTGTGATTCCCGCCGAAGTGATGACGCCGCAGTATGACCGTTGGATCAGCCAGCGGCCCGATCCCGCCGCAGAGATCGCCAGAATCTCCGCCAGTATTCCCCTCGGCCAACGGATGACGACGGCACAGGAAATCGCCAACACCGTCGTCTTCGTCGCTTCTCCCCGTTCGTCACACACCACCGGACAAATCCTCTTCGTCGATGGTGGCTACACCCACCTCGACCGGGCTTGCACAGCCCCTTCGCTCCCCTGATTCTCCTGGTCTGTCACCGTCGCATCGCTGACAGTTTATGATATCCGCTCCCCCACTTCGCGGTAGTTGAACCTAAAAGCCCGGATGGAAACCACGAAACACACGAAAAACCAAGGCGTTGTCCAACTATCATCATCCACCCGATGGATGGGTCGGTCGGTTGTCCTAACTCAATGAATTTTCGTGTGTTTCGTGACTTTCGTGGTTCCAATATCCCTTTTTAGGTGAACCCGGATCCCGATGACTCGGGAGCCTGGGTTGTTCTCGGCACCTCGGCATCGAGCAGCTCCTTTCCCACTCCCCCCGGCCGTGATTCCGAGCGCCGGCCCCCTGCCGCAAGTTCCTATCACCCCCCTCCCGGCCTGGGCCGGCGAAAGACATCGAGGAAACAGCCCCCCGCGGCGCGTTTTCATAAGGCAATTACAGGACAAGGTGAGCGCGTTCCCTGCAGCCGTTGGCAAGGATAGCGGCGGCATTCAGGAGATCATAGGTCATGGCGCGCTGCCTCCCTGCCTCCATCGTGGCTTCGACGCCGCATTCCACATGCCGCCTCGTCAACCGCTCGATCGCTTCGTCAGCATCGCAGTCGAGGAAGACGCGCAGGTCGAATAGGTGATCACATTCATAGTCGCGCATCAGCACGTAGATACCTTCGACAACAACGAGTGGCGTGCCTGCCGTGACATGGATTGCCGCGGCTTTTGGATCCTTTTCCGCATGGTCAAAGGCGGGGAAAACTCCGCAACGGGTGCGGCGCAGACTTTCCATGTCGCTGCGGAAGGAGTCGCGGTCGAAGGTGTGCGGCGCACCGCGGCGGCGCAAGCCTTCCGCGTCCAGCTGGCAGCGCGGAAAGTGATAGCCGTCCATCGGAATCACGACCGCGCCGGGAATCCGGGAGGCCAACGTCCGCGCGAGCGTGGACTTTCCGCTGCCCGGAATTCCCGCGATGCCAATCATGTAAATCTCCGGGCGCTCCGCCAGTGCGGCGAGAACGGCCTCCGTCGCGCGAAGAGTGTCCATGGGTGGGGCGCTGTCTTTCATTTCGGATCAGTGGTGCAATCGGTTTTCGGGACAAGCACGCTTCAATCGGCGGCGTCACCTTCGGGCCGCTCACAAACTTCTCGCCAATTTGGAAATGATCAGAGCAGCATTCAAGGGAATAACCCACAGCTCAGGCCGGGAGCTGCTGGCTATTGAACCGGTGGTGCTGAAACGGAACGTCCGGCACTGCCGGTCCGGTTGTGAGCAACTGCACTGCGCCCTGCGCGGTGCTTCAAGCACGGGGGGATGCGTTGGTGATTGATGATCGCTGCTTCAAGATTAGACAGACCCCTTCCCCCTCCCGTGACCCACACCTCCATTTCCAGCGCCGGCACCCGGAGGCAAAGTCCTATCGGCAGATTTTCTGGTTGCCTACGCGGACAATTTCCCAAAGGCTTGCGTCATGATTCATTACGCCAACTACATCCACGGTGAATTCGTCTCGCCCACTGGAGGCAAGCAGATCACAGTGATCAATCCAGCCACCGGCGAGGAACTCTCAACCGTTCCTGAAACACATCCCGATCAGATCGAAGCCGCGATTCTCGCTGCCGGAAAAGCCCAGCCAGCATGGGCGGCGTTGACGCCCGCGACCCGGGCGAAACACCTCCATCATCTGGCTAACAAAATTCGTGAGAAAATCGAACCGCTGGCGCGCGTGATCACCCAAGAGCAGGGAAAAACCCTGCCACTCGCTCGCGTGGAGGTCCAATTCACCGCAGACTACATCGACTACATGGCCGAGTGGGGCCGCCGGATCGAAGGAGAGGTGATCCAAAGCGACCGGCCGAAAGAGAACATCTTTCTATTTCGTAAGCCGATCGGTGTCGTCGTCGGCATCCTGCCGTGGAACTTCCCGTTTTTCCTCATTGCGCGGAAACTTGCGCCGGCGCTCATCTGCGGCAATGCGATCGTCCTCAAGCCCAGCGAGGAGACGCCTAACAACGCTCTCGAGTTCTGCAAGATTTTGAACGAGACGGACATCCCCGCCGGCGTCGTGAATCTTGTTACGGGATATGGTGCCACGGTGGGTCGCGCGCTGACCGAAAACCCGAAAGTTGGAATGATCAGCTTCACCGGCAGCGTCGAGACCGGCTCGCGCATCATGGCGGCGGCGGCGAAAAACATCACGCGGGTGAATCTTGAACTCGGAGGCAAAGCCCCTGCCATTGTCACCGCCAATGCAGACCTCGAATTGGCTGCGACGGCGATCCGATCCTCGCGGGTAATCAATAGCGGGCAGGTCTGCAATTGCGCCGAACGGGTCTATGTGCAGCGTAGCGTGGCCGATGCCTTCACCGCCAAATTGGTCGAGAAAATGAAAGCTGTCCGTTTCGGAAATCCGCTGGAAGACGAGACGCTCGACTATGGCCCGATGATCAATCAGGCGGGCTATGAGAAGGTCGTCTCGATTCTCGATCGCGCGGTAAGCGATAGCGCGAAGATCCTCTGCGGAGGGAGCCGAGGTGCGGGCACTGGAGGTTACTATTTCGAGCCGACCGTCGTAGCGGACTGCACGCAGGAGATGGACATCGTGAAGCGGGAGATCTTTGGCCCGGTCATTCCGATTGTTGTGTTTGACGAGATCGAGCAGGCGATCGTTATGGCCAACGATACGGAGTATGGGCTGACGTCATCGGTTTTCTCCAACGATCTCAATGAAGCGATGAATCTGATGGAAGCGCTGAACTTTGGAGAAACCTACATCAACCGCGAACACTTCGAAGCGATGCAGGGATATCACGCCGGTTGGCGGAAGTCCGGCATCGGTGGTGCCGATGGCAAACATGGGCTCCACGAATTCCTACAAACTCAAGTGGTGTATCTCCAGCGCTCCTAAGTTAACGCTTTTGCCAGTCCCCTTCTCACCCCCAGCCCCCTCCCGTGACCCACGCCTCCATTCCCAGCGCCGGCCCTGAAGCAAATTCCTGACACCGACTGTGCTGGCCCCGCCGGAGTTCCTCAGTATCGTGCGGGCTCCGAACGGAGCCTCGGTGACGTTGACGATTCAGTCACGTCCGGGCCGGACGCATGCTGCGGACTACTCCACCGCGATGGCCCCCACCAGCCAGCCCGGCGGATGGGTGGGACTGACCGACGCGCTGCCTACCGGCGGGGACCAGACTGTGTACGCGGACACTGTCACCTCCAATCTGTCTGCCTTCACGGCCATTCCGGCCCCGGCCTCGCCAGTCGTCTGCTACCCGGCAGTCATTGGGTTCAACCGCGACGTCGGCGGCGACCGCAAAGAAGTGCGAAGGCAGCGGCAAGAAGACCGGTGGTGGGCTCGGGAATCACCGTGACTGAAGCCCCGACGAATGTCGGCGCGCCCACGGGTGAAAGAAAGACATCATAGAGAGTGCTGCCATCAGGGAATGCCGAAGGCGTAATACTGCCGGTGCCGATGGCATCGGCCATCAGGTCAAAGGAATACAGGAAACCACTCCCTGCCGTGGTCCCGCGAGTGGAGGTTCCCCGCAAATCCACCACGGAGATATTCGCAACTCCCGCACCGGTGGTCGTGCTGTCGGTCAGGCCGATTGCTCCTGCGCCGACCAAATCCTGCGGGGCTTTCCGGAGCCAGTTCTCGTCGACACCAAATGCGGCTCCGTCATTCACGTCGCCTGAAGCCGCGACAAAACTGAAAAGGCTAGACGTGTAGGAGCCGCGAAAATTGTAGCCGTCGATTTCGTCTGTCCCTGTGTAACCACTCATATTGAAAGTGACCGTGAACGTCGAACCGAGGGGAATACTTCCGGCGGGAGAGATTGTTGTGCTGATTGTACCGCCGAATGCGGTGCCCGCAGAGGCAACGAGTGACAGGAAGAACGACGCGCGCATACTGGAGGACTTAAACGAGTTCATAAAGTTTCGCAATTGATTGAGGATTGGAGGCATCGACCCGTGGGAACTCCGTCTCGAAGCGGAGCGCCCACGGTGCTGCCTTGATTGTTAATTCCCGGGCACGGCTTCGTCAACGTCCGCCGTGTCCTGATTGGGACTGCCCTGCTCCGCCTTGAAGGCGCTCAAGTCCGCCAAAGAGACCACACCGTCGCCGGTGAGGTCACCCTGTTGGGACACAAGCGCCCGCAGCGTGGTAACCCCTGTGGTGCCAGGCATAGGCACCGGATCGTCGGGGAATGGCTGGTTAACGGCAGGGTCAGTGAGGTCCGGATTGACATAAGTCGCATACTGAACGCAGGGCGGGAGGTGCCGGTAAAGCGAGAAGGAGGGGGATGTGAACCAATACCAGCGCGAGCAGTATGGCGTATAGGGCCAGTATCGATAAAACGGCCGGTACGGGTAGTGGAGCCAGGGCGCGGTCAGAGTGGAATTGAGGCGGCCGATGTAGGGAAGGGCGGCTGGGTTCTGCAACGCGCCTATCGGCGTGAAATAATACCTCAACCCGTAAATGCAGAATGGTCGCCAGCGGTAATAGGGATCCCATCCGTAACCGTACGGGTGCGTGAGCGTCAGGCACCAGAGGTTGCCGCCGCGGCCCCATGTCCAGAACGGAATCCATGCCGGCCTCCATGGGCAATACACCGGAAAGGGCACTGGCTGAATCTGGCCCCGGATTTCGCCACCCGGGAACTGAGCAGTGTGAATATTGACATAATACTGTCCGTTCCGGAGGTCGTTTTGCTGTGTCGCCGTCAGCGCCGCTGTCGATCCGTTGAGTCTTCCTGCGTTGGGGCCGAAAGGAATATTGGTCAGGGCAAACTGCACTCCGGCGTTAACCCCTGAAGGAGCCGGGCCGTGAATGTGGGCTGCCGAGAAGTTGCTCCCGAGGCCGCCGTAATTTATATCGTAGCCGAGCGTTCGGTAAACCGGATCGAGATGCAGCAGGCCTGTCCCGGTTGCGGGCGAAGCATTCGGGGGAACCTCCTGACTTCCGCTCAGAGTCACCTGAAAGGCGTAGCGCGGACTCCGGTAATAGTGCCACCAGTGATCCCACCAGCAAATGTAGGGACAGCGGTGGTGGAAACGGACGAAGAAGCGGTGGTAGCCTCCTAAAGCCCATTGGTCCCAGTTCACGCAAATCCGGATGGACAGGCAATAGAGCCCGTAGCCCGGGTGATGAACGACCGTCCCCGGATTAAATCCCAGCCTTTGTTCGTTCTGTTCGTTGACCAGTTGCAGCTCTGGGTTGTCGTCGCCCGTGTCAATGACGACGTCGGCCGGAGTAAACCCCACTGCGGATGTGCGAACGCTGCGAACATGGCTCAGCAACCATGGGCTGCACGAATAGTAGCGTTTGACCAGATAGAGCGGCCTGTAAGTGAAGCCCTCGGGCGTGGCGACGGCATCATCAGGAATCTCCGGCTTAATCAACTCCTCGGTAGCCAGACCTCGAAGTTGAACGAATCGGTCACCAAATCCCTGGGCGGAAGCCGAACCGGCGAACCATGTAAGACCGCCTACTGCGAGTGCGGCTAGAATGAACATCTTCAGTTTCATGAGAGATGACGGGGCTGGATGCGAATGAAGGCACCAATATTATTGTCCTTGATGCATTCACCCATTGTTATTAGGAGCTCGAGGCGATTTCATCAAGTATCCGGGTTGGCGTCAAGAATTATTTGGGATTGTTTGATTTAGGGTGTGTTGTAAAATGATTCAGCGTTGAATTTCAAGTGTTTACTGTTACGCTGCCCTCCAAGAAACAACCGCCGTCATCGAGAGCGATTGTCGCGCGACTGGTGCCACTTATAACTGCCAAAAGCACATTAATACCAGAACCACCATATCCCTCATTCCCACTGTTTGAACCACGAAACAAACGAAAGAACCAAGGCGCTGCCCAATTCTCCCCGTCCGCCTTATGGATGAGGAGGTCGCTTGTCCTAACCTAATGAGTTTTCGTGTGTTTCGTGATTTTCGTGGTTCCAACGTCCCTTTAGGGACTAAATCACCATTCCGTCCAAGCCCGCTCGCCGATTTTCAAATCGGCGCAAAAGGGTCACGGAAAAGTCGTGCCCACCACAAGCGGAAATCGCTCTCAACGCTTCTCCGCCACGACGGATTTTTGCACGGTTGTAAGGTAGTGTTTCACTGGGAGTGGCGGGCTGGGGCCGCCATGGAAACGAACACGTTTTGACATGGCGAGCGAGCGGTCTGAGTCGAATGCGCGAGTCAGTATGGCGGTCTTAGCCCGCCACTCCCAGTCGTCCCCCGGTTTTTTCATGCTTTTTCGCCCGTGCAAAAAATCCGCCGTGCTTCTCCGCAAGCCTTGAGCGCCCAG
>JBJXFS010000007.1:0-7442 GCA_046155625.1 Verrucomicrobiales bacterium | reverse complement strand
TTGATCGTAAACGGACACTATGGTCCGGAGGAGATGAACTTGGACGACGTGCGGTACGAGATGTTGGAACGCCTCTTCCAGCGCAGCGAACGCGAGGAATTGCGCCTCGCCGATGCCGTTTCCCGATCTCTCGCCGCCGCCACCGCCCTGCCGCCCTATGATTATGGCGCCGGTCACATGGTGGGAAACGCGCATCGCCCGTTACCGGAAAATCCCTATGTGTGGGCGCGCAACCTCTTGGCGAACCGCCTTTACCAATGCCCGGTGGTCTTCACCGAGCCCTACGTCATGAACAACCGCGAAATCTACGACCGCATCGCCGCCGGCGACTATGAGGGAGAGCGGTTCGTCGCCGGCCGGCAACGCAAAAGCCTCTACCGAGAATACGCGGATGCCGTGGCCGCGGGCCTTCAGGCGCACTTCCAGAACCACCGGCCAGTGGATTGAGGGATGGATGAGCGTGACCGCTTTCCGGCTTGTTCGAAGCCGCGGGTTCTTGTAGGGTCCATTCCGTGACCGATCCATTCAGGGAACCCGTGAAAAAAAAGGTGGGCGGCAGCCTGTCGCGGCTCCCGCCCTTAGCCCGGTTAGAGAGGCTCCGCCGCAACGCGTGGCGGCTCAAGGGAAGTGGTCGATGGACCCCACCCTCCGATGACGGAACCCTCATTCGAAAAGTTGTTGGTCCGGCTCGCTGAAGCCGGTATTCAATTCATCGTTGTCGGTGGCGTGGCTGTCACGCTACAGGGATACGTGCGGCTTACCGACGACGTGGATTTGTTGTTGGAGAACTCTCCGGACAATATCCGACTCTTCATCCACAGCCTCACTGACTACGGTGAAGGCTTCGCCCGCGATCTTACCGTGGATGACTTTACCGATGAAGAAGGAGCCATCCGGATCGTCGAGGAAGTCGAATCCTGCCAGATCGACGCGTTCACCGTGATGGCGGGGCTGCATTATGGCGACATCATCGCGGATGCAGATTTTTTTATCATCGGCGACCAGCGAATCGCCGTCGCTTCCAAGGCGGCTCTGATTCGGTGGAAAGCGCCCTCTCTCCGTGACAAAGACCGTCTGGATGCCATGGCTCTGCGTGAGTTGCTGGAAAATCCACGGGCTTTTGATTGATCTACTCCTTCCCGGGATTGACGTCCGAGTTGGCGGGTTGTTTGGGCCCGAGGAAGCTGGCGAGATGGTGTTGGCGAAATTCCTCGGCGTCCCAGGCGACGGGTTCGAGTTCGTGGCGGTGGGCGGGCGCGACGACGTATGTTTCGGCATCGAGGGTTGTCCCGTCGGCGAGCCGGACCGTGACCGATGTCCGGTGGTAAAACGGACCTTCGAAGGCGTCGAGGCGCGCGGCGGCGTCGGCCGAGACGTTGAGGTAAAGCAGGCCGCTGGTGGATTGGCCGGGGGCGGGGGCGAGGCCGGGGTACGATTCGCCACGGACTTTCCAGGCGGCGAAATCATCCAGGGTGGCGAGTCGGGATGGGCACGACTGTCCGGCGACGCGCATCCAGACGTCCGCGAATATGAGAGAGCCGTAGGTGAAGACGTTCATGAGGTGGTGGGTGAAGCAGGATTCATGCGTCGAATAAGGTTGCGTGCCACCCGCTTTGCCGCCCCATTCTGCACCATGGTTCTTGGATTGACGACCCGCATTCTGGCCACCACTGACCCGCGGACGTGGTGGAAAGTGGCGTGGAATTTCGGGTTCAAAGGGACGCGGTCGGTGCATCTCTTCAAAAAGCGTCTCGAACGCGGCCAATATTTCCCGCCCTTCCTGTACGTTTCGATCCTGAATTCCTGCAACCTGCGGTGCCAGGGATGCTGGGTCGACGTCGACAAACCGCGCGTCGCCCTGCCTCTGGCTGACCTCAACGCTCTGGTCAACCAGGCCAAAGCCAGGGGAAATTCGTTTTTTGGGGTGCTGGGTGGCGAGCCGTTCATGCATCCGGAGTTGTTCGATTTTCTCGCGCAGCACCCGGACTGTTATTTTCAGGTCTTTACCAATGGTCAACTGATCACGGACAAGGTGGCGGCCAAAATGCGTCAACTCGGCAATGTGACACCCCTGGTCAGCATCGAGGGGGACGCCGTGGTCAGCGACCAGCGCCGCGGAAACAAGGACGTCTATGCCCGCACCCTGCGCGGGCTGGACGCCTGCCTGCGCCACCGCGTGCTTACCGGCGTCGCCACCAGCCTGTGCCAGTCAAACCTCGATGTCTGCCTGAGCGAGTCGTGGCTGCGCGCCCTGATCGGTCGCGGGGTCCACTATGCCTGGTACCACACGTATCGCGTCGTCGGCCCGAACATGAATGAGCAATTGGCGTTGCGCCCGGACCAGATCAAGCAGGTGCGCCGCTTCGTCGTCGAGATGCGCACCAAACTTCCCATTGGGCTTATCGACGCCTATTACGACGGGGAGGGGCAGGCGCTTTGCCCGATGGCCACTGGAATCAGCCATCATATTGCCCCCAGCGGCGCGGTCGAACCGTGTCCGATCATTCAGTTCGCGACCGAGAATGTGCGCGATGGCGACATCTTCGACACGTTGACGCGATCGGCCTTTTTGCGTGACTTCCGGGAAACGGCGGCCAAGCACACCCGCGGCTGCCTGGTGCTCGAACGCCCGGACCTCATGAAGGAGCTCGTCTCCCGGCACGGAGCCCAAGACACGACCATTCGCCAGACTGCCATGTCCGAACTCGAAGCGATGACGCCGCGTCCAAGCCAATGGACACCCGACGAGGCCATCCCGGAAAAGAGTTGGGTTTACCGGCTCGGAAAGCGTCTGCTCTACCACGATTTTGGCGCGTATGATCGAGCGGGATTTCGGGCGCCCGTGGGGTAGGCGGAAACCGATGGTCAGAAACTGAGATTTTCCATTTCATGCCCACGCTCCTTTATTGTCGGTGCGCGTACGCCCAGGTCATCAATCCTGGGGTCAAAGACGACGTCTTGCGCCAACTCGGGGAGAGTGGTGCCAGCTTCGAAAGCGTGGCCGACCTGTGCGAAATGGCGGCGCACCGCGACCCGCGACTGGCCGCGCTGAGCGCGTGCGCGGCCAACGGCGGGCTGCGCATCGCCGCCTGTCACCCACGCGCCGTGCACGGGTTGTTTCGCCAGGCCGGGGTGCCGCTGGCCGAAGGTGGAGCCGAAGTCCACAACATGCGCGAGCAGTCGTCCGATGGGGTCGTCGCCGGTCTATTGCGATCCGAGAACGAAGCCCCCATGACCGCCGGCGATCCCACCTGAATTTCCCATGATCACGCACACTCATCGCCCGCTTCGCGTCGTGCTCTACGAAGGCCGAGGATCCATCCCGCTTCCCGCGGAGGCCCGCACGCTTGTCCTCGCGTCGTTGCTCGACAAAGGTTATGCGGTCACCCGGGTGACGCCCCTGTCGGGCGCGGCCATTTCCGACGACGACCACACGCTGTTGCTGCTCGGCGCCTTCGAGCAAGGGGCCCCGCGGCTTGAGGACGGCAGCACGCTCCAGATGATCGAAACGCGGGACATCAACGGACTCGACGCGCCAGCCGTGATCGCGATCGTCGAGGAGTTTCGCGCCAGCCGCGGCCGCACCATGAATCAGCCGGGGGCGTGGAAGCCATGGTTTCCCGTCATCGATTACGACCGCTGCACGAACTGCATGCAATGCCTGAGCTTTTGTCTCTTCGACGTCTATGGCGTCAGCGAGGCCGGAAAGATTCAGGTGCAGAACAACGACAACTGCAAGACGAACTGTCCGGCCTGCTCGCGCGTCTGCCCGGAGGTGGCCATCATGTTTCCGAAGTACGCGCACGGCCCGATCAACGGCGAGCCGGTGCAGGCTGCCGATGTGCAGCGTGAGAAAATGAAGGTCGACATCTCCGCGCTGCTCGGCGGGGACATTTACGCGCGCCTCAAGGACCGCAGCGTGGCGGCCAAATCGAGGTTTTCCAAGGAACGCAGCCCGGATAAGGCGCTCGAGGAACGCAAGAAATGCCTGGTCAAGCTCGCCGGTGACGGATTCATCCCGGCCGAGGTATTGGCCAGTCTGCCGTCTCCCGAGGAAATCCAGCGCAAGGCGGCCGAGGCGGCGGCGCGCGCTCAAGCGGCGCTGGCGGCCCAGCCCACCGGATGACGTCGGAGGTCAGGCGCGCTCGATCGGGCTGCGCACCCTGTTGCCCCACTCGGTCCAAGAGCCATCGTAGTTGCGGACGGACTCGTATCCCAGCAGATACTTGAGGACGAACCATGTGTGGCTCGACCGTTCGCCGATGCGGCAATAGGCGATGATATCATCTTCGGGTTTCAGGCCGAGCGACTGCGTGTAGATTTCACGCAGGGTGGCGACGTCCTTGAATGTGCCGTCCGGGTTGGCGGCGGTGGCCCAGGGGACGGAACGGGCGCCGGGGATATGGCCGCCGCGCAGCACGCCTTCCTGGGGATACTCGGGCATGTGGGTTGTTTCGCCGGAAAACTCCTTGGGGCTGCGTACGTCGATGAGCGGGCGGCCCGCTTCCATATGGGTCAGGGTGTCGGCGTAGAAGGCGCGGATTTCCTGGTCGCGACGGCCGGGCGGGACCGGGTAATGGGCTGGGGCGGGCTTGGGCACGTCCTTGGTGAGCAAGCGGCCATCGGCGATCCATTTGGCGCGACCGCCATCGAGGATTCTGGCGCGGGTGTGGCCGAAGAGCTGGAACACCCAGAAGGCGTAGCAGGCCCACCAGTTCGACTTGTCGCCATAAAACACCACGGTGGTTTCCGGGCTGATGCCATTGCGGGCGCAGAGGGCGGCGAAGGCGTCGGGTCCGATGTAATCGCGGATCAGGCCGTCATTGAGGTCGGCGCGCCAGTCGATGTGAACGGCTCCGGGGATGTGGCCGGTGTCGTAGAGGAGCACGTCCTCATTGCTTTCGACGATTCGCAGGCCGGGATCGTCGAGGTGACTGGCGAGCCACTCGGAGCTGACGAGGGATTCGGGATGCGCGTAGGCGGAAAATTTTTCGTCCATGGATACACTGAGCACGGGAATGCGCGACGGCGCAAGGGCGGGGAAGGGAGGATGATTTATGGTTGGGATTGCAGGAAGCTCATTAGGTCGCGCAATTCGCACAAAGTGAGCAGTGTGCCCATCGGTCGGCAGCCAATCGCCGGCGTGTCGGGGGCGGGCTGAGGGTGCTTGGGCAGGACGAGGGCCTCGAGCAAGGCGGGGCCTTCAAGTCGTTGGGACACTGCCTGGAGCGGGGGAGCCGCGGTGGCCTGACGGGCGCTCCATCGATGGCAGTGGGCGCATTGAGTCGTTTCCGAAAAGAACAAGGCGCGTCCCTTCTCGGCGTCGCCCGGCTGGAGGGCGGGTCTCCACGGGCGAAGCGGGTCGCCCAAGCTCGGCGACTGGGCCGTGCGCCAAGCGTCCAAACTGGCGCGCAGTGAGCGGGCATCCGGACCGTCGGCGCGAGCACGGCGATCAGCGGCCTCAACCAATTCCGGCATCACGGCCGGATCGACGAGTCCGAGGCGCGCCTGGTCGAGCAGGCGCCGCAAGTAGGGGAGCGTTTCGGGCGATTCGGATTGGCCAATCAATTGCATGGCCGCTTGTTTTTCGATGGCGGTGGCCGCCGCCAGGGACTCGAGGATCCAGGCGACCGCGCCCGGGCCTCGGCGTGCAAAGAGCCAGGCGCGGGCCGCGGAGCGCAGGCGAGGGGCTGATTCGACCATCAGGGCGGCCGTGGCCATGGCTGATTGGGCCGCGGCATCGGTGGTGGCAGCCAGACGAGACTGAAAATGAAACAACCGTTCCCCATCGGGCCGGCTGGAGTCGTTCAGGAACTCGAGAAATTGAGCGGTTGGGCGAGGCGCGCTCGTCATGCGCGCCCGCAGCCGGCGCCAGTGAGCCAATTCGGATTCCCCGAGCGCGAGCGCGCGTGGCCCGAGGGCGCTCGCCTGCTGCTCAATCGCTCTCCATGCCTCGGCGGCCGGGCGTGGTCGAGCTCCGAATGGTCGACCGGGATCCATCGGGTCGTTTTCGGGCGGGGTGTCCCAGTGCAGCAGGGCGTGCCACGCGAGATGGATGGCGCCATCGACCGGAGGCCCGCGGTCGGCGGGCGGTTGCGAGGCGAGCCAGGAGGCCATGGCCTGGGCCTCGGCTTCGCCCCCGCCATGCCAGGCAGCGGCGATGGCATAGCGTTGTGCGCCCGAGGGCAAGGGCGAGGGCGTACACCATCCCGCGGCCATCAACTTCGGCCACGCTGATTCCAGACGATCCTCGTAGAGTGATTTGGCCGCGGATTCGGCGATGTGAGCCATGCGATCGTTGAGGAAGTCGGCGCAGCGGGGGGATGCTTGGAGCTGGAGAGCGGCCAGGGCGGCCTGCCGAACAGCGGGTTTCTCAGATGCCTGCAGGGCGGCGAGATTCGGAGCGGCCACCGACCTCGCGAGTGCGGCGGTCACGGCTTCGGCCACGGTGGGGACGGGGGGCGTGGTAGATTCCCAGACGCTCAGAAGGTCGTCGCGCACGCTCACGGGGGCCAGCCGGCCCATGACCTCAGCGGCGGCAATCACCACTGTGGGGTCGGGATCGAGCAAGGCCTGGCGCGCCTCCCCTACGATATCTTGGAAGCCCACTTGGCTCATGAGGGTGAACAGGCGGGCTCGAACCGGGGCTTCGGCCGCGGTGAGGGCCGGTCGCAGCGGCGCAAGAATCAGCGGGCGCGCAGCGGCCAGCGGTTCCAGGTCATCGAGGGCCGCCATTTTGGATTCCGTGCCTTGGGCGTGCTCCCAGACGCTCAAGGCGTTGCGCACCTGTTCCTGCCATGGAACCGTGGGGTCGTGCGGCTCCGGGGTCGCCGTGGCCGCCGGAAGGCTGAACCCCCAAGCGACGCACACGTACCGAACCAGAACCGATGGTGCTCCCCGCGTGGCCGTCGGAAAGATTCGGGTCAACCATGAACGGCCTCTGGCCATTCCTGCCATGAATCGTAGGTTGAAGGCCACGGGTACAACGCCATAGAAATAGTCTTCACTCACCCGCTGTGCAAGCGAGACGGAACTGTCGTTCCCCGACTCCTGCTTCGCCATTTCTTTCATGTCGCTGTTTCATGCCGCCCTTCTGGTACTGGCCGTCTGGTGGACGGCCACGCTGGCTCGCGCGGAATCGCCTGCCAAGTCGGGACCCGCCGCGCCCGAGAAGCCGGGCGCCGCGGCCAAGCCGGCCACCGGCCCCGCGCCGACCAAAGCGAAGCCTGGATGGACCGTGATTGATTACAGAGGGCAGGCGTATCTCGATCTGGCCGAAGTGGCGCGCTTCTTCGAATTTCCGACTTACGCCAAGCAGGGAAAATCAATCACCCTGGAAAAGTCGAAGCGACTCGACGGGCGGAATTTCCCCATTCAATGCCGAGGCCAAGCCGGCTCGAAGCTCGTTTCGATCAATTCGCTCAAGTTTTATCTCAGCTACC
>JBJXFS010000003.1:0-8061 GCA_046155625.1 Verrucomicrobiales bacterium | reverse complement strand
CGAGGACGAGGACGAGGACGAGGACGAGGACGATTGGGGCTGGATCCTGGGGTCAACGGGGCCGAGGGACCGCGGGGAGGGATGGGTAGGCGATTCCTCAGGCTGGGGACAGGGGGAGGGAATCTTGACTGTGAGGGGAGGGAGGCCGAGGTTAACGATGAGATTCCCCATGCGATTCAGTAGTAAAAATGAGTTTTTGGCGAGAGTTCGATTTCCGGGTGAAGGTGGCCGGCTGGTGGTGATTGGGCTGATGATGGCGGGGATGGCGGGAGCGGCGATCGAGCCGCCGGCGAATGCGCGCGAGCACTGGGCGTTCCAACCGTTGTTGAGGGGGGCGCCGCCGGAGGTGCGGCGGGAAGGGTGGGTGAAGTCGGACATTGATCGATTCATTTTGGCGCGTCTGGAGGCGGTTGGACTGGCGCCCGCGGCGCCGGCAGACGCGCGGGCGTTGATCCGCCGGATGAGTTTTGGATTGACCGGGCTGCCGCCGAAAGTCGAGGAGGTGGACGCGTTTGTGGTGGCGGCGGCGACCGACGGTCAGGCGGCGGTGGGTGAATTAATCGACCGGCTGCTGGCCAGTCCGCGGTATGGTGAGAGGTGGGGGCGTCATTGGCTGGATGTGGCGCGGTATTCGGATACCAAGGGATATGTTTATGGACGTGAGGAGCGGCAATTCGTGCACGCTCCGGCGTATCGGGACTGGGTGATCCGCGCCTTCAACGAGGATCTGGCGTATGATCGATTTCTTTTGCTGCAGTTGGCGGGCGACCAACTGGTGGCCCCGGATTCACCCGATTTAGCGGCGATGGGATTTCTGACGGGAGGTCGGCGGTTCATCGGAGTGACGCATGACATTATTGACGACCGGATCGATGTGGTCACCCGCGGAACCATGGGATTGACGGTGGCGTGCGCGCGGTGTCATGACCACAAGTACGATCCCGTACCGACCGCCGACTATTATTCGCTCTACGGGGTGTTTCACGGCGGGAACGACCGACTGGTACCGCTGGCGGCCAGTGATGACGGCGAGTTGGCGAAGCGGCGGGGCACGTTGGAGAGCCTGATGACGAAGCGGCTCGAGGAGGCCGGGGAGCGGCTGCGATCGCGGATTGGCGATTATCTGGCGGCGCAACTGGAGTTGAAGAATTATCCGGAGGAGGGATTCGATCAGATTCTGTCGCCGGACGATCTTATCCCGGCATCGGTACGGCGGTGGCGCGATTACCTGCAGCTGGCCAAGGACCGTCCCCATCCCATTTTCGGCCCCTGGCTGGCCCTGGCCGCGGCGGGGGATGAGAGGTGGTCGACAGGTGCCGCGGAGGCACTGGCCCGGGCGCGCGAGCAACCGGGACTGAATTCGATGGTGGCCGCCGCCTTTGTCACGATGCCGGCGTCGATGCGGGAGGCGGCCGAGCGTTATGGCCGGGTATTTCAGGACGCCGAGGGTGCTGGCGAGGCGCCCGGGGCGGCGGAATTGCGGGCCTTTTGCCGTGATGCCGACTCACCCACGGTGGTGCCGGCCACCGACATCGTGAACAACGATATGTTTTTTCCGACCTCGGCGACCGAGGAGCTTTGGAAACTGCAGGGGGAAGTCGACCGTCGGCTCATTGAGCTGGGCGTACCGGCGGCCTTGATTCTGGCCGATCGCAAGCCGGGGCCGAATCCGCGCGTCTTCAATCGGGGGCTGGCCTCGGCTCTTGGACCGGAGGTACCCCGCCGATGGCTGGAGGTGTTGTCGACTTCCGAGCGCCAGCCTTTTCGCCGGGGCAGCGGGCGGCTCGAACTGGCGCAGGCCATTGCGAGTCCTGACAACCCGCTGACGGCGCGCGTTTTGGTGAACCGCGTCTGGCAACACCATTTCGGAACCGGACTGGTCAAGACCTCGAGCGACTTTGGGCTTCGCGCGGAGGCTCCGAGCCATCCTGAGCTGCTCGACTGGCTGGCGCGGCGATTTGTCGACGGCGGTTGGAAGCTGAAGGACCTCCACAGGCTTATCCTGTCGAGCGCCGTGTATCAATTGAGCGCGCGTCACGATGGAATCGATCCGGCGGTCGACCCGGACAACCGGTTGCTGGCCCGGTGGACGGTGCGGCGGCTCGATTTCGAGTCGCTGCGCGATTCCATGTTGTGGGCGGCGGGCGAGTTGGACCTGGCCATGGGTGGGCGAGGCCAACCCTTGCTCGATGAAGGCAATCACCGGCGCACGGTGTATGCCTTTGTGGACCGCCAATTCCTGCCAGGGACGTTCCGCACCTTCGATTTTGCCAATCCCGATCTGCATGTCGCGGCTCGTCATGAGACGACCGTGCCGCAGCAGGCGCTCTATTTCCTGAACGGGGCCTTTGCCGCGCATCGTGCCCGGGCGCTGGCCAAGGCTACAGAAGGGATCGACGCACGGGAACGGGTGGAGCGGCTGCATCGGCTCGTCTACCAGCGGGCTGCCACGGAGCCTGAGGTTGAAGCCGCGGTGCGATTCGTGGCCATGGGCGAGGGGGATGCGGCCACATCGATCGCGGCACCGCCTGAATCGCCGTGGCGGTACGGGACAGGTGCGTATGACGAAGCGGGGCAACGAGTCGACTCGTTCACGCCCTTGCCCCACGGCACCGGCACGGCTTGGCAAGGGGCGGCGGCTTGGCCCGGGGGGGAAACCGGGTGGGCTCAATTGACGGCGGACGGCGGCCATCCGGGAAACACGCGGGCGCAGGCGTGCATTCGCCGCTGGGTGGCCGCGACGGCCGGCCCGGTGACGGTGGCGGGCCGGATCACGCACGAACCCACCCAAGGGGACGGTGTGCGGGCGTTTGTTGTTTCGAGCCGCCATGGGCTGCTCGCCCAGGCCACGGTGCATGCGGGCGTGGCGGAGCTGCGGGCTGATGGCGTTGTGATCGAGCCGGGCGACACCATCGACTTTCTGGTGGATATTGATCAGATGCTGAACAGTGATCAGTTCCTGTGGCAACCGACGGTGACGGCGGCGGATCGCGCCTGGAATGCCGCGGCCGATTTCAGTGCCCCTCCGCCTCCTCCGGTGTATCTCACGCCATGGGAGCAATACGCGCAGGTGCTTCTGCTCTCCAACGAAACCGCCTTTATTAACTGACTGCTCCCGGCCGCCATGAATCCGTTTGACCAACCCACGCTGAGCCGCCGGGATTTCCTGGCCCGGACCGGGCTTGGACTGGGCGGCTTGGCCCTCGCGCCATGGTCCCGCGCCACATCCTCGTCCGTTCCGCTGGTCGGTCGCACGCCGCACTTTGCCCCGAAAGCGAAGCGCGTTGTCCATTTCTTCCTCAATGGCGGCCCGTCCCACGTCGACACGTTCGATCCGAAGCCGATGCTGGCCAAGCACGCGGGTCAACCGCTGCCCGGCGACTACTTGCGCACGGAGCGCAAGACGGGAGCCGCCTTTCCCTCGCCGTTCGCCTTCCGTCGATACGGCCAGAGCGGACTGGAAATCAGCGAGATTTTCCAGAAGACGGCGGCGCACGCGGACAGTCTGGCCGTGGTGCGCTCCATGCACGCGCAGGTCCCCAATCACGAGCCATCCCTCATGCTCATGAACTGCGGTGACAGCGTGCAGGCGCGCCCGAGCTTTGGCTCCTGGCTGCTCTACGGTCTGGGGGCGGAGAACGAGAATCTGCCGGGCTTTGTCGCGATGTGTCCAGGGGGGATGCCGATCAAGGACTCTGAAAACTGGCAGGCGGGGTTTTTGCCGGGCGCGTTCCAGGGGACATTTGTCGACCCGCAGCACCGGGAGGTCGAGAAGCTGATCGAGAACATTCGCAGTCCGCATGCCACCGCCGCCATGCAGCGTCGCCAACTCGACTTGCTGGGTGAGTTGAATCGACGTCACTCGGAATCTCATGGGCACGATCCGCGATTCGAAGCGCGGCTCGAGTCGTTCGAACTGGCATTTCGGATGCAGATGGAGGCGACGGACGCGTTCGATATTGGCCGCGAACCGGCGGCCATCCGCGAGATGTACGGCGACGACGTGCATGGGCGGCAGACGCTCATCGCGCGGCGGCTGCTGGAACGCGGTGTCCGGTTCGTGCAGCTCTGGCACGGCGCGGGGCAGCCGTGGGACCATCACGACAACATCGAAGGAAACATCCGCACCCACGCCGGTCAGATTGACGGCCCGATCGCCGCGCTGCTGGCCGATCTCAAACAACGCGGGCTGTTCGACGAGACCCTGGTAGTGATCGGGGGAGAATTTGGGCGCACCCCGACCGTCGAACTGAATGAAGGCGGCAAGTCGAAGCTCGGTCGCGACCACAACCATTACGGGTTCAGCGTGGTGCTGGCGGGCGGTGGAGTGAAGGGAGGCGTGGCCTATGGCGCCACCGATGAGTTCGGCTTCAAGGCGGTGGAAAACCGCGCCAGCGTGCACGACCTCCATGCCACGCTGCTCCATCTGCTGGGATTCGACCACGAGCACCTGACCTACCGACACGCCGGCCGCGACTTCCGCCTCACCGATGTCTATGGCGAGGTCATGCATGGGATTGTTGCCTAGCGCGGCAGCGGTTGCGGGGGCACAGCGGATTTTCGCGCCGGCGAAAAATGCATGAAAAAAACCGGGTGACGGCTGGGAGTGGCGGGCTGAGGCCGCCAAACCAACTCAGGACGCGCCAGGAGCGTGCGGCGTCTGGGCTTCCTCAGGTATTGCCCCGGACTGAATCGAGTGGAAGGTGGGCGGATGGCGAATGAACCGGAGGATGGGATGCGTGGCCGACTGCTGGCGCTGCTGCGGTCAGCGAGCTATCGCCCGCTGACGAAGTCGGGATTGGCGAGGGCGTTGGAGGTGCCACCGGACGAGAGGGCGGGATTCCGTGAAGTATTGCGGGGCCTGGAACGGGAGGGGGTGGTGGTGAGCGGGAAGAAGTCGCTGTATTCGTTGCGGCAGGGGATGGCGGGCGGATTGACGGGGACGATGAAATTTCTCGCCGCGGGGGACGGCGTGTTTTTGCCGGATCGAAGCGAACCGGAAACCAAATCTGGACTGCGGCAATTGGGGTTGGACACGGGGCGGGATCCGACGATCGCGGTGGCGGCGGCGAATGCAGGGACCGCCCTGCCGGGCGACCGGGTGGTGGTAAAGGCGAGCCTGAACCGGAAGACCGGAGCCGTGGAGGCGAAGGTTGTTCGTGTGGTGGAGCGAAGCCGCCGCCGCTTCGTGGCGACTCTCGTGCAGCGCGGGCATTCCTTTTCACTGGCTCCCGATGATCCGTCGATGCCGGTAACCTTTGATCTGGCGGCGCGATCCGACACGCGGGCCACGCCTGGCCACAAAGTGCTCGCCGAGGTGGAATCATGGGAGGAGGGAAAGCGGCGACCGGTGGCGCGGCTGGTCAAGGATCTCGGGTCGGCGGACACGCCGGGGGTGGCGATTCTCACAATTATCCACAAGCATGGATTGCCCACGGAGTTTCCTCCGGCGGTGATGGATGAGGTGGCGGCGATGCCGAGCGCCATTCCGCGCGAAGAACTGGCCGTGCGGGAAGACTGGCGCGACCGCGACGTGGTCACGATTGATCCGGATGACGCGCGCGACTTCGACGACGCCATTTGGGTGCATCCGCTCTCGGGGGGCGGCTGGGAACTGGCCGTGCACATCGCGGACGTGAGTTATTACGTTCGGCCGGGCACTCACGTCGACCGCGAGGCGAGAGAGCGCGGCAACAGCGTGTATCTGGCTGACCGGGTGCTTCCGATGCTCCCTGAAAAACTGAGCAATGGCCTGTGCAGTTTGCAGCCCGACGTCGATCGACTCACGCGCGTCGCGGTGATGCGGTTCGATGCCAAGGGGCGACGCACGGCGGCCCGCTTTGCCCGGGCGGTCATTCGCAGCCGGCGGCGGTTCACGTATGAGGAGGCCTTTACGGAAATGAAGGCGGCCGATCCGGCGCGCCGCTCGGTGCCGCTCGACCGGGCCTGGCCGCTGGCCGCGCTGCTCCGCCGGCGCCGGTTCGCGGCGGGATCACTTGACCTCGATTTCCCGGAAGTCCGGACGGTGCTCGATTCGCACGGTGTGCCGGTGGGTCTGAAGGTGACGCACAACGACGAGAGCCATCAACTCATCGAGGAATTCATGCTGGCGGCCAACGAGGCGGTGGCGAAGGCGCTCAAGGACGCGCGCATGCCGTCGGTGTATCGCGTTCACGAGGAACCTGATGAGGAGAAACTCGAGGAATACGCGGTACTGGCGGTGAGCAGCGGCCTGCGGGTCGGTGACCTGACGCAGCGGTCGGAACTTCAGAAATTGCTCGGGGCCGCGAAAGGCCGCCCGGACGAGCATGCGCTCAAGCTCGGCCTGCTCAAGAGCTTGAAGCGCGCCGTGTACCATGCCGAACCGCGCGGCCATTACGGGCTCGCGAAGAACGATTATGCGCATTTCACGAGCCCGATCCGACGCTACGCGGACCTGATTGTGCACCGCGCCCTGGGGACATTGGAAGCCAAGCAGGGAAGCCGTGCCGATCAACCGGAGCGGCTGCCCTCACAATCGCAAATGGTGGACATCGCCGATCACCTGAGCCAAACCGAACGAACCGCCGCTGAGGCGGAGCAGGAAAGCCAGCGGCTGATGCAGACAGAGTACTTTTCCCGCCTGCTCCGACTCAAGTCGCCGACGCAATTTCAGGCCGTGATTGTCGAGGTTCGCCGGATGGGGGTTTTTTTGGAACTGCGGCCGTGGCCGGTGCGCGGGCTGGTTCGGCCGGACGACTTTCCCGAGGGCGAGTACCAGTATGACGACGGGGGCGGCCGGTTTTTCAGCCGCCGACCGCGGCGAGTTTTGGCACCTGGCCGCGAAGTCACTGTTGTCCCGGCCCGCGTTCACCATGACCGGCGACTGATCGATTTTCGAATAGTGGGGTGAGGGATGGCGCGGTTACACGCGAGGCGAGAACGCTTTCGTTTTCATGGCGGCCCCATCCCGCCACCCCCAGTGAAGGCGCGACTGGCGCTTGTGGTGGGCAACGGGGCGAGTAGCCTGAGCCGGATCGGGGCGCGGCGTGTCGCGCTTCTGCTTTCTCATGAAACCCAAAGTGATTGGCTGTGTGGGCGTGTTGCTGGTGCTGGTGCTGCTGGCGAGCGTGCTGTTGAATGTTGGCCTGCTGGCCACGCAATCGGTGGCGGGCCTTCGGTTTGATCCGGCATCTCCGGTGATCCGGCCGGCGCCTTTCCAGGCCGAGCGGTTGGTGGAGGCGCGGGACTCGCGGACGCGTGACCGGATTGTGCAACTGGACATCACGGGCTTGATCACGGGGGGGCGCGGGTCGGGATCGATGGTTGAGGACGTCAAGCGGGCGTTGGGTCAAGCGGTTGCCGATTCGCGGGTCAAGGCGATCGTCCTGCGGATTGATTCGCCCGGAGGCGAGGTGACGGCGTCGGACACGCTGTATGCGGCGGTCAAGGAAGCGGCCTCGAAGAAGAAGGTGGTGGCCTATCTGGACAGTGTGGCGGCCTCGGGGGGCTATTATATTGCCTGCGGGGCGGAGCGGATTGTAGCGCATCCGACGGGGATCACCGGGAGCATTGGAGTGATCATGTCCGGATTCGGGGTGCAGGGGTTGATGGAGAAAGCGGGGGTGGAGTCGCGCACGTTCAAGAGCGGGGCGATGAAGGATGCGGGGGCGATGTCGCGCGCCATGACCGACACGGAAAAGGCCTTTTTCCAGGATCTCGTCATGCAGAATTACGAACGTTTCGTTGGGATCGTTGCAACGGCGCGGGGACTGCCGGTGGACGAGTTAAAGAACGGACTGGCCGATGGCCGGGTGATTTTGGGCGAGGCGGCGGTGACCAGCCGACTGGCGGACGAAGCCGGGTACATTGAGGCGGCGTATGCGGCCGCACGGAATCTGGCTGGGGTGGATGATGCGGAGGTGGTGAGGTACATTCGGACGCCGAGATTGCGTGATTTGCTTGGATTGGTTGGGGTGGCGAGTGGGGCGGAAGGATCTGAAGCGTTGAAAGTTCAGGTGGAGGTGCCGGGATTGGCGGACACGCTGATGCGGCCGGGCCGGTGTTATTATCTGTGGACAG
>JBJXFS010000380.1:0-2535 GCA_046155625.1 Verrucomicrobiales bacterium | reverse complement strand
ATCAAAACCGTTTGCCGACGTGTCCTGCGGCAGCATGGCCTGCAATTTCGCCGAGGTGCCGAGCAGATCATTCACCGTGTTCTCATACTCCGTGCGATTCAGCCTCCGCAGCACGACACGACCCTCTTTTCCGCTCACGGCGGCGATTTGAGCACCGATCCATTCCGTCAAAGCCTGCGCCGCATCCTTTGGCGGACGCGGCTTCGACTCTGGCGGCATGTAGCCACTCTCGATCTGCTCCAGCACCTTCTCCCAGCGCTCACGGTTGCGACTGTCGGCGAAGTTGTCGGACAGTTCGGCAATGCGCCAGTCGCCCTTCGGCTTCGCGCCGCTGTGGCACTTCGTGCAGTGCGCGTCGAAGAACGCCGCATGGGGTGCCGCGCGCAGCGGCTGCGCAGCGATCACCACGAAGGGAAGCAGGCGTGTCATGCCGGTAACACGTCCGCAGCCAGACCAATCCATCATCCCGGTGCAAAGTGCCCGTGAGGCGGCCCGTACTGACTGCCACTATGAACGCGTCCACCTTCCTCCGCCTTCTCGCCGCAGCGTCATTGTGCCTCACGGCGCTTCAGGCCAAAAGCCCTGACACCAAGGCCGCCGCCACGGCCATCGACGAGATTCTAGCCAAAGACTGGGCCAAACATCAGCTCAAGGGCAACCCGATGTGCGACGACGCCACCTTCGTGCGGCGCATCCATCTCGACATCATCGGACGCATCCCGACGATGCGAGAAACGGAGGCCTTTCTGGCCGACAAATCGCCGGATCGCCGTGCGCAGCTTATGGAGCGTCTCTTAAAATCCGAGGCGCATGTGCTGCACACCTTCAACTACTGGGCCGACGTCCTGCGCATGAATCAAAACGGCGCGACCGGCGTCGGCTATGCGAACTTCATCAAGGACAGCCTCCGCACCAACAAGCCCTACGACAAGATGGTCGCCGAGATGATCTCCGCGCAGGGCCGCCCGTGGGAGAATGGCGCCATCGGCTATTACACCCGCGATCAAAACATGCCGCTCGACAACATGGCCAACACCGTGCGCATCTTCCTCGGCACGCGCATCGAGTGCGCACAGTGCCACAACCATCCCTTCGACAAATGGACGCAGATGCAGTTCTACCAGATGGCCGGTTTCACTTACGGTGTTCAGGGTCAGAACTACGGCGGTGTGCTCGCTGAGACGCAGCGCATGCACAACGATGACCAGAACGCCATCCGCGCAGAGCATCGCAAAGCTAACCCCGATCCCACTCGCCCGAAGCGCAGCAAGGATGTGACAGCGGAGCAGTATGCGGCTCTCGAAAAGGACTACCAGGAGAAGGCCAAGGCCGCCTCCGAGGGACGACAGGCCTTGGAAAAGAAAATGCGCGCCGAGGACTTCTACTTTCGCGAGGCCATGCTGGAGGCTCGCAACACCGTCCGCGACAACGCGCTCCTCTTTGATGAGAAGCGCAAACCCTCGCTGCCCAAAGATTACCAATACCCGGATGCGAAACCACGCGCCCAGGTCGCACCCGCCGCCATGTTCGGTCACGAATGCACGCCGCATGCCGGCGAGACCCCGCTCCAGGCCTACGCGCGTTGGATGACCAGCAAGGACAACCCGCGCTTCACCACCGTCATCACGAATCGCCTCTGGAAGCGTGCTTTCGGCCTCGCGCTCATTGAGCCGCTCGACGAGCTGTTTGATGCCACCACGCCGATGATTCCTGAACTCCAGACCCATCTGGAGAAGCTCATGCGCGACCTCGACTACGACATGCGCGGCTTTCTCGCCGTGCTTTACAACACCCAGGCCTACCAGCGCCAGGTCACGCGCCAGGAGCATGCGCCGGGCAATGTGTATCACTTCACCGGCCCGCTGCTGCGCCGCATGACTGCTGAGCAGATGTGGGACAGCTTCGTCACCCTCATCAATCCAGATCCTGACATGCCCAACACCTTCGCCCGCGAGGCCGCTCAGCAGCAGGTGCTTCAGGCGAAAAAATCTGTCGATGCCATCAACACCATGCAGCCCGAGGAAGTCCTCACCGGCATCCAAAAGGCAGCAGACATCTACAAAGGTCAAAAAGAGGCCATCACCAAGTTGCAAACTCAAATCGGCGAGGCAACGCGCAAATCCCAGCAAGCCGAGGCGAAGGCGAAAAAAGCCGTCGGTGCCGAAATCGAGCCCGCCAAGGCCGCCGCAGCCGCCGCACGTGAGGATCTCCAAAAAATCCGCCAGGAATATCGCACGGTTACTCGCGAAGCCCGCGCCATTGTTTCGCGTGATGTGCTCATTCCATCTCAGCAGCGCCTGTTTGCCAAAGTCACTGGCAAACCGCTCGCCACCGCCTCCCTCACGACGACCAGCGGAGGTGGCGGGAGCATGATGATGATGTCCGGTAACGCTGAGACCATCCGCATCCCTGGTTATGATCCCGTCGTGCTCACGCCCGAGGAGAAAAAGGCCGCCGAGAAGAAACGCCACGCCGCATACGCCATCGAGGCCGATTACTTCGGCATTCCCGAGAAAGAGCGCCCGGCCTACTACC
>JBJXFS010000319.1:0-9795 GCA_046155625.1 Verrucomicrobiales bacterium | reverse complement strand
GCTTGGTACGGCCTGCATCAGGCGGCCCCCGATTGGCTCGACCAAATGCTGGACAATCACAACCGACTCACCGCACGTGTCCCGGCGACGTAATTTCCTGCTCGTGGCGGCCGCGTCGGGCGTTCTCGTGGTTTTTGCCGCGGGATTGTGGCGGGTCTTTGCCGAGCGGTTCGGGTCAGGTGAAATGTACCCGGCCTATTCGACGCTGAACACCGGCCCAATGGGGGCACGGGCGCTGTTCGACGCCTTCGCGCGGATCGGAAAACCGGGCGTCGAGCGCAACATGTTCCCGCTCGAACGTTTCAAAGAACGGACCGATACGACACTCGTCCTCGCCGGCGCCGGATCAGGATTTTTTGGCGCCGACGCGTTGGCGCACGTCGAGATGTATGAATCGTTGTTTGCTGAGGGGCTCCATGTGGTGGTCACTCTCGATTCCCGCAGCATTCCACCGTCCGCCTGGAGCAAGGAACCGGTGGCAGACCCTTGGGGCCATGGGCTGGGACCACTGACGAATCCGCCTCTCCCCGGCCGGCGCTCGCTCTCCGGCGAGGATCCTGAGGAAATACGTGTATCGGCCGGGGAGCGCTGGGGTTTTCGATTCGTGCCCGCCATCAATCCGGACCGAGCCCCCAAGGAAGGATGGGACGTAAGCGCACCAGAGGCTGGCCCTATGGAATCGCCGAGATGGTTCAGCGTCTGGCGGTGGGCAGACTTGGCGTCCGACTGGAAGCCGCTTGCCTTCGTGGAGGGAAAGCCCGTGATCGTGCGCCGTCACTTTGGGCGCGGCTCTCTCACTCTGGTGAGCGATTCGACATTCCTGTCGAACGAGGCGCTGTGGCGTGCGCCCAAGCCCGCGTTTCTCCTCTGGCTGCTGGCCCGCGAGTCGCGCCTGGTTTTTGACGAAACATATCACGGCAGTGTAAGCTCGCCGGGGATCATGCCTCTCGCGCGGCGGTATCGGTTACTCGGGTTTTTCGCTGGGGCGGCATTAGTGCTCGCTCTCTACGCCTGGCGTGCCGGCACCAGCCTCGTGCCGCCTCACGAAAGCGTGGCCCATGCCGACGACCGTCCGCTCGCCGGTGCCGTGGGGGCCAGCGGCTTCTCAAACCTGCTGCGCCAGTCGGTTCCGCCGCGGGAATTGCTCCGTCATTGCTTCACCGAGTGGGCCCGATCGCCATTCGTGCGGCGCCGAGTCGACGACCCGACGGTGGCTGCCGTACGAGACCTTATCAACCAAGTGGGACCTGACCGTCGCCTGTCCCCTGCGGCACGGTACCGGGCGGTGGTCGGCCTCTTGGCGGCCGCCCGTCGTGGCGGAAAATGACCTGAGCGGGGAGAAGGTCAGTTGATGCCACACCGAAAAAACTCGTCATTGGCAATAACGCGGGGTGTGCCCACGTTCTCATTGAGTCTGGCATGAGCGATCCCAGCCCGCAAGACACGCTGATCGGCACGGTCGAGCGCATCACGTTCCACAATGAGGAGAATGGCTTCGCCATCCTCAAAGTGGCGGTGAAGGGACGTGCCGAGCCGGTGACGGTGAAGGGGATGGTCGCGGTGGTCCAACCGGGCGAGCGGCTGGAGGCGGCCGGGCAATGGGTGAACGACCCGAATTACGGCCGCCAATTCGCCGCCATTGGAATCACCACGACCGCTCCCTCTTCGCTGGACGGGATCAAGAGGTACCTGGGCAGCGGCTTGATCGACGGCATCGGTCCGGTGTATGCCGAGCGTTTGGTTGAGAAATTTGGGGAACGCGTCTTCGACATCATCGAACACCAGTCCGGGCGGTTGCTGGATGTCGAGGGCATCGGTAAAAAGCGGCGGGCCGAAATCAAAGAATCATGGGAGAAGCAGAAAGCCGTCCGCGAAATCATGGTATTTCTCCATGCGCATGGTGTGAGCACGGCGAGGGCCGTGCGCATTTACAAACGCTATGGAGACGCCGCGATCACCACGATTCGGGAAAATCCGTACCGCCTTGCGGATGAAGTCTGGGGAATTGGGTTCAAGACGGCCGACGAAATCGCGGGGAAACTCGGGATCGCCAAGGACGCGCTGCCGCGCCTGCGGGCCGGACTTCAGCACGTCCTGCTCAAGGCTACCGACGACGGCCACTGCGCGCTTCCAGTGGAAACGCTGCTTGAGGAGGCCGGACGCCTCCTGGGCGAACCGGATTCGCCACTGGACGCGTTACGCCTCCAGCCGGCGCTCGATGATCTGCTGGGCCGGGCTGATCTACTGCGCGAAGTGGTCGACGGTGACGACCTGATTTTCCTTCCGCACCTCCTGACCGCCGAAACACACTCGGCCGCGCGATTGCTCAATTTGGCGAGCCGCCCGCCCGAGTACCCGTCGATCGACGTGGCGCGGGCGCTGGTCTGGGTGGAGGAAAAAACCGGAAAAAAACTCGCCGATGGGCAGAAGGCGGCGATCCGCGAGGCGCTCGGGCATCGCATACTCGTCATCACGGGTGGTCCCGGCGTGGGCAAAACGACGATTCTGAATTCCCTGCTGCAGATCCTCGAGGCGAAGGGAGTCGACTTTGTCCTGGCCGCACCCACTGGACGCGCGGCCAAACGGCTCAGCGAATCGACTGGCCACGAAGCCAAAACACTGCACCGACTGCTCGAATACCAACCGGCCAAGGGATGGGGGCGTGACGCTGATCGCCCGCTCAAGGGAACCCTCTTCGTGCTCGACGAAGCTTCCATGATCGATGTGCCGCTTCTCTGGCACTTCCTCAAGGCTCTGCCCGCCGGCGCCCACCTGCTTCTCGTCGGCGACGTCGACCAGCTACCGTCGGTGGGACCTGGTCGCGTCCTCGCGGACATCATCGCCAGCAAGGCGGTGCCCGTGGCCAGGTTAACGGAGATCTTTCGCCAGGCCCGAACCAGCCGCATCATCACCGCCGCTCACGCCGTCAACGCCGGTCTGCTCCCCGACCTCGACCCCCCCGCCGATGGTACCACCTCCGACTTTTATTTCATCGAACGCGCCTCTCCCGAGGAGATTGCCGCAGCGCTCGTCCAAGTCATCCGCGACCGCATCCCCCAGCGATTCGGCATGGACGCCTGCCGCGATATCCAGGTGCTCACCCCCATGAATCGCGGCCTGCTCGGTGCCTCCGCCCTCAATGCCGCCCTCCAGGAGGCGCTCAACCGGTCGACGGAATTCACCCTCGAAGCCGAGTGTTTTGGCACTCTGTACCGCGTCGGCGACAAAGTCATCCAAACCCGCAACAACTATGACAAGGATGTCTTCAACGGAGACATCGGCCGCATCACGGGCATCGAATCCGGACCGCTCCGCGTCGAGGTCGCCTTTGAGGACGGTCGCGCCGCGCGCTACGAGTCAGGCGAATTGGATGAACTGCGCCTCGCCTACGCCATCACCATCCACAAAAGCCAGGGCAGCGAGTTCCCCGCGGTCGTCATCCCGGTGAGTACACAACACTACATGATGCTCCAACGCAATTTGCTCTACACCGGCCTCACCCGCGGCCGTAAACTCGTCGTCCTCGTCGGCACGAAGGAAGCCCTCCAACATGCCGTCCGCCGCGCCGATTCCCGCCGCCGATGGACAACCTTGCGCGCCAGGCTGGAATCGGCGGGGCGGTAGGCGGAGGTCGGAGGTCGGAGGGCGGAGGGCGGAGGCGAGGAGCGCAGGGTGGAGGGCGGGAAGCGGGGTTCAGTATTCAGTAATCGGTATTCAGTATTCAGGCCGAAACGGGCGGGGCACGATGGAGAGGCGAGCAACTGGCAATAGACAGGGTGAGCCACCAGCGAGGGGGCGAGTCGGGTAGCGGAGCGGGTGTTTCGAGGACGAGGACGAGGACGAGGACGAGGACGAGGACGAGGACGATTCCAAGCCTCCTGAATAGGTCATTTCGGCGCAAGCGATGGTTCGTCAGCTTCAGACATTCATCCGTTGCGCCACTCGTCCTCGACTTCCGCCTGTGAGCCTCGCTCCTTCACCGCAGAAACCGGAGGAGGAGCATGAGGAGCAGGCTGAGGATGAGCATGGAGGTGAGCGGGAAGTAGATTTTCACGCCCGGCCGTTCGATCACAAGATCGCCGGGCAGTCGGAACAAGGGGACTTTGCTGAGCACCGGCCAGAACAGGCCGATGAGCAGAAGGACGACGGCCAGAACGATGATGATCGTGCGCATGGGCAGGGGATGTAAGCGCGGCAATCGGAGTGGGGCAAAAACAAAGTGGCCCGCCCTCCGGAGGAAGGCGGGCCAAAATTGGTTGCGGGAACAGGATTTGAACCTGTGACCTCCAGGTTATGAGCCTGACGAGCTACCGGGCTGCTCTATCCCGCGATGTGGAGAATTAATTGATATGCGGGGCGGATTCGATCGCAAGTGGAAATGGAGGAAATCGAACGAACCGAATTACCCTTTGGTGACTTGAGCCGAGGGGGGAGGCAGGATCTGCGGCACGCGTCGCTGCCCTTGCGGGTGGAAGCTCATTCTGAGAAGAGTTGTTCTGCCTGTATGCAGGAACTCCATTCTTGACTCGAGACGATCCTCCCGTCTCAATGCGCTCACCATGAAAAAAGCACTCCTGCTTTTCGCGTTCACTGTATCGGCGTCCCTTGGGCACGGCGCAGCCGTGACCGCCACCAAATCTAACGAGGGAACGGGAAGCCAGCGTCCGATCTCGAGCATTTCGGGTGCCGGTATTCTGACGGGCGGGGCGGTGGCCATTGGGAGTTGGGCCATGGATCCGGTGCCGCTTTATAACCAGCTTCAATCCGCGCCATCGGCCCCAGCGTTACAACCGCATAGGGATCTGCTTCCTCACTACAGTTGGTAGGAATCCCTGAACCATTTTTCGCCGACGTCGTTGATGAAGGTCGTTGTTAACGGGGAATCTCTCAGGTTGGAGGCCGGGGTTCGATCGGTGGGGGAACTTCTGGCCGCGCTGGGAATGCCGGGGGAGGGCACCTTGGTCGAACAGAACGGCGTGGCACTTTTTCCGCGGGAACTCGCGACCACGCCGGTGGCCGCGGGTGATCGCTTTGAATTGGTGAGGATTGCGGCGGGTGGGTGAATATTAGACCCGAGATGTTTGATGAAGCGGTGGTAAGCTGGCGGCGGCGACGGCTTGGCCGTGGCGTTTTTGGGTTTCGTCCGGGGTGGTGAGGGTGAGGCGTTCGGCGAGGGCAGGGAATTCGGCTTGGAGTGCTTCGCGCGCCTTGGCGATGATGATGTCGCCGCCTTCGCCGCTGGTGACGCGGCCGAGGATGAGGATGTGGGCGACGTCGTAAAATTCGGCGTAGTGGGCGAGGGCGTGGCCGAAACAGATGCCGATGGATTCGTAGAGGCGACGGGCGCGCGGATCGTTCTTGGCCATGAGCGATTGGACCTCGATGAGGCGTTCGGCGAATTTCATGTCCGGTGGCAAGTCGATCCCGGCGAGTGGGGCGAGGCGGGCGACGCCCTGCTGGGAGAAAAACTGGACGCCGCAGCCACGGTCACCGGACCACTCGTCGACCGGGCCGTCGGGGCGGTAATCGACCGGGGCGAAGGCGAGTTCGTTGAGCCACGGCCGGATCGATCCGGTGGCGTCGACGTAGCCGGCGGCGGTGCTGGTGCCAAGCGAGATGCCGAGGACGCGGTTTTGGTCCATGGCCATCGAGCCGGCGAGGGCGGTGACTTCGCCGTCATTGACGACTTCGAATGGAATGCCGCCCCAATCGCGTTGGAGGTCGAAGAAAATGCGGCGGATCCGGCGTTCAAAGTCCTCGGGAGAGACGCCGCGGAAAAGCGAAGCGACGCGCACCTCATTGTTCACGTAGACGCCGGCGGCGCTGCCGCCGATGGCGTCGACGCGCGGGAGGTGGGCGGCGGCACGCCGCAACGAATGCATGATGCCCTCGTAATGGTAATGGGGATCGCTTTGAAAATAAGGATCCCAGGGGATTTCCTCGCTGAAGACAACCTGCCCGTCGATGACCGCGGCGCATTTGCGATCGGAGCCGCCCAGGTCAAACCCGATGCGGCAGCCGTCGAGATGGCGACCGAGAGGCATGGCGGACTCTTTGGCCTCAGGGAATTCGTGGAGGGGGCGGTCGTCGATGCCGAAGTGAGTGCCGTAGGCTTTTTCGCCCATGAAGTTGGCGTCGAACGCGCGGGCTCCCGCAGGACTATATTCCGAGCGCAAGGCCTCGGCGATTTCCCGAGCTCCACCGACGAAGACACGGGCCCCGCCGCGTTGCCAGAGGAGGAATTTGAGGAGTCTTTCGGCGAACCGGAAGTTGAGGGCATTGAATTCGCGAGTGTTCGGCAGGAGCGAGGTATGGTGGACGGACACGGTGCCATCGGGGCGTTCGAGGGCGATGGCAAACGGGCGGGAATCCGGCGTGGCGCGGCACTGGGCGGCGTAGGCACGGTTCCAGTGGGCGGCCGAAAGAAAGCCTGGGTCGAGAGGGGGCGGCAGTTGGAGGGCGGGGAGCACTGCTGGGGTGAGGGAAGCGGATGCGGTATTCATGCAATGCGGGGCGTTTTTCAGTCGCGTGCGAGATCCTCGGCGATGGCGGCGGCGCCGATGATGCCGGCATCGTTGCGGAAATGCGCCGGCACGACCAGCAGGTTGTCGCGAAACGGGCCGGCGAGCTGGGCGGCGAGTTTTTTCCGGAGGGGTGCGAAAATCAGGTCGCCCGCGGCGGCGATGCCACCGCCGATGATGATGGCCTGGGGATTCAGTAGCCAGCAGCAATTGGCCAGACTACAGGCCAACTGGGTGGTGAATTCCTCCCAGACTTGTAGGGCAACGGCCTCGCCGCGTTCCGCGGCCGCCGCCAGCAGCGCCGGCGAACACTCATCGTCGGACTTGGTCTTGCCCGCCGCCGCGTAGAGGCTCTGGGCTCGATCGGCGATCTGACGGTTGCCGACGTATCGCTCCAAGGCGCCGACATTCCCGTGCGGGCCGTCCACCCCCCGATAATCGATACTCATCTGGCCGACTTCGCCCGCTCCGCTCCGCGCTCCATGGTAGAGCGACCCGTTCACAAAAACCGCGCCGCCCACCCCGGTGCCCAGCGTGATTGCCAGAAAATCCGTCAGACCACGCGCCGCCCCGTGTCGCCATTCGGCCACCCCCATGCAGTTCGCGTCGTTCTCGGCCACCGCCGGCAGGCCCGTCATTTCCCGCAGCTCCCGCCCCAGCAGCACTTCCCGCCACCCCGGGACATTCGTCAGCTCATGGACAATCCCCGTCTTGGCGTCGACGAATCCGGGCACCCCGACGCCAATGGCCGCCACTTGGGGGTGCCGCTCGCGCAGGCTGCGCACGCGCCGGGCCATTTCGGCGACGATGGCATCCGCCCCAGGAAAATCCTCCGTCGTGATCGGCTCGTCCTTGTGCAGGACAGCCGACCCTTGACACACGCCGAGCTTCACTGACGTGCCCCCCATGTCGATTCCAATGATTGGTTGAGCCATCCGTGATTGGATGGCGGAGGTGGCAGGCGGTCAAGCGTGGAGTCGCGTCAGGAGAAGGGGGAGCCGGCGGCTCGACTCCGGGCGACCATCGCCGGCCGCCACCGGGCCGAGTTCGGCCTTGCGGTCCGAGGATTTCCGGGTCCCCCGGGCGATGAAATGAGAGGGAGTCGGTCACATTGAGGGTAAAGAGGCGGCGTGCGCCGGCCCTCCTGGCTGCCACGAGATGCAAAAAACCGCAGATCGTTGCGTCGCGCACGCGGTGAGCGTCTGCTTCTTCGATCGCAGACAGCGCATCGATTCAGGGAACCGGCCGGGAGATGATGAGACGGATGACCCGAGGCTGCCGATGGGCGTGGTTATGTCGCGACGTGACTCATCGACAATCCGGCTGCAGTCTGCCACTCATGACCTTGGCGACTGCGTTCCTGATGCTGTTGTTTCTCATGGACCCGTTTGGCAACATGGCGACTTTCCACGCCGTTTTGGCTAGGGTGCCGGAGGAAAAGCGCCGGTGGGTACTGGTGCGGGAGTTGCTGTTCGCGTACGGGCTGTTGGTGGTCTTTCTGTTCAGCGGAGAGGCGGTGATGCGGGTGATGGGGCTGAAACAACCGGCCATCAACGTGGCGGGGGGCGTGGTGTTGTTCTTGATCGCCATTGAAATGGTGTTTCCGACCCGAGGGCTCAAGGCAGCGGATGAAACCGAGGAACCATTCATCGTGCCACTGGCGTTGCCGCTGATAGCTGGGCCGTCGACCATCGCGTCGGTTCTACTGCTGGTGAGCAAGCACCCGGGACGGCACTTCGAGTGGTGGATCGCGCTGACCGCGGCCTGGGCGGTCATGTCGGGCATCCTGCTCGCCAGCGGTTGGCTCCTTCCCAAGCTGGGTCCCAAAGGGACGCGGGCACTGGAGAAGCTGACGGGTATGTTGTTGATCATGCTGGCCATCCAGATGCTGCTGGACGGAGTTGCTCAAGCGCTTGAGTTGTCCCGATAGAACGTCTCCCGCAGCCATTGTTCCCGGCCCAGAGCGCGCTGCGCCGCCTGAATCGACGCCGGCAAGGCCGGCGAATCCAACAAGGCGTCCAGTCGTGTGGAATGCCGGGCGAGCCAACGTGTTGTGCGCCGAGCCGGAGGCATGGAAAATGAGTGCGTTGATCGAGCGTGCTTGGTCCCTCGATGCGCGGACCGGGTCCCACCAGTCGCAGGTGGTTTCAGCGACTTCAGCGGGCGTCGGACCCAAGGGCGGTGTGGAAGTCGAAGGAAGTCAAGGTGCGTCGGAGGTGGGTGCGGACGGGGTTTTGCCCCCAGCAGACGGTGAGGCTGCCTGATGGCACACTCGTGAACGCGCAGAATTCGCGGACCCAGGGGTCGTTGTAATCGCGGGTGGCGAGGCGTTGCACGGGTTGAGCGGATCGGTCTTTTCCCACCCACCAGTCGACCGGGGGTTCCGTGTCGAGATACTCCCACTTTAAGTCCGAGACGAAAAGGAGACGCAGGCCGGCCTTGGCGACCGCGACAAAGTGCCGGGCGCCTTTCAAGTTTCGAAGCTTGAAACCAAGCGTATCTCCTTCGGAAAAGGCGACCTCGGCTTGCCAAATAGTGGCGGCCGCACCCTCGAACTTGAAGACTTTGGCGGCAGTGGCGACGACCGGTTGGCCGTTGAGGAGGGGTTCGGCGCGGTCATCGCATTGCCACCAAACGGTCATGTTCGCCGTGGGGGGGGCGGGCGCGTCAGCGACAGGATTGACTGAGGTCGCTGCCGGCAGGCGGGCACGCTCATCTCGATAAATCGCACGCAGGCGGGCCACCACGGGATGAATCTCGAGCGGATCGGTCTTGGGAACTTCCTTCTCCTCAGAAAAACGGCGTGATTCATCGGTCAATTTTTCAGCCAGGGTGGCGTCGCCGGCAGCTGATGCTTTGTCCTTCTCGCGGGCTAGGGCGACTAGGAACTTGTCCTGCAAGGCGGTGAGGGCGGGGGAGGTTTCGGTGCGTTGAGTGGAGGGCGATTGGGAGCTGGATGCGGAAGGGCGATTCGCCGCGGACGATGATTGAGGCGAGGTGGTTTCGACATGATTCGCGGTCGATTTAGGGGTGGAACTCGCTTCGGCGGGCGCACGGAAGATGTCGTTGGCATTGATGGTTGAGTCGCTGGAAGCGAGTGGAGCGGTCGAGGGCGACGGCATGGAAATCGCTGATAGGTCCGGACCGGTGGGCGTCGCGGGTGTCGGCAATTTCGTGGCTGCGGCCGCTCGTTGCTTCAAGTACCGTGTCGCGCCAACGCAGATGACTACGAGCACCAAGGCCACCGACCATTTCAGCCACGAGGGCGCGCCCG
>JBJXFS010000374.1:0-3511 GCA_046155625.1 Verrucomicrobiales bacterium | reverse complement strand
ACGTCCTCGACCCAAGAGCGAAGCTGCAATGGGAAGGCAAGTCGGAAACGACCAATCCTCTCATCCAAGTGCCACGCGAAAGCCGGATGCGGGAAATCCGCATGTCCGGTTTGACGAGGGGGAAGGGGGCCGGCAGCTCAACCGCCGGCTCCCTTCTCTACTCTACCGGTTTCCATCTCGGTCTTTATGTTTTGAGAAGTCATCCCCCACCCGCCGCGGATCGCACAGGCGCCTCCTTGAAAGTGAAGTGAACCCCCGCCATCCGGCGCGTTCGTGCTCGAGGGAGCAAAGTGTCGAAATTGTTTACACAGGCCTGCATTCGCAGGTAATCGCCTTTGTTACAGGGAGTTGAGGATGCGAAAGACGGCTTCGGCATCGGAATTCTGTAAGAAAAACCGACAGAAGAGCCGGCGGATCGATTCCGGACCGGTCGCTGGAATTCGGGTAACTTCGGTAAATGATCAATTTGTGATTTATTGACTGTGAACTGAGTAGGTGCATGGTAAAATTACCATAATGTTACCTCACTGCAGTTGGCATATGGTTTGCTCACAGTCATCAACCATCGGAGGGATCGAAGTCGCGATTTTCCAAGCACCGAGATGCCTCCGCCCAATCGACCAACAAGAAACCAAATGAAACCCACCGCACTTCTCGCTGTACTGGCTGCTGCTGGTATTGCTTCGTCTGCGCAGGCTAGCACCGTGCTGTTCTCTTCCCGGCCCGATACTCAACCCTCGAATTACGCCACGGCCGAAGGATATCGCAATCATTGGATGGCCGCTCTGGCGGCGAATCCGGTGGCCCCGGCGGGCTATGGGGAGGCGCAGATTCAGACCTGGGACTCCACCAACCCGATGACTCCCAGCAATCAGGGGCTGATCCCGGGCGGCTCCAGCGAGCGCATCGCTTTCAAGTACCAGGTGGATTTTTGCGTCGATGAAATGAAAGATGGGTCCCGCTTTGATTTCCGCATTGCGCCGGATTTCGCTTATGGCGGCGCGGCGTTTCTCGATGGGGTGGCCGTTGACTGGAGCTCTGACGACCTGTGGTGGGGCGAAAACTGGACCAACTCAGCCGCGATCCTGGAATTCAGCGCGAGCCTGGCCTCCGGTAACCACACCCTCGTGGTCTACGGTCAGGAAGAATGTTGCGACGGGGGCACGAGCGGCCAGTTCGCCATCAACGGGGGCGATTGGAATTCCTTTGGCACGAAAGACGGCTTGGACTGCGATCGTCCGAATACAGTGCCCGAATCCGGCCCCTCCCTCGCCCTGCTCGCCGGTGGACTGGGACTCGTGATGGCCGCTCGTCGGATCGTCCGCACCCGCCAGTCTTAACAGCGGCCCTCAAGCCACTCCACACACCATCGACCGGAGCGAGTCAGCAGACCCGCCCCCGCACCGAGGATCGTTCCGCAGCAGCGGGCGATCCTTTGGCATTTTTGGGGAGCGTCATTGTAACTGACTGAATATCCATTCATTGGCTCTCCCCGCCGATAGTCGAGAATGCGCGTCGGAATCCTCGATCGGAGCGATTGACGGCGTGGGTGGCGGCGACCACGCGGGTCTTTTGTCAGAGTGGGGTGCGGCACCTGGTGTTGCTGATAGCAGGAATTTGCTTTCGGGGGTCGGCGTTGGGATCGGGTGGTCGGGTCATGTGGGGAGGGGGTGGGAAGGGGTCTGTCCGGCCGCCTCAGCGCGTCACCCCGCACTCGCGGACGAACCACGCCGGATTGAGCGAGGCCAGCGGTTCACGCAGCGCGTCCAACTCCGCGGCGGGGCCGTGAAACTCCAGGCGCGTAAGGTCAGAAAGCGTGAGCATTTCATCGAGCAGCGCGCCCCCATTGGCGAGATGCGCCTGCACGCCCGCGGCCCCCGAATACCCTTCGCGGCAAAACACCTCGTCCCCATTCACCGTGAACTCGTAGAACAAGCACCCCGGCTCGGACTGGGTCGTTTCCACAAACCGACCCAGCAACGGCCTGACTGTGTCCATCTGGCCGGCGAGGACTTTAAAATACGGATGGATGGTGACGGTGTTGGCGGGATGGCTCATGGATTGGATGGCGGATGAATGGCCCGCCAGCATCGGGGAACGGATGGGTATTTGTCGACTGGTGATTTCTGCGTGTTCCGGTCCCTCCTCAAGCGCGGAGCGCCGCCGAGGTGGGACCGGACTTCCAGGCCGGTAGGCGGCGGGCGCGGGCGCACCTCAGCCCTGTTCTCACCTCCTTTTGTGCGCCCGAGCGTGACCCCTCCTGTGTGAGAATCGCTGGAGGAGACGCGGGTCGGCAAGCCGCGGGACGTTGGCGCCGCCTGCGCGCCCAGAGGTCGTGCCCCACCGTACACGTCTCGCCTCAAGTGCGGAGCGCCGCCGAGGTGGGACCGGACTTCCAGCGGAAGTTCCCCCGTCACTCAGCCCCTGAACGGCTCAACTGATTGATGGACAGAGATTTGTTGAATTTTCTGGCTGTGTAGTGTAGCCACTAAAATGTTGTTTTATTCCACAATGTATCTTGATATTACAATAATATTGTGTCCAAATCTGTGGACACTGATGTTTCTCGACATTTCTAGAGTCCGCTCGGCCAAAGGAGTCACTTATTCCCGGGTGTTGCTCCGCTCGTCTTTTCGCGAGAATGGCAAGGTCAAGCATCGCACTCTGGGCAACCTCTCCAGTTGCTCCGAGGAAGAAATCAATGCCGTCCGGCTAGCCCTCAAACACAAGGAGCAGTTGGCCCAGTGGCTCGCCGGAGATGCCTTCGACCCAAAACCAACGGCGCCCGCTCGCGCTGGGGAGGCGCTCCCCCCTACCGAGGGCGGGCCTCCCTTCATCCAGGGGCCAGGCGTGGGCGCCCTCGCTGTGTTGCGGGGCATTGCCGAAGACCTCGGTATCCTCGAAGTCCTGGGTGACGACCGTCAAGGCCGCTTGGCTCTCTGGCAAGTCATCGCCCGCGCTTTGGACCAGGGCTCGCGGCTCAGCGCCGTGCGCCTGGCTCGCGACTTGGGCGCGGCTTGCGTCCTCGGGCTGCCCTCTTTTGACGAGGACGATCTCTATGCCAATCTCGCTTGGCTGAGCGACCGCCAAGAGGTCATGGAGCGGGATCTCTTTGCGCGTCGTCCCGCCCAAGAAAAGCCCTCGCTCTACCTCTATGATGTGACCAGCACGTATCTTGAAGGCGATCACAACGAGTTGGCAGCCTTCGGTTATAACCGAGACGGCAAGCGCGGGAAAAAGCAAATCGTCATCGGCCTTCTCTGCGATGAGCGTGGCCGGCCTGTGGCCCTCGAAGCCTTCCGCGGCAATACCGCCGACCCGAAGACCGTCAGTTCGCAGATCGACAAAGTGCGGCAGCGCTTTGGCGCTCACAGCATCACTCTCGTGGGAGATCGCGGCATGCTGCGCGGTCCGCAACTCACTGCACTAAGCGCTGCCGGGCTCCACTATATCACCGCCATCAGCAAGCCGCAGATCGAGACCATGCTGGCGAGCGGAACCCTTCAGATGG